>NZ_JBIASO010000036.1:0-38388 GCF_042890865.1 Streptomyces sp. NPDC002018
CGGTGGAACATGTCCGCCGCCCCTTCCGCTGTGGCGCTCTCTGCGCCGTGACCATGACGCTATGGGCGCCGAGGGCTCGGCACACTGGGCGTACGGCCCGGCCGGGAGGTGGTGCTGGGTACACCGGTGATGCTGGGTACACCCCGCGGGACCGCCGGACCGCGCGACTGCGGGACTGCGGGACTGCGCGACCGCGGGACCGCGGAACCGCGCGACCGGCACCCGGCGCGACCGGCACATGGCGGCACCGGCACCCGCCGGGACCGGCACCCGGCGGGACCGGCACATGGGGGGACCGGCACATGGGGGGACCGGCACATGGGGGGACCGGCACATGGGGGGACCGGCACACCACTTCACCTGTGCGGGGACACGGCCGCCGGAGTTCATGCCTCCGTCACACCAGACCCTTGTCGCCCGCGCGAACCGTCGTTCATGATCTGCGGCATGCCAGCAGACCTCCGCGCGGACCGCGGACCGGGCCCGTCCCTGCCGCGCCGGGTGCGGGTCGGATACGGACTCGGCTCCCTGTGCACCGGCACCTTCGCCACCGTGCCGGGACTGATCCTGCTCTACTACCTCACCAATGTGCTCGCCGTCCCCGCGGCCGTCGCGGGAGCGGCGGTCTTCCTGCCGAAAGCCTGGGACGTCCTGATCAACCCGGTGGTCGGGGCGGTGTCCGACCGCAGCGGGCTGCGCGGCGGACCACGCCGTCCGTTTCTGCTCATCGGCGCCTGCACCCTCCCACCGCTCTTCGCGCTGATCTTCGCCGCGCCGCCACTGCGGGGAGCGGCCGCGGCCGGATATGTGGCGGTGCTGTTCCTGCTGGCCGCCACCGCGTACGCCGTCTTCCAGGTGCCGTACGTGACGATGCCCGCCGAGATGACCGAGGATCCGGCCGAACGCGCACGGGTGCTGGGCTGGCGGGTGGGCTTCCTCGGTGTCGCGATCCTGCTGTCCGGGGCGCTCGCCCCGGCGATCGCCCACGCCGACGGCGACAGCCCGGAGAGCTACCGGACGATGGGGATCGCCGTCGCGGTCCTGCTCGCCCTGGGCATGTTCGGCGCGTGGTTCACCACCCGGTGGGCCCCGGCCGCGGCCCGCAGTGAGGCCGAGCCCTCGCTCCGCGCCCAGTTGGCCGCCGCCCGCTCCCACCGGCCGTTCCTGTTCCTGGCCGGCATGTGGAGCCTCCAGGCCCTCGCCGTCGGCGTGATGCTCGCGGGCGTCCAGTACTTCGCCACGTACACCCTCGGCTCACCGGGCGCCGTCACCCCGCTGTTCGCCTGTCTGATCGGCCCGCTCGTCCTCGTCATGCCGCTGTGGAACCGGCTGGCCCGGCTGCGCGGGGTGAAGGACGCCCAGTGGTGCGCGTCCCTGCTCTTCCTCGCCGGAGCGGTGCTCCTCGCCTTCACCCCGGCGGCCGGACCCGCGCTCGGCTACGGGGCGGTCGTGGTCATCGGAGTCGCCTACGCGGGGCTCCAGTTGCTGCCGCTGACCATGCTCGCGGACACCCTCGCCGCCGACGCCGTCCGCACCGGCAAGCGGCGGGCCGCGACCTTCACCGGGCTGTGGACGGCCGCCGAGACCCTGGCCTTCGCGCTGGGCGCAGGGGTGTTCGCGCTGGTCCTCGCGGTGACGGGGTTCCGCTCCTCCGACGCCGGCCACCGGGTGGACCAGCCCGGGGCCGCCCTGGCCGGCATCACCGCGGGCATGAGCGTACTGCCCGCCGTACTCGCCGCCGTAAGTCTTTTGCTGCTGCACCACTACCGCGAGGACCGAACCGCATCCGCATCCGCACACGCACCCGCATCCGCATCCGCACCCGCATCCGCACCCCCGCAGAGGGAGACCGGCCGTGTCGACTGAACCCATCCGCGCCCTGCCGGCCGGCCGTGCCGCCGCCGAGGTGCTCGCCGAGTTGCGTCTCCTGCGCGAGGCCGACGCGCCCACCCGGGGCGGGCGCACCTTCGCGTACGTCTACGACGCGGGCCTGGACGGCCTCGACGAGCTGGCCGCCTCCGCGTACGCGGCGTACGCGGCCGTCAACGGTCTCGACCCGACCGTCTTCCCCAGCGTGGCACGGCTGGAGAACGACCTGGTGGGCGCGGTCGCGACGCTGCTGGGCGCACCCGGCGCCCAGGGCACGTTCACCAGCGGCGGGACGGAGAGCATCCTGCTCGCCGTCAAGGCGGCCCGGGACCACGCGCGTGCGGTACGAGGGGTCACCGCGCCGCAACTGGTCCTCCCGTCCACCGCCCACGCCGCCTTCCACAAGGCCGCCCACTATCTGGGCCTGGAGACGGTCGTCGTCCCCGTCGACCCGGTCTCCTTCCGCGCCGACGCGGGCGCCGTGGCCGCGGCGCTCACCGACCGCACCGCGCTCGTGGTCGCCTCGGCCCCCTCGTACGCGCACGGAGTGATCGACCCGGTGGCCGAGATCGCCGCGGCCGCTGAACGGCGCGGAGTGCTCTGCCATGTCGACGCCTGCATCGGCGGCTGGCTCCTGCCCTACCTGCGGCGCGCGGGGCGTGAGGTGCGGCCGTTCGACCTGTCGGTCCCCGGGGTCACCTCGCTCTCCGTGGACCTGCACAAATACGCGTACGCCGACAAGGGCGCCTCGGTCGTCCTCTACCGGGACGCCGCACTGCGCCGCCACCAGTACTTCGCCCACGCGGGCTGGCCCGGATACCCGGTCGTCAACCCGACGGTCCAGGGCACCAAGTCCGGCGGTCTGCTGGCCCAGGCGTGGGCGGTCCTCCAGCATGTCGGTGACGACGGCTACACCGCGCTGGCCGGCCGGGTCGCCGCGGCGTCGGACCGGCTGCTGGCGGGCCTGCGCGAGACCGACGGCCTACGGGTACTGGGGGAACCGGCCGCAGGACTCGTCGCGTTCACGGTCGTGGGCGGATCGGCGGACGGTGACGCCGATCTGAGTGACCTGAGTGATCTGAGTGATCTGAGTCTGCTGCTGCACCTCGCGGACGAGATGCGCGACCGTGGCTGGTACCTCCAGCCCCAGCTCTCCTTCGACGGCCTGCCGCCCAGTCTCCATCTCACCCTGACCCCGGCCACCGCCGACCGGGTGGACGCGCTGGTCGAGGACCTCGGGGCCGCGCTCCTGACCGCCCGTACGCTGGCGCCGGTGACCGTGGACCCGGCGCTCGCCGGCCTCGCCGCCGGACTCGACCCGGCGGCGCTCGGCCCGGACGAGATCGCGGCCGTCCTGGCCTTCGCGGGACTGGGCGCCGACGCGGGACTCCCCGGCCGGATGGCCCCCGTCCTGGTGCTGCTCGACGCGCTGCCGGTGCCGCTCAAGGAGCGCCTCCTCACGGAGTTCATCGGCTCCGTGTTCAGCGTCTGACGGTAGGCCGGCAATCGGTAGGCCGGTGATTGATGTCCGTCGATGCGAGGTTGCGCCCTGGATCGAAGAACGTCAACATAGAAGTATGTCGAATCAAGAACGGGTGGTGCTCGGGCGGGAGGAGCGGTTCGGCGCCTGCTGTCCAGGGCCCGTGCCCGCGGCCCCGGGCACCGCGGCCCCGGGCATCGCGCCGCTGGGCACCGCGCCCCTGGACGAGGACCAGTCCGCCGAGCTGGCGAAGATCTTCAAGGCCCTCGGTGACCCGGTCCGTCTGCGGCTGCTGTCGATGATCGCCTCGCGGGCGGGCGGGGAGGTCTGCGTATGCGATCTGACCCCTGCCTTCGACCTGTCCCAGCCGACGATCTCGCACCACCTCAAGCTGCTTCGACAGGCGGGCCTGATCGACTGCGAACGCCGGGGCACATGGGTCTACTACTGGGTGCTTCCCGGCACCCTCGACCGGCTCTCCGCGTTCCTGAGGACCGCGCGGGCGGCAGAGGCGACCGCGTGAGCGCTTCACTGGGACGGCGGGCTCTCGCCGAAGCCGTCGGCTCGGCCGCCCTGGTCGCGGTGGTGGTCGGCTCGGGAATCCAGGCCACCGAGCTGAGCCAGGACGGCGGAGTGCGACTGCTGGCCAACTCACTGGCCACCGTGTTCGGGCTGGGCGTGCTGATCACGCTCCTCGGGCCGGTCTCCGGCGCGCACTTCAACCCGGTCGTCACCCTTGCGGCGTGGTTCGACGGCCGCTCCCGTGGAGACGGCCGCTCCCGTGGCGACGGCCGCTCCCGTGGCGACGGGCTGAGCGGCCGGGACGTCGCCGCGTATCTGTCCGCCCAGAGCGCCGGCGCGATCGGCGGCGCGATCCTGGCCGACGCCATGTTCGCCGAGCCCCTGGTGCGCTGGTCCACGCAGGACCGCACCTCCGGTCACCTGTGGCTGGGCGAGCTGGTCGCGACCGCGGGACTCGTCCTGCTGGTCTTCGGACTCGGCCGGACCGGCCGCTCCCACCTCGCCCCCGTGGCCGTGGCGTCGTACATCGGAGCGGCGTACTGGTTCACGTCCTCCACATCGTTCGCCAACCCGGCCGTCACCGTGGGGCGCGCCGTCACCGACACGTTCGCCGGCATCGCACCCGCCTCGGTCGGCCCGTTCGTCGCGGCCCAGCTCATCGGTGCGGCGCTGGGGCTGGGACTGGTGCGCGCGGTGTTCGGACGCCCGTCGCCCGCGCGTACCGCCGCCGTCCCCCTCCGGGGCGAACCCGCCGCCGTCCCCAGCCAGGGCGAACCCGGAACCGTCCCCCTCCGGGGCGAATCCGAACCGGCCGCCTCCCCGCTCCCCTGACCGCATACGCCCAGAAGGACACCCGCATGACGACCCCTGCCGAGCGCCCGTCCGTACTCTTCGTCTGCGTCCACAACGCCGGCCGCTCCCAGATGGCCGCGGCCTTCCTCACCCACCTCGCGGGCGACCGCGTAGAAGTGCGCTCCGCCGGGTCCGCGCCCGCCGATACGGTCAACCCGGCCGTCGTCGCAGCGATGTCGGAGGCAGGCATCGACATCTCCGCCGAGGTGCCCAAGGTGCTCACCGTCGAGGCCGTCCAGGCGTCCGACGTGGTCATCACGATGGGCTGCGGCGACACATGCCCGGTCTTCCCCGGCAAGCGCTACCTCGACTGGGAGCTCCCCGACCCCGCCGGACAGGGAGCCGGTGCCGTCCGCCCCATCCGCGACGAGATCGAGCGGCGCGTCCGTCAACTGCTCAACGAGATCACACCGCCGCGTGCGGCGTGAGCGCGGCGACCGGAGCGCGCAACACACCTCCCGGCGCGCATCACACCTCTCAGCGTCTCCCGAGCCCAGCGTCTGCCGAGTCCCGGGGTCTGCCGAGCCTTCTTCGGGCGGGCTCCCGAGTCTCAGCCGACCGTGAAGCTGTCCGTGCCGAGGACGTTCAGCAGGGCCAGTTTGTCGTGGCTCTCGGTGCCGGGTGTCGCGGTGAAGATGAGCAGGGACTGCGCCTGGTCGGGGTCCAGCAGGTTCTGGCAGAACAGGTCGATCCGCCCGACCTGAGGGTGGACGAACCGTTTGGCGCTGTTCCAGTGAAGGCCGACCTCCTGCTGGTCCCACAGTGACGCGAACTCCGCGCTGTGGTGCAGCAGGCTCCGCACGAGGCGGGCGGCCTGCGACTGGGGGCCTTCCCTCGTGGTGGCCGCCCGCAGGAGCGAGACGTTCACCCGGCTGTTGGCCTCGTGGTCGTCGGGGAGGTAGCGGCTGCGGGCGCCCGGCTCGGTGAACCAGCGGTAGGGGGCGCTGCGGGCCTCCCCGCTGTAGTGGGTCTGTTCGCCGAGCAGGGCCACGGCGGGTGGTGTCTGGAGCAATGTCTCGCCGAGGGGGCCCATGACCTGTGCCGGAGTGTCCCGCAACCGGTCCAGTACGCGCATCAGCCCGGGGTTGACGTGCTCGCCGCGCAACTGCCGCCGCGGTGTGCGGTGTCCGCACAGCAGGAACAGGTGGTCGCGTTCGTCCGGGGTCAGGCGCAGACCGCGGGCGATGGCCGCGGCCATCTGCTGCGACGGCTGTGGACCGTTCCCCCTCTCCAGACGGGCGAAGTAGTCGGAGGACATGTCGCACAGCTCCGCCACCTCCTCGCGCCGCAGACCGCGGGCGCGCCGGCGCGATCCGCGGCGCAGTCCCACGTCCTCCGGTTGCAGCGCCTCCCGCCGGGCGCGCAGAAAGGCGCCCAACGAGGCGCGGTCCACGGACCGTTCCATGGTGGTCTCCAGGAGATCGGGTACTTCGCGAACGGGGGACATCGCCGTGCGCCCGCAGTGTCGCAGCCGTCGGCGGGCCTTATCCACGGACTGCCGGTCAGTGGTTGAGGGAGTCCTTCCCCGGTGTCGCCGGGTGCGGTGCAGTGGGTACCGCGGGACGGCGCGGTGCCTTCCGCGACGACGTGGGCGTGCGGCGGACGCCGCCGCGCCCAGCGGAGGAGAGGATTCCCATGGCCAAGTGGACAGCCGCCGATCTGCCGGAGATGACCGGCAGGACGGTGCTCATCACCGGGGCCGGCAGCGGGCTCGGGCTGATCACCGCGCGGGAGCTGGCCCGCGCCGGCGCCCGCGTCGTACTGGCGGTGCGTGACACGGAGAAGGGCCGCCTCGCGGTCTCCGGGATGCCCGGCCGGTTCGACGTCCGGCGGCTGGACGTCGCCGACCTGGGGTCGGTACGGCGCTTCGCGCAGGACTGGAGCGGCGCCCTGGACATCCTCATCAACAACGCCGGTGTGATGGACATCCCGGCGGCGCGGACCGCGGACGGTCTGGACGTGCAGACCGCGACGAACTACACCGGCCCGTTCGTCCTGACCAATCTGCTCCTGCCGCACCTGACCGACCGTGTGGTCACGGTCACCAGCCAGTTGCACCGGCAGTCCAAGCTGGACGTGGACGACCTCGACTGGCGCACGCGCGCGTACAACGGGATGCACGCGTACCGGGACTCCAAGCGCGCGACCGTGCTGTTCTCCCTGGAGTTGCAGCGGCGGCTGACCGCGTCGGGCAGCCGGGTGCGGTCGGTGCTCGCCCACCCCGGCATCGCGACGACACAACTGGCCGCCCACTCTCCGGCCAACGCCGTCAACCGCCTTCCCTTCCTGCTCAACGACCCCGAACGCGGAGCCCTGTCCATCCTGTACGCCGCGGCGCAGGACGTGCCCGGCAACGCCTATGTCGGCCCGGACGGGCCCGGCAGCATCAAGGGCCACCCCACCGTGCGCAAGCCGGGCAGGGCCGGCCTGGACGAGGCCACGGCCGGCCGGCTGTGGCAGGCCACCGTCGCGCTGACGGGAGTGGGCCGATGACCTGCCTGGAAGCGGGCCTGCCACGCCGGCATCTCACACAGGGACGGAGCCCCGACCGTCAGCCGGCAGCCACGGTCAACGCCCGGATCCCGCTGTACGGCGAGTAGTTGCCGGCCGCGTCATACGTACGGGCCCGGAACTCGTAGGTGCGCCCGTCGGCGGGCAGCGGGTCGCAGACGGTGGCGGTGGCGGGGTCGAGGCGCGGATCGTACGCCTTGTGCAGGACCACCGACCAGGTGCCCGTCCCGGCCGCGCGGCGTTCGATCTCGAAGCCGGTGAAGTCGCGGATCGGGGACGGCGTGTAGTCGGTCGCGGTGGCCTGGACACCGCCCGCGCAGGAGCGCACGGACAGATCGGGGGCCTCGGCCGGAGCGATGCCGTCGGGGATGGCGAGCCAGAGCTCGTGGGGAGCGGTGGCGTCGAGCCAGTCGGGGTTGTAGGTGGTGGTGCCGCTGTCGTTGGTGACGAGGACGCGGTAGTGGCGGGTCTCACCGTCGGCGGTGACGGGGCCGGTGGTCCAGGTGCTGCCCTTGGTGGTGCCGAGCGGGACCCACTTGTAGGAGCCGTCCACCTTGTCGTTGCTGTGGACCGTGTAGTGGTCGAAGTGCGGCTCGGTATTGAGCGGCCACTTCAGGGTGACCTTGCCGGTCGCCTTGTCGTAGGTGCCGGTCAGGGAGGTCACCACGGGCAGGGGGCGGACGATGGTGTCCGTGCTGCCCGACGAGGTGTTGCCCGCCTTGTCCTTGGCGCGCACCTCGTAGTAGTAGGGCGTGCGGTCGTCGGGGTTGACGAGGGGATCGGTGTAGCTGCGGGCGGTGGTCGTGGTGACCTTCGTCCAGGTGCTGGAGCCGACGGCCCGCCGGTGGAGGGTGTAACTCGCCAGGTCCATCTCCTTGTTGGCGGACCAGGAGACGGTCGTCTTGCGGCTCTTGGTGGCGTAGGCGGTCTTCACACCGGTGGGGGCCAGCGGCTTCGTCTTGTCGTACGTGGCCGAAGTCCGGGGCGTGTACGTGAAGGTGACCTTGGCGGCGCCGGTCCAGTTCACGTGGTCGACGCGCAGGGTGTGCTTGCCGGAGGGCACGGTGAGGTTGACGCCCTTGGAGCGGGCGGTGTCGCCGGTGCCCTTCCACAGGTCGATCTTGCGGACGCCGTCCAGATAGACGCGGATGCCGTCGGTGGCGGAGGCGGTGAACGTGAAGGGGCCGCCGGACCCGAAGTCACGCGTCACCGACCAGCGGACACCGAAGTCGTTCGAGGGCACCCCGGCGACCGGACTGCCGGACCAGCTCTGGCTGATGGCGCTGTCGCAGTCGGTCCGCACGGGGGAGCCGGAGAACGCGGTGTTCTTGTAGAACGTCCGCTTGTAGACATTGGCCGAGCAGGTGACATCGGCGGCCACCGCCTGCGGGGCGGCGGCCAGCAGACCGCCGAGAGCGACGGCGGACAGGGCGCCACCGGCCAGGGCGGCGACGGATCTCTTCTGGTGCACGAGGGCCTTTCACGCTGTGCGGGCAACGAGGTACAGCGTGGAGACTCGCGAGACGGGAGGAAGGTTGCCCGGCTGTTTCCCTCTGCCGGTGGATCGTCGGCCCGAGGCATACCGGCGGTTCGCCGCGGACTACCACGAGGTTCCTCCGAGGAAAACGGGTGCGATCGGCTGTCCGCGGCCGGGCACGATTCACCGATCAGCAAGGCGCCTCTTGGCTGCTTGTTGTCATTCGGTCAAGTCCGCTCACATTTCACGTGACGACTTCTTTTGTTGCCGAAAACATTGCCGAAGCGGTAGGTCACCTCTTGGCCCGAATCGCATTTATCTGCGAGTGCCGCGTTTCGTCGGTGATGCGAGATGATTCGTCCGCTGTTCTGCCGGAAGTAATCACTCGGAGGTGTTGACCAGCGTTATTGTGACCGTGAAGACATGGGTGACGGGAAGTGGTCGGTCGTTTTCGTGGTAGGGTATTGATGAATTCACAGGACGCCACGAAAAAAGGGGAATGGCGTGAACACCGAGAAGGTAACGGCTCGACGTCTTACGGCCGAAGAGGTCTCAGAATTGGGGCTCCAGGACGGCATCTTCGTCTCGGCAGAGATGGATGGCCTTCCTCTCGACTGCTACGCCCCGGCTTTCCTTGCGGAGCCGGGTAAGAATTTCGAGGGAGGGTCCTTCACCGCGAGGACGGTCTTCGGTGAGGAAATCCGTGTTCTCCCGGACAATGCCGAAGAGCGCGGTATCTGGGTCGCCGACGAGGCGGGGGAGGAAATCGAGGTCCTCCAGAGCGCGGGCGTCCTCCTGAACCTCGCCCTCTTCGTGCCCAACGGGAACAAGGAATCTCTGGATTCGCTCTACTCCGCCGCGCGGGACGCGTTCGGCGTGGGGATCGTTCAGCGCTGGAGCGAGGAAGTCGTCGCGGTGCCGGACGTCAAGGTCGACCTGTTCGAGGAGCCGGCCAAGGGGCGGAAGAGCGCGGGTGGCCAGAACCGCGACCGCCGCGCCCTGGACATCTACCCGACCCGCGTGCGGTTCCTGGAGCCCAGCGACGGCTGGAGGTTCATTGTCGAACCGCACAAGGAGGTCGTCGATGAGACACCCACGATCTGAGGATCTGACGATCTGACGGCTGCCTAGGCCCCGTTGCCCGGAAGCCGCGCCGGCAGTGCAAAGCCCCCCTCCCGGTGGTGAGTTCAGGGAGGGGGCGCGGCGATCTGCTGGTGAAGCGGCTGTTGTCAGCGGCTCGGCCAGACGCCCGGCCGGGGTTCTCCCGGCCGGGCGTTCCGCTGCGACCGCGAGCTCCGCATCCAGCGGGATCCTGCCCGGTCCCTGCACCGCCCGGCGCCTGCAAGGCGTGGCCCCGCCCCTGCACCGCCCGGCCCGCGGCCCGCGGCCCATGGCCCGCGGGCCCGGCCCGACTCACCGCCCCATGGCGGCTGCGGGTGGTCGGCTGCCGGCGCGCCCCCACGGAATGACATAGATCACCAAATTGGTCCGTGCGGAGGAAGCAACTATCCCCTTATGGGGCAATTGCCCGCCGAGGGGGAGTGGTGTCCCGCACTCGTGACCTTCCTTATGCGCTTCCGGCGACGGTGTTTCCGGTCATACGATCACCGACGAAGCCCTGCGTGGGTGCTGCCGCAGCCGCTGCCTCAACTCTTTTTCGAACCCGCTTTTCGGACCCGCGAAGGACTCCGTTGAAGATTCGCCGCATTCTTGCCACGGCCGTCGTGGCCGCCGTGACGACCCCCGTCATCCTGCTCTCCGTCACCCCCGCGCTCGCCGACGCCAAGCCGTCCGCCGCCTCGCAAGCGCAGCAGCAGGGCGAGCGGGACAAGCCTTCCATCGAGGAACTCGAGAAGGCCGCCGAGAAGGCACAGAAGGCGTACGACGACGCCGTGGCCGCGGGCAAGGCCGCGCGGGTCGTCCTCGAAGCCGCCCTCTCCGATGACGCGCCCCTCGCCGTCGCCGCGAAGAGCGCCAGGAAGGAGGCGGCCGACGCCGCCACCGTCCAGCAGAACGCCGACCAGGCGCTCACCGACGCCAAGGCCGTACTCGCCGCGCTGCCCGAGACCGCCACCGTCGAGGAGAAGGCGGCCGCGGAGAAGGCCGTTGCCGACGCCGAGACCGCCGCCCTGTCCGCACAGGACGCCAAGGCCGCCGCCGACGAGAAGGCCGCGACGGCCGGCCGGGCCGCCGACGACGCGCGCGTCGCCGCCGTTCGTGAGTACTCCAAGGTCCAGGACGCTACGAAGGCCGCCCTCGAAGCGAAGGAGGCCGCCGACCAGGCGCTCGCCGACGCCAGGGACGAGGCGGAGCCGGACGAGCCGGAGTGCGTCTTCGAGGGCAAGCTCAGCACGGTCGTCACCGGCCTGCCGTCCAAGATCGTCGCGGGCTCGACGACCGACTTCTCCCTCCGCGTGACCAACGGGACGGGCAAGACGCTGGACGAGGTCTCCCCGTACGTCTACTTCCACGCGACGGACAAGAGCGGCTACCACGTCATCGACGACGCCTTCCACCTGCAGTGGTCGACCGCCGCCGCCCCGGCCTGGAAGAACGTGGAAGCGGGCGGTCGCGTCGGCGCCATCAGTCCGCTGAAGGCCGGCGCCCGTGCCGATGTGAAGCTGCGCCTGAAGGTCGACGCCAAGGCCCCGGCCGGGGACGGCCTCGCCTTCGTCGCCGGTGACTACATCAACGACGACGAGTCCTGTGGCGGCAACCTCCCCACCGAGTACGCCTTCGAGCTCCTCGCCGCCGGCAGCGCCGCCGATGACGCCGACGACGCCGAACCCGGCAAGACCACGCCGCAGACCCCGGACACCAGGCCGCAGGGCGCCACGTCCACCACCCCCGTGAACTCCGGCGACCCCGCCGTCACCGGCTCCCTCGCCAGCACCGGCTCCCCCTCGGCCCTCCCGCGGTTCGCCGGCGCGGCCGGCGCTGCGGTGGCCCTCGGCGCCGTCGCGGTCTTCGTCGGCCGCCGCCAGAAGGCCACCACTGCCTCCTGACCACCCGCGACGACCTTCTGACGTGGCCTCACCAGCCGCGCCACAGGAAAGGGCGCCCCCATCCCCGGAGGCGCCCTTTCCGGCTGTACGGACAGAACCACGGCGCACCCCCACGGGGGGCCGGGCGGCTGGAGGCGTTGAGCGACACGGCTCGGGCCACAGGCGGGGAAGAGCGACAGACGGTCCCGGGGCATCGGGCGGAACGGTCGAAGCGCCTGCGGGCGCCGACGCGCGATCCGCTCCGCGCTCACGGGCGCGTGGCTGACCGGAGGACGTGGCAGCGGCGGCCTGTGCTACTTCGTTCGGCCGACAGCGGTCGCTGGTGGTCATCAGTCGCGATGTCATGACAGTGCGACCCGTGCTCGGAGCGGATGTGCGGCGGGTTTCGCACCTCAGAGAGGCGAACCCGGGCAGGTCGGCCTCGGAAGACGGAGACAGCGATGGAGTGCAACCGGGGAGATCGTGCGCGGTGCGAAGGTGGGGGGAATCACGGTGCCCAGGGCGTCGGTCGGACGATCGCAGCACACGTACGGCTACGCGGCGGCGTGACCCACGGCGGGACCCACGGCCTGACCCACGGCGGGACCCACGGCCTGACCCGCGACCTGACCCACGGCCTGACCCACGGCCTGACCCCGTTCCGCCTCCGGGCAGGCAGTTCGCCGCCGCGGACCGCCGCCGACCTGGCGCGATGACGGACGCTCCGCCTCCGGTTCCCGGCCCTCCTCGTGGAACCGAGCCTCCAGCAGACCCGGACGGCGACACGGAGCGGCGCCGCCGCAGGTGGGACAGAGGGAGGCAATATGCTGCACTACCGATGCAATTGAACGGAGTTGGCGATGGCGCGTTCCTGGCTGAACGTGTTGGCACAGGTGGTGCCCGTTCCGCTCGGGTTACTGCTCAGCGGTGCTCTGGTCTGGGGTGCCACCAACGCCGACTGGAGCGGTACCAGCAGCAACAGCGGCAACACCTGGACCGCCGGCTCGGCGGGGCTGGCCAATGACAGCAAGGTGCCCATGTTCGACATCGACAACATGCGACCCGGCGACACGGGCTCCAACTGCATCAGGGTCAAGTCGAACGCCGAGTTCCCCACCGCGCTCAAGCTGTACAGCAACTCACCGAACTGGCCCAGTAACTTCCAGTCCTTCGTCAACCTCAAGATCGAGGTGGGCAGCGGCGGCGCCTCCGGAAACTGCAACGGCTTCACGCCGCACAAGACGGCGTTCGACGGCACCCTGGACCAGTTTATCGCCCTGCACACCGACTACCGCACCGGCGTGGGTCCCTGGACGCTGTCCGACAAGTCCCACAACTCCAGGAGCTTCCGCTTCGCGTGGAGGTTCAGCTCCAGCGCGCCCAACGGCTCGCAAGGGGCGAACACCAACGAGGCGACCTTCACCTGGGAAGCGCGGGAACGCGAGTGACCCTCCCCCGTGAGCTGGCCGCCGGCGCGCTCCACCACCCCACGCCCAGGGGCGCCCCGCACCCGCTCCGTGTGGTCACCTCGGTCACCTCACGTACCCTGCTCGGCTCGATGCTCGGGCTGCTGGTGTGGGCGCACTTGCCCGTGCTGGCGCTGGGCTGGACGGCGGGGGTGGTGCAGTCCGGCTCCATGCGTCCCGCCCTCACGCCGGGCGATGTCGTTCTCTACCAGCCCCCACCGCGCGACCGCACACCCGCGGTGGGCCACATCGTGCTGGTCCAGGATCCCACCCGACCCGGCCGTCTGCTCACCCATCGGGTCTACCAGGTACTTCCCAACAACGACCTGATCACCAAAGGCGACGCCAACTCCACACCGGACTCGACCCCGGTACGGCCCGCGGCACTCCAGGGCGTCGCACGACTGCGCGTGCCCTGGATCGGCCTGCCGGTCCAGCTCTGGCGCGCCAGGCAGCCCGTGCCCGCGGCGGTCGTGCTGCTCGGACTTGGCATTCTGCTCGCGCTCGCCGCTCTGCCACTGCGCAGCCGCAGCCCACACACGTAGCCCGGTGGCTTCCTGAACGACGTGTGACATCACACGGGGCGCGGCCAACGCCCCCGCCGGTGCCTTTCTAGGCCCCTGCGCTCCCTCGGCTGTCGCGGGATTCCCCCGTTTGTCGCCGGCCCCCTGCGTGTTCGTCCGTGATCGGTAACAGGGGGGTCTTGTACGGGCGTTCGTATGTCTTCATGGGTGCACGGCATCGGCGGAGACGGCAAAGGGGCGGGCGGACATGGCAAGGCACAAGGGAAGGGGATGGCACGGCCGGCTTCTCGCGGCGGCGCTCGGGGTGACGGCGATGGCCGCTGCCACCTCGGTGTGGACCGCGCAGGCCGACTCCGTCGGAGAGCGCCGGCCGCAAGCGCGGGTATCGGCGCCGGACGCCCGGGCCGAGGACCGGACCGTGGCCAAGGTGGCGGCGGACATCGCACACGCCTCGGACCGCGGCGCCCGTGGCGTCAACATCACCATCGACGACGGACCGGACCCGGCCTGGACGCCACAGGTGCTGCGACTGCTGAAGGACAGCGGTGCGAAGGCCACGTTCTGCATGGTGGGCACGCAGGCACAGGCGTACCCGGACCTGGTCAAGGCGGTCGTGGCGGCCGGGCACCGGCTGTGCAACCACACGGTCTCGCACGACACCACCATGGACACCCAGTCCGAGGCCTACCAGTCCCAGCAGATCCTGGATGCCGAGCGCATGATCACCAAGGCGTCCGGAGGCGTCCGGCCGCAGTATTACCGGGCCCCGGGCGGTGCTTTCACCCCGTACAGCCGACAGCTCGCCGCGTCCCGGGGGATGCGGCCGCTGGGCTGGAACGTCGACTCCAGAGACTTCGAGCGTCCCGGCGTGGACACCATGGTCGCCACCGTCAAGCGGGAGATCGCCGACGGGCCGACCGTCCTCTTCCACGACGCGGGAGGGGATCGCTCCCAGACCGTGGCCGCTCTGCGCGAGGTGCTGCCCTGGCTGGAGCGGCAGGGGTACTCCTTCGGCTTCCCCGTGCGGTGAGCGAGCCGCGCCCGCAGACAGTCGGATGACCCGGGACGTCCGGATCCGGGACGTCCGGACCCGGGACGTCCGGACCTGGGACGTCCGGACCCGGGCCCCCGGCGGCGGCAGACGGATGTGAGGCAGGAGCGCTCGTCATCGGTGGCGTCCAGCGCCTGAGGGGGCACGTCCGTGGGCCCGGTGGCCCGGCTCACGGACGTGCCCCCTGCCGGTCAGGTGGGGATGGGGGTGGTCTGGGTGCAGTTCTTCCATTCGATCCAGGGGCGGGCGCCGCCGCTCTTGGGGCCGGTGGCGTAGGTGGGGTCGCCGGTGATGGTCTGTGTCTTGCTCTCGTGGGTGATGTCGATGCCGAAGAGCTTGAAGCCGAGGCTGACCTGTCCCGCGGAGATGCCGAAGCCGATGCCGAGTGAGGCGTTCCACCAGTCGGTGTTGGCCTTGTAGTCGAGGCGGGTGAGCTTGCCCTTGTCGTGCAGCAGGCGCTCGATCGGCCCCGCGTCGTCGCTCAGCGCCTCGGCGGCGTCCGACGGGGTGGGCAGCGGGTTGCTGGCGGGGGCGTCGCCGCGTCCGCGCAGCCAGTCCTCGACGGCGGTGCTGTCGGCGTCGTTGTCGAGGGTGACCTCGGCCGACTCGGTGTGGATCTGCGACTCGATGGTTCCGCCGCCGCCACCGACGTCGATCGTCACGGGCCCGGCGTTGGCTCCCGCGCCGGTCTGGATGCCGGGGCCGTCCCCGGCCTCCTGGCTGGTGGTGATCGTCAGCTTCTGCGGGTGGTGCGGGTCGCCGTTCTCCTCCTCCTGGTCGTAGGCCGCCGCGTCGTAGGTGACCGCCACCTGCTGCATCCTGCTGCCCTTGGCCTGTGCCACCCCGCCGGCCATGCCGCTCACGGTGAAGGTGTAGACGAACGTGATCTTGCCCGCGTCCGGGCCGGTCTTGGCGCGCATGACCACCACGTCCTCGGTCATCGAACCCGAGAGTCCCTCGAAGGAGATGTTGCCCAGGTCCTTGGGGCCGTCGGCGCCCTTGCCGTCCTTACCGCCCTGGGTGTCCTTGCCGCTCTTTCCGTTGCCCTTGAAGGTCTTGCCGAAGCTCACTCCGCCGGCCGCCTCGGTGGAGGTCTTGGTGATGTCGACGTCCGGCGCCAGCTCCGGTTCGAGATCGGGTTTCTTGGAGGCCGCGTCCTGGGTGCAAGCCCCCATCGCCGCACCGGGGTTGTAGCCGCTCTGGTAACGGCAGCCCTCGTTCGCCCTGAGGTACGCGGCGAACTTCTGCGCGTCCGCGAGGTTGGCCTCCAGGTCCGCCTGGGGATCGCCGCTCTTGTTCCCGTTGAACAGCCACTGCCCGCCGCTGCCGCTGCCCGACATATAACTGCCGCTCAGCGAGGCGCTGCCGCCCCAGTCCTTCAGGCCGGGAATGCCCGCGGAGATGCTGGCCGTGACCCCGCCCCCGGTCTCACTCACCCGCTCCAGGGTGACCGTACCGTCGGACCACTGCTGGAGCTTGACCGTCTCCGAGGCGCTGATCTTGATGAAGGCCACCTGGATGACGACGGTGTCCTTGGTCTGGTCCTGGGACAGCAGACACTTCGCGGGCTCGAACGGGTCGCCGTTGGGAACGAAGGGATCGCCGGGATCCCCGCCTCCGCCGTCATCTCCGTCGCCGCCGTCGCCGTCCCCGTCCCCGTCGCCCGCGTAGTCGCCCGAGGAGCACGCTTCGGCACCGCTCAGCGGGTGAAGTATTCGGCATACGGCGCTTTTCAGCCCGGTCGCCTCGTCCGTCGGCACGCTCAGGCCGACGATCGCGGCCACGACCAGGGACACCACCCCGACCATCGCGGCGTACTCGGCCCCGCTCTGCCCTCTGTCTCCGAGCCCGCCCAGGGCCTCTGGGGCCTCTCGGGCCTCTCGTTCGGATCGTGCCGGGCTCAGCCGGATCCAGGGGAAAGACCCCAGGCGTCGGCGATTCCGCTCATTGTTGTGCTCATGCCATAACTGGAACCTGTCGGAGCCTTTCATCTGTTCTCCTCGCCGGCGTCACCACCCGTTCCCCCAAGTGACAGCAGCCTAAGGATGGGCCTGGGCCCAAACGCAGGGCCCGGGGGCCCAGTCGAGGACCCAGCCGCCGACGGGCGTGGCCGACCTGGTATCCGGGTATCCGGCATTCCCGGCCCGCGACCGACACATTCCCCACATCCCCGCCTGGCCAGAGGCCTCATGGATCACCCGCGAAGTGCGCGGCCGATGCGCTCCCCGTGATCCCCGTTCCCCTGATCACCGGAATGTCGGGCTCCGTGCCATGGGCCCTAAGCTGTCCCACCCGCCGTTGTGGGCGGGTCGGAAACGAAGGGGTCGCGGGTGAGACTGGGCGTCGGCTTGGCGGACGAGGAGACGGCGGAGGGCGAGCTGCGGTCACTGCACACCTGGCTGCTCGCGGAGCCCGCGGCCCGTCGCCACGCGCGCCTCGTACTCGACACGGCACGGTCGCCCCGGGCGGGAGCCCAGGGGGATGTGATCGACCTGATCTCGCTGGTGGTGAGCAGCGGCTTCAGTGCCGCCTCGCTCGCCCTGTCCCTGGTCGCCTGGCGCGCGACACGGCCAGGGCAGCCGGTCGTCACGGTGGAACGCCCCGACGGCGTCAGGGTCACCATCTCCGACTCCTCGCCCGATGAGACGCGGCGCCTGCTGGAGTCCCTGACCGACGGCGGGACCGACGGTCGAGACGACCGGACCGGCAGTCAGGACGACTGGACCGGCAGTCGGGACGACCGGACGGGCAGTCAGGACGACTGGACGGGCAGGCAGAACGACCGGACGGGCAGGCGGGACGGCCGGACCGACGGGCAAGGGGACGGGCGTGGCGAACCCACCTGACCCCGCGACCTCGCGCGCGGTGCTCATAGGAGTCGGTGCCTTCGAGACGCTCCACGATCTGCCCGCCGTCGCGAGCGGGGTGAAGACCCTCGCGGATCTCTTCGCGCAGCAGAACATCTGGGGGCTTCCCCCGGAGAACTGCCATCTGGTGCTCGATCCACAGACGCCGCGCCAGCTCTCCAAGTCCGTGGCGGAGGCGGCGGAAGCCGCCAAGGACACCCTGCTGGTGTACTACGCGGGGCACGGGCTCATCGAACCGAGGACGGGCCAACTGCACCTGGCCGTCGGGGACAGCGACCGGATGTCCGTGCACGACACGGCAGTCCCCTACGAATGGATCCGCCGGTCGATCGAGCACAGCCCCGCCGCCCGGCGGATCGTCATCGCCGACTGCTGCTACAGCGCGCGCACTTTCGGCGCCCAGTCCGCCGGGGCCGAACTGGAGGTCGAGGGCACCTATCTGCTGGCCGCCGCCGCCGAGAACGCGGTCGCGGTGTCCCCGCCCGGCGAGCGGTTCACCGCGTTCACGGGCGAACTGATCAGACTGATCAAGGACGGTGTCCTGGAGGGTGATGAATTCCTCGATCTGGACACGATCTACCAGCGGCTGCGGGTGGAACTCGGTCTGAAGGCCCTGCCCCAGCCGCACCGGCTCTGCCGTGACAGCCTGGGCAAGGCACCCTTCCTCCGCAACACGGCTTTCCGGCCCGTGGCCGTGACCTCGCAGCGCGGCTGGGACAACTGGACCGCGGCGCAGGCGACCGCCGGGGGCCACACCGAGTCGACCGCCACCGAGTCGGAACCGTACGTCCGTCTCGCCACCCTCCGGAGCCTGCTCGACCAGCTCATCAGTCAGGTGTCGCCCGCGCGGAGCCTGGCCGACACCCTTCAGTCCGTCGCCGACGGCGTGGTCGCGGGACTCGGGTACGAACTCGCCGCCGTCAATCTGGTGCGTCCGGACGGTGACCTCGTGGTCGCCGCCTTCTCCGGCAGCTCTGCCGCCGAGGCCCTGATCACCGGCAGAGTGGGCTCGCGTGCCTCCTGGGACCGACGCCTCACCATGGGTGAGACATGGGGCTCCCTCCGCTATATCCCGCACACCGAGGGCTGGGTCCTCGACAACGACGACGTACCGCAATGGCACACCGAGGGACCGGCACCCCAGTTCGAGGACGAATGGCACCCCGCCGACCGGCTGTTCGCACCGATGTACCTGCCGAGAGAGGGTGAGGGAGAGCTCCTCGGCGTCATATCGGTCGACCGGCCGCGCAACGGGCGCCGCCCCGGGGCATGGGGCCAGGAGGCACTTCAGGTCTACGCGGCCCACGCGGCGGTCGCCATCAGCAACGCCCGGCTGCGCGGGAACATGCAGCGCGCCCTGGTGCGCGTGGAGCGGGAGCAGCAGGCGCTGCGCGCGAGTGAGGAGTCGTTCAGGCAGGCGTTCGAGTACGCGCCGAGCGGCATGGCCGTCGCCGAGATGGGGGGCGATCGGCACGGCCGGATCGTGCGGGCCAATGACGCGCTGTGCCGGCTGCTCGGCCGGCCCGCGTCCGTGATGCGCCGGTACTCATTCTCCGATCTCGTGCACCCCGAGGACATCGGGACCCTGCTCCGCACCTCGGCCGAGGGCGGCCGCGCCGAACTGCGCCTCGGGCGGCGCGACGGCTCGTTCGTCCGGGTGTCCATGCGCAACTCCGTTGTCGCGGACGTGGAGGACGGGCCCCGCTATCTGCTGACCCATGTCGAGGACATCGAGGACCGCAGGGGCGCCGGCGGCACCGGGTCAGCCTCGTAAGAGGACGGAGCGTCCGGCGCGCACCTCCTGTGTGAGTGCTGTTTGCCCGTTGTACGCCTTTTCCCTGTCTGATGGCGCACGGTCGTGAACGCGACGGGCGTCGTCCCGTGCGTCCACCGCCGTCTCGCTCCGCACGCTCCGGTGTTCGGTCAGACAACGTTGTCTTCCTCTCGGGCGGACTGTGCGGGCATTTCGCGACGCTGGAGAGGTTACGTGCCCATCACATCCCAAGCTCCCTTGCCCCGCGCGGTTCTTCCGCGGACCGCCCGCCGACGTCATCGGCCCCTGCACGCGACGGTCGCCGTACTGCTCACCGGCGCGCTCGGCTTCGGCGCGCTGGCCGGTGCCGGCGCGGCCGCGGCAGTGCCCTTCGCGACCACGTCCGCGTCCACGTCCGCGTCCACGTCCGCGACCACGTCCGCGTCCACGTCCGCGTCCACGGGGACGTCCGGCGGTACGGACTACACGAAACTCGTCGACCCGTTCGTGTCGACCGCCGGTGACGACGGCAACGACCTGCCGGGCGCCCAGGCGCCTCACGGTCTGGCCAAGGTCAACCCGCTGACCACGCCCAACCGCAACCACACCGGGTACGACTACAACGAGGACCACATCGCCGGGTTCACCGCGACGAACCTCGACGGCGTCGGCGGCTCGGGAGGCGGCGGCGACCTGCTCGTCGTCCCGACATCCGTGCGGTACGACAGCCGCCCCGCCGCCGGCACGTACGCCCATCCGTACAGCCACGACGACGAGACCGCGACGCCCGGCTACTACCAGGTGGGCCTCGGGGCCGTCTCCGGAACCGGGTCGTCGGTGAAGCAGGACTCCGGCACCATCAAGGCCGAGATGACCGCGACGACGCGCACGGCGCTTCAGCGGTACAGCTTCCCCGCCGGGGCGGACCCCGAGCTCGTCCTCGACCTGGCGAACAACTTCACCAGCCGCACCCGCTCGACCATGAAGGCGACGACGCTCCCGGACGGGACCACCTCGATCACCGGACTCGTCGCGGGATCGTTCAACGGCGCCTCGTACCAGCTGTACTACGCCGCCACCACGAACGTCCCCGTGACCTCCCTGAAGAGCTGGGGCAACGACGGCAGGCTGAGCGACGCGACCACGCGGGACGGGTCCGACACCGGCGCCGTCCTCGGGTTCGACAAGTCCGCCGGGGACGACATCGAACTGCGCGTCACGCTGTCGCCGGTCAGCGCGGAACAGGCCGCGACCGACCAGCGCAACGAGGTGGGCGACCTCACCTTCGACCAGGCGCGCGCCCGGACGAAGGCGGAGTGGAACAGCGCGCTCGGCGCCGTCGCCGTGCGCTCCTCCGCGAAGTCCGACCCCGGGTCGACGCTCACCAAGGAGTTCTACACGCACCTGTACCGCATGTACGCGCTGCCGGTGAACGCCACCAGCACCAGCGGCACGTACCGCGGCGCCGACGGAGCGGTGCACCGGGCGAACGGCTTCACGTACTACGACGGCTGGTCCACCTGGGACGACTTCCGCAAGTACTCCGTCGAGGCCTACATCGACCCGGCCACCTACCGGGACATGGTGCAGTCGCTGATCGTGCTCTTCGCCGACGCGCGCACCTCCGGCAAGAGCCTCGGCGGCCTCACCCACTCGGTCCCGACCGTGCGCTGGGAGCGCTCGGCCGTGCTGGTCGCCGACGCGCTGTCGAAGGGCTTCAAGAACTTCGACCGGCTCGACGAGGCGTACCCGGCGCTGCTGTCGTACTCCGGCTCCTACACGGGGGCGCAGCTACGCCAGGGATACGTCACCGGGGATCCCGGTACGACCGTCCAGCGCGGCTACGACCAGTGGGCGCTCTCCGTCATCGCCGACGCGCTCGGCAAGAAGGAGGACGCGAAGAAGCTGCGCGCCCAGTCGACCATGGCGATCGACAACCTCGTGAAGTCAGGCGCCTGGACCGCGGCCGACGGCACCGAGGTCGGTCTGCTCACCCCGCGCGCCGCGGGCGGTGACTGGCAGAGCGCCGACTACGAGAAGTTCGAGGAGGCCGGCCTCTACCAGGGCACGCTGTGGCAGTACCACTGGTACGACGCGTACGACATGGGCGGGCTCATCGAGGCCATGGGCGGACCGAAGGCCGGGAAGGCCGCGGTCAGGCATATGTTCGGCGAGGACTCCACCGCCGACGACGGCTCGACCATGCTGCACTCCAACGCCAACGAGATCGACTTGCAGGCCCCGTACCTCTTCAACTACGTCGGCGAGCCGAGCCTCACGCAGAAGTGGGTTCGGGCCATCTACACCGGCACGACCTGGAACCGCTACATCGCGACGGGCTCCACGAACGAGGCCCCCAGCTCCGGCGGCCAGTTCACCCCGCCGGTCAAGACCCAGGTCTACAAGCTCTCCCCGAACGGCTTCCTGCCGACCATGGACAACGACGCCGGCACCATGTCGACCATGTTCGTCGCCGCCGCCCTGGGCCTGTTCCCGGTGACCGCCGGTTCCAGCCAGTTCCAGATCGGCAGCCCGTTCTTCGACTCCACGACGATCACCTACGCCAACGGCACCCGGTTCACGGTGAAGGCCGACGGCGTGTCGCCGAGCGACTACTACGTGCGGAGCGCGACCCTCAACGGCTCGCGGTTCGACAACACGTGGCTCGACTACTCCCAGATCATCTCCGGCGGCACCCTGGACTTCACCATGGGCTCCAAGCCCTCCCAGTGGGGCGCCCACACGAAGCCCGCGTACTCACTGAGCTCGGACGACACGGGTGACGGCGACACAGGTGACGGCGACACCGGAACGGACAAGGGCGACACCGTCGTCTCCGCCCGCCCGGGCACCGTCGACACCGCCGCGGACGGCACCGTCGACGCCGGCGTGAAGCTGACCCTGGACGGACCGGCCTCGTTCGCCGCCCGCAAGGGAACCAGTCTCACCAGGACCGGGGCGGCGACCGTGACCGGCCTGCCGGGCGGTGTCACGGCGGACCTCCGCGTCAGCGGCTCGCGTACGGCGACGCTGTCGCTCACCGGCACCGCGAAGGTCGACGCGCGCTTCGGCATCACGTTCCACGACGCGGCCTTCGCCCACGGGGTGCGGGCCTCGACGGTGGGCGGCACCGGGATATCCCCGACCGACCCGCTCGTCATCTCCGCCGCCGCCGTGCACCGCGAGGCCCTCGACGCACTCGTCGATGAGGCGTCCCTGGTGCGCGGCGGCAACTACTCCGACGGCTCCTGGAGCCTGTTCCGCTCGGCGCTCGAACGCGCGCGGACCGTTCTCGCGGACACCACGTCCGCGACCGGCACGATCATGGCCGCGGACGACGCGCTGCACTCCGCCATCGACGCGCTCACCATCGACGAGGGCGGCTACGCCGTGCTCCAGGCCGAGGACCCCGACCAGAAGGAGGGCCCCAGCCTCGTCAGCGAGCGGAACAACTCGGACGGCAACCTCGGCGGCGTCACCGAGGGATCGTGGGAGCGGTTCACCAGGCTGGACTTCGGCGGGATCGCCCCGCAGAGCATCTCGGTCCGCTACGCGAACTCCCAGGCGACGAACGCCCAGCCGAGCAGTGTCGACATCCACGCCGGCGCCGCCGACGGCCCCGTCGTCGCCACCGTCCAGCTCCCCGGAACCGGCGGCTGGCAGTACTACACCACGGTGCAGGCGGCCGTCACCGACCCGGACGCCCTGCTGGACGCGGAGAGCGCGACCTTCGTGTTCCACGCCCCGTCCGGCCAGCAGTGGGTGTCGAACTTCGACTGGCACCAGTTCTCGCCGTACGAGGTCTCCTCGTCCCCCACGACCACGCTCGCCACACTGACCACGGTGAACACCACCACGACCGGCGACGGTTCGCTCCCGCTCAACCTCTCGAACGGCATCTTCGAGAACGTGACGAACGGCGCGTGGGCGCGGTGGAAGGACACCGACCTCCGCGACGGCGCCGACACCGTCACCGTCCGCTATGCCAAGCCCCAGTCGCGCGCCGCGTCGGACTCGCACATCGAACTGCGCCTCGGCTCGAAGGACGGCCCGAAGAGCGTCGACATCCCCCTCGACTACACCGGATCGGACTGGGGAACCATCGCCACCACGAGCGTGCGGCTCGACCCAAGCGTCTTCACCGGCGTCCAGGACGTGTACGCGGCGTTCGTCTCCACCACGCACACCACCTCCCAGCCCTACGTGGCCAACATCTACTCGCTGACCCTGACGCAGGACGCCGGCGCCCCCGTGGGCTTCGACGCCACCGCGTTCCGCTCGAACAGCGGTGGCGGGCTGAAGAGCGAGCCGGTCGGCTGGACCGGCTCGGGTTCCACCACCGACCTCGGCGGCACCTACGACGGAGCCTGGCTCGACTACGGGGACATCGACTTCGGCGGCTCCCCGAAGAGCACCGTCACGATCACCTACGTCAACAACTCCGCCCGCTGCGGCACCGGCTCCGCCGTCCAGCTCTACCTGGACTCCTTCGACGCGGCCGACCCCGGCACGCCGTACGCGACCGTACCGCTGCCGGTCACGGGAAGCGCGTGGTCCTCAGGAGGGACGACGAGTCTGACCCTGCCCACGGCGATCACCGGCACGCACACCGTCCACCTGCGGTTGACGACGAACCCGGACTCCTCGCACCCGTACGTCGCGAATCTGGGCCGGATCACCTTCAGCCACGTCGACACGCCCGTCGTCACGGACACGTCCGCCCTGCGGAAGGCGATCGACCAGTACGAGGGACTCTCCGGCGACGCGGAGCGCTACAACACGATCGACTTCGGTGTGTACCAGCGCGAACTCGCCGCGGCGCGCGCCCTCGTCGACACCGACGACGCGACCCAGCTCGAAGTCGACACACAGACGCGCGGCCTCACCCTGGCCGCCGAACAGCTGGTCCCGATGCCGAGGCTGCGACTGGAGGACCTGGTCACGACCGCGTCGGCCCTCGGCAACGACCGCTACACAGAAGCCTCGTGGAAGGCGTTCACCAGGGCACTCGCCGAGGCGAGGACCGCGGTCGCGGACGACACGGCCACGGACGCGACCCTCACCGCCCGGTACGGGACCCTTCGTCATGCCCTGTCCGCGCTCACCACGAAGCCCAGGACGGTGCCCGCCACGCCTGACGCGGTGTCGGCGACGTCGTCCGGCTCCAGTGTGACGGTCGCCTGGTCCGCGCCCGAGGACACCGGCGGCTCACCGGTCACCGGCTACGAGATCACCCTCAGCGACGGCCACCAGGTCGAGATCCACGATCCGGACAGCCGGAGCACGACGTTCACCCGGCTGCGGGCCAACAGGTCGTACACGGCGCGCGTCCGGGCGGTGAACATGTTCGGCGCCTCGCACCCGAGCGCCGCCACGGCACCCGTGGTGACCGGCGGGGGCAAGCCGCAGAAGCCGGCCGTGAAGGGTGTGGTCACGGACGGCAAGCAGGTCCGCGTGACCTGGCGGGCGGCCGGCGACGGCGGATTCCCGATCATCGGCTACACCGTGGCCCTGGGCGACGGGACCACCGCGCACGTGCCCGCCACGACCGGTACGGCCCTGCTCACGACCACGAGCAGGGCCACGGCGCACACGGCCACCGTGACCGCGGTCACCCTGGCCGGAACCTCGGACGACTCCCGCGCGACCGCCGTGGCGACGGCCGCGGCGACCGCCTCCGACCCGGCGACCGCCTCCGACCCGGTGTACGCCTTCGACCCGGCATACGAGCCGTCCCCCTTCCCGGACGACACACTGAACGCGACCTACGCGTCGGACACGTGGCCGGGGGCCGACGACGGCACGGACTACTTCAACGGCCTGCTCAACGGCATCGACGACCTCCACTCCGACATCCTCGGCGCGGGCGCCAAGGTGCCCGGCGGGGCCGCGCTCACCGCTGAGAACGACCGGATCGCGGTGCGTATCAACAACGCGGCGACACAGAAGGAGGTGGACCGGGCCGAGGCCGACGGGACCAACAGCGCCACCGTCACGATGGCCGACGGCCTCGGCTCCCGGCTCGGCCGGATCTACCGCGACGCCCTGGACGGCGGCCGGCTGCCGAAGACCAGCGCGCTCTTCTCCCGCGTCACGAAGGACCTCGACAAGACCGACGCGGCGAAGAACCACTACGCCTACCCGCGCCCGTACGTGCGGCTCGGGTTCGTCGGCGACGGCGGCGACATCTACGAGTCGCAGGACGGCTCGTACGGCAGCCTCGCCACCAGCGGCTCGTACCCGAGCGGCCACACCTACGGCGGCTACGAGACCGGAACCATCCTCGCCACGCTCCTGCCGGAGCTGGCACCGTCGATCCTCGCGCGCACCTCGGAGTACGGGAACAACCGCGTCGTCCTCGGGTTCCACTACCCGCTCGACGTCATGGGCGGCCGTATCGCCGGACAGGCCACCGTCGCGCACCGATGGGCGGACCCCGACTTCGCGAAGCTGCTGACCCAGGCCCACACCGAGATGGAGAACGTGCTGCTCGCGCAGTGCGAGAAGGAGGGATACGGCGACACACTCGCGGCCTGCGAGGGCGACTCCTACGGCGGCCTGAGCAGGGCGCAGCACGTCGACCTGTACACGCGGCGCCTGACCTACGGGTTCTCACAGGTGGGGAAGTCCGGGCAGGCCCTCAGGACACCGTCCGACGCGGCGGCCCTGCTGATCACCGCGTTCCCGGACCTCACCACCGAGCAGCGCGCACAGATCCTGGAGCAGACCGCGACGGACTCCGGGTACCCGCTCGACCTGACCGCGGACGGCGGAGCGAGCTGGGAGCGGATCAACCTGGCGGCGGCGATGACGGCGCGCGTGGTGGTCAACGCCAACGGGTCGGTCACGGTGCGGAACTTCCCGGACGCCACCAAGGCCGGTGTCGCCGACGCGAGGGCGATCACCGTCGGGGGCGTCGCGATCGACGGGTTCGATCCGGACGGCTCCACATACGTCGTCGACTGGCCGAAGAGCGCGAGGATCCCGGCCGTCTCCGCCGTACCGGCCCAGTCCGGCGCGCGGGTGAAGGTCACCGAGGGCAGTTCGGTCCTGTCGTCGACCGGATCCCGGTTCACCACCCGCACGATCAAGGTGACCTCGGCCAACGGTTCGGCCACCCGGACCTACACGGTCGGGTTCCAGCCCACGGACCGTGATGACCGGCCGGTCGCGGCCGGCGGCAACGGCCGTGACGTCGCCATCCCGGGATCCGGTCTGTGGCCCGCCTCCGGCCTGCGGTTCCCCTCCGGCCTGTTCGGCATCGGAGGCATCGGGGCACGTCCGGTCGCCGGCGCCGGCGTGGACGGAGCCCAGATGATCCCCAGGGCGCTGGGCACGACATAACCGCGGGACCTGCCGCGCCCCGCAGGGCCGCGGCAGGATCCCACTGATCCTCGGCAGATACACCGCCTCCGGCGACCGGCCCCTCCGGGCGAACCCCTGATGTTCGCCCGGAGGGGCCGTCGCCATGACGCCCCGGCGACCCTCGCCCCCACCCGGCGCGACGCCGTGCCGACCGCTCCTGTGCCGCGGATCGCGCTTCCGTCACGGGCAGCAGCAACCCGGCGGCGCCGTCCGTGCCGGCGATGTCTTGCGGCGGGTTCCGTCGTCAGGTGTGAGGCTGCCTCGGCCTGCCGCGCGGTCGGGGCCGAGGTCCGGTCCTGACTCACCACATCACTTCTCCCGCATCCAGGCGAGCGTGATGTGCATGTCGCTGAATCGCCAGCCCGCCGATGTCCGGACCGCGGTGCAGGCGACTCGCAGGCCGCTCGTCCGATGGGGCGCTTCGCCGGCGCGGTAGAAGTACACGAGCTGGTTCGCGGTGGCCTTCGCGCGGTCACCGTCAACGTGCACCAGCACGTCCCCGTGAATGTGCTGGGTGTGTTCTCCCTCGACGTGGCTTCGCTTCAGGTGGGCGGTCACCTCATCGAGGCCGTGCAGCTCGCCCCGCGGCGAGCGCACCGCGATGTCGTCGTGATAGACGGTGGCGGCGTCTTCGTGGCGGCACTCGTCCAGCAGGTTGGCCAGGCAGGCGAACAGGTCGGCGATCTCGGCCCGGTCGGTGGTCCAGGCGGCAGTGGGCACGACGGCTCCTTCGACGGTCTCGACGTTGGTGGGACCAACACTATGGCCAGAGTGTTGGTCTTGCCAACATCCATGCCGGTAGAGTGGTCGCCATGGATGAGACCCCCGAGCGCTTGGCGGCGAAGCCGAGTTGGCTGATCACCCAGCTGGCCGTGCACGCCCGCCGGCTGGTGTTCGACGGATTCACCGCCGCCGGGGCGCGCGGGTACCACTACCGCATCCTGGCGGCCCTGCACGAGTTCGGGCCCGCGAGCCAGGCGGAGCTCGGCCGCCGGTGCCGCATCGACCGCAGCGACGTCGTGGCGGCCGTCAATGAACTGGTCGAGCAGGGCTTCGCCGACCGGGCGCCGGACCCGGACCATGGACGGCGCAACAAGGTGACGCTCACCGATGACGGTGTCCGACAACTACGGCGTATGGACGCGGTGCTCGATCAGGTGCAGGACGACCTGCTCACACCGCTGTCGGCCGAGGAACAGCGGACTCTGACCCGCCTGCTCGGCCGAGTTCTCGCCCAGCACGAATCGCAATGACCGCCGTTCTCACCCGACCTCGGACGGGCCCCGAGACAGCCTGCCGATAAGCCATCCGGATCCGGACGGCCTCGGCCCGCGGCGTAGCCGCGATCACGCCGCACAGGAGTGGCTCATGGGGCACATGGTGGCACTGGGAGTGAGTCGCGCGAAGCGGGTCCGCTTCGATGGAGGCGATGACGCGATCGGTGAGTTCGACGCCGTGGGCGTCGGAGGGAAGGACCACTGTCTGCACGTCCTGTTCGCGATGTGCTGGACTACTCCCTGGCCCCTTGGGGCGGTCCGGCCGTCGATGCCGAGGGTCGCCTCGCCACCTTCCACATGGCCGGCGGTGAGCTGCCGGTACGCAGCCCCGAGGATGTCCTTCAGGCTGTGGAACCGTTCCGCGGGTGGACCGGCGTCCACGGATCACCGTCATCCGCGGTTGTCCGCGACGACGGTCGGCGCTGTCGCGGACGTGATGGTCATTCGCGTTTATGCCTGGATGACCCGCTCTGCTATGCCCTTCGTGATGGTCACTTCGACGGTGAGGTTGCCGTTCTTCGCGGCTGCGTCCAGTTCGTCGGCGGTGCAGTTCTCCGCCGACGGGGTTTCGGGGTCGCCGCAGATGTCACCGCCTTGGACCAGGGTGTCTTCCGCGACGAAGAAGGGGCGGCCGTCGACCTCCAGCTTGCCGGGTGCCAGGTAGGTCAGGGTGCCGGTGACCGTTCCGTCCTCACGGTTGTCTGTACTGGCGTCGCCGCCGTCGGCGGCCCCGGAACCGGCGTCGGCACTGGCGCTGGTCTCGGCGCTGGCGCTGGTCTCGGTGCCGGCGCCGGCCTCGGCATCGGAAGCGGCGCCCGAGCCGGCGGGCTCGCAGGCGGTGAGGAACAGGCCGGTGGCGGCCAGGAGACCGACGGCGGCCAGCGTACGAGAGCGGGTGCGGGCGTGGCGGAGGAGCGACATGTGTGTGCCCTTTCGGCGTTGTGTTCTTGTGGATCTCGACCCCTCAGGCACCGTCCACAGCAGGGCGGCTCACCGTGTCGCCGTGCGTTGTGGGGCGCGGGACCAGGGTGGGATTCGGGTTGCGGTCGGTCGGAGGATCAGATGAGGCCGGCGCGTATGGCGTAGGAGACGGCGTGGGCGCGGTTGCGCAGCCGCATGCGCTTCATCAGGCCGTAGAGGATGTTCTTGACGGTGCGTTCGGAGTAGGACAGCCTCGTCGCGATCTCGTAGAGTTCCTTGCCCTCGGCGACCAGGCGCAGTACGTCCACCTCGCGAGGGCTGACTCCGGATGCCGTCAGGCCCCGGGGGGCGAGGACCTCCCGTTGGGTCCGCCTGACTTGTTCCATCAGGGTGCCCTGGAGGGTGGGCGGGAGGCTTCCACCGCCGCCCGCGATGGTGAGCAGGGTGTGGACGAAGGCCGCAGGACTGAAGGAGTCGTGCCACAGTACGGCGCGGACCCCGCGGTCGACGGCGGTCGAGACGTCGGCCTGCCATCTCTTTCCCACCACCATGGCGAAGCGCGCGCCGGGCTTGTCGCACAGGCTGACCAGCAGGTCCAGGGAAGAGGCGTCGGCGACGTCCACGGCGACCACGATGACGTCGGCTTCCTGGATCCTGCCTGCTGGGACCTCGCGGGTACGGCGGTCGTTCTGAAGGCAGCTGACCAGCCCCGTGCGGACGATGGCGTCAGGTGAGTGAATGGCCACGCGCACCGTGTCCGTGAGTACCTGTTGAGGCATGTGCCCTCTCCATCTGGGACTCAAGTGGTTCATGCGCTTCAGGAGGCGATCGTGCCATGTGTGGTTGCGCCGATCCGCTGCCTTGGGGCACTGACCCGTTAAGGACAGGGAAATCTGTCACCAGTGGGCTCGGCCGCGGCCGGGTTCCCGGGTTCGTGGCCGGTGCCGTCGTGGAGTACGTCGATCAGCCTGTTGATCCGGTGGCGGGCCCGACGAGGGACCTGGGCCGGGAGAGGGCTTCCACGATTCCGTCATCTGCCGTGGCGGGCCAGGGAGGCGGCGGCGTAGAGGGTGGCGAAAGCCAGGAGGAACAGGGCTCTCCCGGACCGCCGGGTGCCGTTGCCGCGTGCGTGCTCGCCGTGGAATCGGCTCCCAAGGCCCTGGCCGGCGGGGAAGTCACCGGTGGGCATGTGTCAAGGAGGGAGGCGTGACCCGGGCGGCCCGACGTGCGGCTCTGCGAGGTGGAGGAGCGGTCGGCGGTCCTGCGCGGTCGTGGTCATCCGAGGTCAGCGGACCGCGGCGAGCACGGCTGTCGCGACCTCGGTGCGCGATCGCATACCGGTGCGTGCGAACAGCCGTGACAGGCGGTTCGCGACCGCGTCCTCGCTGAGCCGCAGTACGCCGGCGATCTGACGGTTGGTGAGGCCCTCGGCGAGCAGGGTGGCCAGCAGGTGCTCGTTCTCTGCCGTGGCCCGCTTACGACCGGGCACGACCAGCCCGGTTTCGCGCATCGCGGCCCTGGTGCGGAAGCGCCACAGCGCGGCACCGGTCTCGCCGAACAGTTCGTACGCTTCGTGCAGCAGCGCGGCCGGACCCGCGTTCGCGCGTGCGGCGGCTGTGAGCGTCACCGCCGTTTCGAACATCTGGCCGCGTGCGCGGGCCAGTTCGACCGCTTCGCGCAGACGCCTGCGGGCGTCCGGGAGGTCCGGCCCCAGGACTCGGACGGACGCCAGCAGGTACAGCAGCCGTGTCCGTCCGCTGTCCATCCGCTCGGCCAGCCGCTCAAGGCGCTCCAGGCAGGCCACCGCCTCACGGATGTGTCCCGCTTCCGTGTGCACCTCGGCGAGGGAGGCCCACAGCTCGTCTGTGCCGTAGACAGATCCGCGGTCGTCCGCCGCGCTCAGCCCGCGCCGCAGTGTCTCCTCGGCCCGGCCGAGGTCGCCGACGGTCCGCAGCACCTCGGCGTCGGTGTGATCCAGGACGTGTTCGAGAGGCCCGTTCACCTGCCCGCGCGCGCTGCTGATCAGGCGGCCGGCGCTGGTGACGCGGCCCCTCGCGAGGAGAACGGCCGCCGTTCGGGCGGGAAGCAGATGGTGCCCGGGGACCACGTTCAGCACTCCGCCGTTGGCCAGCAGCCGACGTGCCAGCGGGAGCGCCTCGTCCCACCGGCCCTCAAGGTGCCGCAGGAGGAACTGGCTGCAGGCAGGGAGAAGTTCCGCCGCCAGCCCCCGTGCGGCCAGCAGGGCCGTTGCCCGCCGCAGGTCGCCGGTGCCGAGCAGCATGTCGAGTTGGGCGATGACCATCGCGAATGCCTTGCTGCGCGGCAGCTCCGGCGCGTCCGGCCTGGTCAGTGCACGCGTGAACCGATCCGGTCGGCCCAGCACAAACTCCGTGACTCCGCCGAACAGTTCCAGCAGCGCGTGACTGTCGGGGGTGGTCTCCCATATCGGCTCGGTCCGCGAGAGCAGGGCCAGTGCCTCCTGCCATCTCTCCAACTGCCACAGTGCCTGGACACGGCCGGACACCGTGGCCACGGCGGGCAGCGGCAGTCCGTCCCACCAGGATGCGGTGGCCATCCGGGACAGCGCCGGCCAGTCCTTCTCGGCGCCTGCCGACGCCACCAGCAGGGTGGCCGCTTCGTAGAGGGTCAGCGGGTCGAGGCCCTCGGCCGGGGCGGACACGATCGCCTCGGCCGCTGTCCGGGCCGTCGGGTAGTCACCGCAGCCGTGTGCGGCCTGACCGCACCGCAGTACCGCCTGGTCGCGGGCGGGCGACTCCTCGATGAGGCGCACGGCCCCCAGGTACCACCGCAGCATTCCCCGGCGGTCGAGGTCGGGGTACAGCGCTCTCGCGGCCGTGGTCAGTTCCGCCACCGCGCGTTCGGGGTCGACCAGGATGCCCGCGTCGGCGATCCGGTCCGGAAGATAGGTGTCCGCGTCCGCCTCGTCGAGGATCGCTGCTGCCGGTGAGTCATATGGGGCCCCGGTGGCTGCCCCTCCTCCGCCCGCCCACAGCGCTCCCACCGCGGCGGCGGACAGGCGGCCGCGCTCCAGTGGCCCCAGCCGCTCCCGGACCGCGTGTGCCATCAGCGGTACGCGGAACGCCCACCCCCGGAGCGCGGCTCCGTCCTGCCCGGCCAGTTCATCCACCATGCCCTCGTCCACCAGAGTGCGGATGCTGTGGCCGACAGCCGCGGCGGACAGCCCGGTCGATGCCGCGAGCAGCGCTGTGGCCGGCCGGCCGAGCGGCCACAGGACGCTCAGCGCCGAGGCCACCGTCCAGCAGGGCTCGCCCAGCGACCGCAGGGCCACGACGTACCTGTCGCCGTCCGGCAGCACCGGCGCCGGTGTTCCGACGCCCAGGAAGGCGTGCCCGTCGGCCATGCGTATCGCGTCCCGTCCCGTCCATTCGACGAGCAGGGCGTCGACCGCCCCGGGAATCCCGCGGCTCAGCCGGTGGACCCGTCGTACCAGGCCGGCGTCGGGCACCGCCCGCAACCGCCGCGCCACCAGGGCGGTGACGTCCTCCAGTCCGAGGCGCGGCAGAACGATCGTGTGCGCCGCCCGGTTGCGGGCCAGCCGTTCCACGGCCCGGCCGGTCTGGGAGGACCGGGAGGCCCGGGAAGGCCGCGAGGTCAGGGAAGGCCGGGACATACTGTCCGGTGTGGTGTGCCGCACCGCCGCGACCATCACCCGGGTGTTGGGCAGAACCCGCCGGAAGTCGACTCTGCCGAGCAGGGCGAGGGATTCGGTGTCGGCGTGCTGCGCATCGTCGACGACCACGGCCGTGGGCATCGGCTGCGCCAGAGCGGCGGAGAGCGCTTCGGCCATCGCTGCGCTGTCGCCCTCCTTCACCGCGGTCAGCGCCGCCACCGCCGGCCCATGTGCCGGCCGACGTCTCGCCGCGGCGGGCCGGTGCTCCTCCAGAGCCATGACCAGTCGCAGTGCCAGGAGCAGAGGACGCTCGCCGTCATCAGGAACGCAGGCCACCGGCAGGACCGCGACCCCTTCGGCACGCAGCCGCTCGGCGGCGGCACGCACGAACGCGCTGCGCCCGACGCCCCGTTCCCCCCGGACAAGCACCAGGCCCGGCCCGGCCGGATCGCGGAGGCGGTCGTCGACCTCCGCCGACTCGCTCTCCCGGCCGAGCAGGTCCTCGCCCGTTCCGTGGAAACGCGCGGACGTGCCGCCGAAGACCAACTCGGTGTCTCTCCGGGCAGCCACTGACTCCACCGTATCCTCGATCGACACACGTACCTGGCGGGTGGCCGCCCGGTACGGGCCGTCCCGGCCGACCGGCCCCGGTCCAGGATCTTGCCATCATGACCAACGTGCCGGAAAAGACGGTGGCTTGTTCGGGAAGTCCATGCGAACCCGCAGTCTCACCCAGCCGTTCGACGTGAAGAATGGGGTCAAACGAGGAGTCGTCGTGCAGCGGTACCGATCACCTCTCGTCGGCAGGAACGGCGAAGTCGAGGACGTGGCGCAGGCGTTACGTTCCGCCGGTGCCGCGGCGCGGACCCTGCTGGTCACCGGCGGGGCCGGAACCGGTAAAACCGCGGTGCTGGGCGAGGCTTGGCGGGCGGCGGCCAAGGAGGGCGCCAAGGTCCTGCGGCTCGGCTGGGAAGGCGCGCGGGGCCCGGCCGGTACGGCCGCCCTCGCGGACGCCGTCTGTGGCGTACTCGCCAAGATCCATGACAGTCGACAGCAGGCACGCGTCACCATGGTGCGCCGGGCGCGCTCGCAGACCGTCGGCCGTGGCAGCGAGGTGGCCCTTCTCTCCGTCTTGGGCGAGGTGCTGGCGGACGCGGCTCAGTACGTTCCGTTCGCCCTGATCGTCGACGACACCCATCGGATGCCGGATGCGACGGCCTCCGCGCTGGGTCTGCTGCTGCGCGCGTTCCGTCCGGCGGGTGTGCCGGTGGTGATGGCCGGCCGGCCGACGGGCCCGGGGCGGGTCGGCGGTGCGCACCTGCCCGCGGCGGCCGACCGAGTGCTCGAACTGCCGCCGCTGTCGTCGGCCGAGGCCGGCGAGCTCATCGTGCGGAGGCTGGGCCACCCTGTCGAGCCCGGCCTGGTGACGGCGGTGCTGCGTTCGCTGGGCCCGCTGGCGGGGAGTCCGGCGGCCGTGCTGTCGGTGCTCGCCTCGCTGGAGGAGCGCGGCGGCCTGCTCGAACTCGACGGCCGGATGTGCCTGACCGTGCCGGAGGGCGGGCTGCGGCTCACCGCGGACGTCACAGATCTGGGCCGGCTCGTGTGGCCGGACACGGCACCGGATGCCGGCACGGTCGGGATGGCGGCCGCTCTCGCCCGTCTGATCGAGCGGGCCGGACTGCGGCTTGACGACCTGCACCGTCTGCGGCCACTGGGCGGGCTGCCCGAAGCCGTCGGCCGTGCCCTGGACGACCTGGTCAGGGACCGGGTGGTGACCGTCGACCGGGACGGCGGGATAGCGTTCGCTGTTCCGGCGCTCGCGGCGGCGCTGCTGACGCTGCCCGAGGGCCGGGACGTGCGGTCGCTGCATGCCGCGATCACCAGATCGGTGACCGATCGGCTGGGCCCCGCCGCGACGGGTGCCGCCCACCCGCGGCTGGCCGACCACGCGGCGGCGGCGGGGCCGGCGCTCGGCGCCGCGCTCGCGGTGCCGCTGCTGATGGCCGCCGCCCGCAGCAGCGCGAAGCCCGACAGTTTCTGGCGGGCCCGCAGCTACCACTCGGCGTTGCGGCACCTGTCTCCGCACGACACCAGAACGACCGGTGTGCTGCGCGAGTCCGCGGCCCTCGGCCTGCGGTACGCCGACCATACCGGCGTACTCGCGCTCGGCGAGCCGCTGCTCGCCTGTCTCGACGGGCCGCACGGCGCGGACCGGGGCGGTCTGGAATGGGTCACCCGGGCATGGACTCTGTCGGCGCTGCACGAGCATCGGTCCCCGCACACCGACGATGCCGACCCCCGATACGGCGCGGCGCTCGGGCGAGTGCCGGCCGCTGCCCTGCTGTCGGGGCTCGGCGGACTGTACGGGATCGGCCCGGTCACGCCGATGACATTCCGGCCGGGGCCGACGGCCGACCGCGTCCCGGACGCCGACCGGGAGTCCGGCTCCGGGGCGGTCCCGTCACCTGCGGAAGTGCGGCTGCTGGCAGCCGCCGTGGGCGGCGCCGCCGAGTTCGAGCGTGCCCGGCGGGGCCTGCCGCGGGATGCCCTGGACCGGCTGCGGAACGCCGCCGCGTACGGCGACCTGGCGGGTGCTCTTGAGGCCGTGCTCAGTGGGCGTTACGCCGGGGCGGGGCGGAGTACCGCCGTCCAGTACCACGCCATGGTGCGCGAGTACCTGGCGGGGCACTGGGACGGCGCGCTGTCAGGCGCCCGTCGGATCGAGACGCGGGGCCGGACCGACGGCGCGGCCGGCGTCGGACAGCTGGCCCGTGCGCTGGCAGCAGAGATCCAGCTCGTGCGCGGAGAGCTCGGACACGCCCGCGAGTGGCTGGACCTGATCCCGGACTCCGTCAGCCATCCACTGGTGACCCGGGCGCGACTGGGTGTCCGGTACTGGTCGGGGCAGAGGGACGAGGCTTTGGAAGAGGCATGGCGCGGTGTGCGGCGGGCGCGTGAGAGTGGACTGCTCGCGGGCGTCGACCGAGTGTTGCTGCGGATTCTGTCGATCGCGCTTGAGGGGAACGACCCGGAGGCAGCGCGCCGGACCATGGAGGAGATGGAGACACTGCACGAAGAGTCGGCCTCGCCCATGACGCGCGAGGTGGTGCTCCTCGGACGCGGCATGGTGCACGGTGACGCGGACAGCGCGCTGGCCGCGTACCGGTTGGCGGGGCGGCGGGTCGATGTGCCCCTGAGGGTGGACTGCTGCGGGTGCTTGGCGGAAGTCGGCGACGACCCGGAGTCGTGGCTGGCCGAGGCGACGCGGAGCGGGCACGCGCTGGGCATGGGGCGGCCCGTCCGCAGTCGGCTCGGCGCGGCGGCGCGTCGGCGGAATGTCTCTCTCCCCAGGCGCCGGGCGGCCCGGGAAGGGCGGAGTGAGCGGGACGCGCGGCTGATCGCCATGGTGAGCGAGGGAGCCACCAACCGGCAGATCGCCGCCCGGCTGGCGTGCAGCGAGAAGACGGTGGAGCAGCGGCTCACGCGGCTGTTCCAGCGGACCGGGTGCCGTTCCAGGGTGGAGCTGGCCGCGGCCTGGCTGGACGGCAGCCTTGCCCGGCAGGGGCTGGTGCCCGATGACGGGCCACGCCCATATGGCGGGGACGGGACGGCGCTTCCGGCTGGCTGAATCGCGGACGGGACGGGAGCTGCACCGGAAGGCGGGATTTGTCGTTCCGCGGTCGCCGGACCGGTCGCCGGACCGGTCGCCGGACCGGTCGCCGGACCGGTCGCCGGACCCGTCGCCGGGCCGGTCACCGCCGACCGTGTCCGCCCATGCCCCCATGGGGCAGTCAAAGCTCGGGCTCCTCCTCGGCGAAGCGCGGTCTGCGCAAGCTCACGGTGTCGAAGGCTCCCGCACCGTGATAGGTGACCCTGACCGTCGGACGCTCGTGGTACGCGGCCCAGTCCACTCTGGGGTCGTGTCCGGTCTGATGACGGGCCGTCGGGTGATGCGGCGCGGGAAGCGGTGGGGGTGTGGACGGGGCATGGGCCGGGTACGGCGGTATGTCCGGACGGTATGTGCCGTGCCGTCCCGCGGCCCTTTCCTCGTTGCCGCTCATCAACACGATGGTGACGCCGACGATGATCAGCAGGAGCCCGGGTATGGTCGCGGGCTTAATGTGCTGTCCCATGAGCCACCACGCGGTGAGCGCGGCGACGGGGGTCTCCAGCAGGAGCAGGATGCTCATGGTCGTCGCCGATGTCCTGCCGAGGGCGAAGTTCAGCGCGCCGAGCCCCAGAAGCTGGGGGAGGACGAGCAGTCCGAGCAGCGACCATTGTGTGGCTCTGTCGAAACCCGTCAGCGGGATGTCGGCCAGCCAGCAGACCACGAGGAGTTCCAGGCCGCAGACCAGCGAAGTGAACGTCGAATACAGCGGTGTGCTCACATCCGCGCGCGACCGTTCGCTCAGCGCGGTGTACCCGGCCTGGGCGAGGGCCCCGGCCAGGGCGAGCAGGTCGCCCAGCAGCGCCGTACCGCCGGACTCGATGTCGAGACCGGCCGCCGCGGCCGCTCCGACCACGGAGAGCGTGAGACCCGCCCATGTTCTGCGAGACGTCCGGGCGCCCTGGCCCGCGGCGATGAGGGCCTGCCAGACGGGCTGGGTGGCGACAAGGGCGGTTGACATGGCGACCGAGGTCAGCCGGGTGCTCGTCATGAACGCCGCGAAGTGCAGAGCGAGCGCCGTGGCCGCGAGGAAGCCGAAGACCAAGGGCCGCCACTGCTCCCGGCGCAGGAGGGCGCGCTCGCCGCGCGCGACACGCACCACCTCGCGACGGCGCAGCAACAGGAGGAAGGGCCCCAGTACGGCGAAGCCCAGGCAGTTGCGCCAGAAGGCCATGGCGAGTGGCGAGGCGGAGCCGGCGGCGGTCAGTGGGGCGGTGGCCGAGATGGAGACAACGGTGACCACCATCGCAGCCACCGACAGCGGATCGATTTTGGTTTTCACGCTCTCGTACCGCCGTGCGCGGTGGACCGGCCCGCTGCGGATGCCGAGTCGGCCGGGCGATCAGTCATGAGAGGTGGCTGAGCAAGGTGAAGGCGCCGTTGCGAGAACTGGTGGCCGAACCCGGACAGTCCTTCGGAACGTAGACAGAGATCGCGGTATCCGTTGTCCGGGCGGTGGAGTATGCCCAATGCCTCTTCATCGCTGATCGAGAACTGCAACTGCCCATAGGGTGACGTGCGGTCGCCAGGGCGGTCGATTGTTTCCGGTTCTTTCATCGCCGCGTTGACTCCGACTGTGCGTGGTTGGTTCGGGCCTGATAGCGCTCGCGCCGTGTGCCGAGCCTGCGGTACTTTGCCGACATGAAGCCCGGCTTGTGGGACAGGGTTCGCTGTGTCGAACACCGGTAGGCCGCGATTGTCATTTCCGTGCGCGGTTCACCGCTGACGTCACTGCTTTGAGTGATGCCCAGGTCGTATTGGCATGAATTCCGATGCCCCACAGCACCTGGCCTTCGACGGCACATTCGACGTATGAGGCGGCCTGGGCGCGGGCGCCCTCGGTCATCGCGTGCTCGCTGTAGTCCAGCACGCGGGTGTCGATGCCAATGCCGGCCAGAGCGTCGACGAAGGCGGAGATGGGGCCGTTGCCGTGGCCGGTCAGGACGACGTTTTCACCGTCGACGACTGCCGCGACGGTGAGCGCGTCCGTGCCGTCGGTGGAGATCGAGGCCGGGGCGGCGCGCAGCGTGAGGCGTCTCCAGGTGTTCTGCGAAGTGGGCAGGTACTCGTCCTGGAAGACGGACCAGATCTGGCCGGGTGTGACCTCGCCGCCCTCGGCGTCGGTCTTGGCCTGGATGATGCGGGAGAAC
>NZ_JBIASO010000037.1:0-34957 GCF_042890865.1 Streptomyces sp. NPDC002018
CCCCAAAGACATCCAACTCACCGCATGACCCCAGCAAGCCCGAACTACCTCAAAACCACAGGGCCGCCTTGACGAAAGACATAGAGGCACCCCCCAGGTCTCAAGGCTCCGCTCCCCAGTCCCTCAGGTCCCTCAGGCAGGTCCCTCAGGCCCTCAGCCCCACGGGCGCTCACGCGTTCCACTGGTCGAACGCGAGCTTCGCGACCAGCGAGAACACCACCACCAGCAGTACCCCGCGCACGAATTCGCTCCCCTTGCTGAGCGCCATCCGCGCGCCGAACATCCCACCGGCCAGATTGAACACCGCCATCAGCGCGGCGAGCTGCCACATCACCGTGCCCTGATAGGCGAACATGGCGAGCGCCCCGGCGTTGGTGCAGACGTTCACGATCTTCGCGGTGGCGGAGGCCGTCACCAGATCCAGATGGAGCACGGCGGTGAGGGCCAGCACCAGAAACGTTCCCGTGCCCGGTCCGAACAGTCCGTCGTAGAAACCGATCCCGCCGCCCACCAGCACGATCGCCATGACCGTACGAGCCCTCGTGACGGGGCCGCCCGACTGCGCCCGGCCGAAGGAGGGCCGCAGCATCACGAAGGCGGCCACCCCCAGCAGCACCACCATGATCACGGGCCGGAGCACCTCACTGCTGATCCCGGCCGCGAAGAAGGCTCCGGTCATCGAGCCGGCGAGGGCGGCGAGTCCGATCCGTACCGCCGTCCCGACATCGACCGGAGCCTTCCGCAGATAGGTCACGGCGGCGCCCGAGGTACCGACGATGGCGACCGCCTTGTTGGTGCCGAGGATGTGCGCGGCGGGGGTGTGCGGGAGGCCGAGCAGCATCGCGGGCAGAAGCAGCAGCCCTCCGCCGCCCACCACGGCGTCGATCCAGCCGGCCGCGGCGGCGGCGAGACAGAGCAGAACGAGCGTGGTCAGCGATATGTCAGGCACGATCGCGACCCTATACACCCGTGTTCCCGCCCCTCCCCCTGCCCTCGTCCCTGCCCCCGCCCCTGCCCTCGCCCCCACCGTCTCCTGCTCTGCCCTCGTCCCCGCCGTCTCCTCACAGGTCCCGGGGCGCGGCGCTGAGGGCAGCGTTCCGTGCGGGAAACGGCGGGGATGCGAACGGGTAACAGCCGCCGCCCAGGCTCTCTGCCATGACCTCGGACCTCGTGGTGATCGGCGCGGGACTGGCGGGCACACGGCTGGCCGGCCGGGCCCGGCAGCTCGGCGCGGACGTGACCGTACTCGGCGACGAGCGGCACGCGCCGTACAACAGGGTGCTGCTCGCGGAGGTCCTCGCCGGACGGTACGGGCCCGAGGTGATCGCTCTGCCGCGTACACCGGTGCGGCACGGGGTGCGGGCGGTCCGGATCGACCGGGCCGCGCGGACGGTCCACTGCGCCGACGGACAGGTGATCGGATACGGCACGCTGGTCCTGGCGACCGGTTCGAACCCGGTGCTGCCACCGCTGCGCGGGCTCCCGGTGGACCGGCTTCCGGACGGCGTCCACCCGTTCCGCACGCTGGACGACTGTCTGGCGCTCGCCTCGGCCGTACGGCCCGGCACCCGCGCGGTCGTCATCGGCGGCGGACTGCTCGGGGTGTCGGCGGCCAGGGCGCTGGCCGAGCGGGGCGCGCAGGTGGTGCTCGCACAACAGGGCGAGCGGCTGATGGAACGCCAACTGGACGCCTCCGCGAGCGCGCTGGTGCGTGCCCACCTCCTGAAGCTGGGGGTGGAGGTGCACACCGAGTGCCGGGTACGGGGAGTACGCGTAACCCCGCGCGGGACGACCTTGGAGCTGGCCGACGGATACAGCCTGGACGCCGACCTGATCGTGCTGGCCTGCGGAACCCGCCCCCGCGTCGGACTGGCCCGGGACGCGGGACTCACCGTCCGCGAGGGCATCGTCGTGGACGACGAGCTGTGTACGTCCGATCCCCGCATACGCGCCATCGGCGACTGCGCGGAGCACGCGGGCCGGGTGTACGGCCTCGCGGGCCCGGCCCTCGAACAGGCCGAGGCCCTGGCCCGACTGCTGACATCGGCATCACCGCCACCGCCACCGCCACCACCGGCGCCCGCACCGGCACCGGCACCGGCACCGGCACGCGCACCCGCACCCGCACCCGCACCCGCACCCGCACCCGCACCCGCACCGACATCCTCATCGGCCTCATCGGCCTCGTCGGCACCGGCCTCCACACCGGTTTCGCCACCACTTCCGCCTCCGCCTCCGCCCCCGCCCCCCTCGCAGGCGCGTTACCAGGGCACCCGCGCCCTCACCCGCCTCACTCTGCCGCCGCCCCCGACACGGATCCCGGCCCCAGCCCCAACGCCGGACCCCGCCCCGGACCCGGCATCGACACCAGTCCCCGCCCCCGCGCCTCCCCCCGCCGTGTCACCCACCGCGTCCCCCGTCTCCCTCGATCTCGCCGCCTTCGGCGAGACCACCCCCCGCCCCGGCGACGACGTCGTCCAGCTCACCGACGACACCCGGGGCGCCTACCGGAAAGTCGTCGTACGGGGCGACCGGCTCGTCGGCGGTGTGCTGATCGGGGATCTCGGCGCCGTCGGCACGCTCGCCCGCGCCTGGGAGGCCGACGAGTCCCTGCCGCCCGCCACTCCGCTGCTCCATCTGCTCACCCCCGACGGAGGCTCCTGAGATGTCCGTACCCGCACCCGCACCCGTACCCGTCTCCCCTCCCCCGTCCTCCATGGCTTCTCCGTCCGCCACGCCTTCCCTGTCTCCCACGCACAACGCGCATGCCACGCATCCCGCGCATGCCACACGCCCCACGCATGCCACACGTCCCACGGTCGTCGTCGTGGGCCACGGCATGGTCGGCCAGCGGTTTCTGGAGGCGCTCGCCGAGCGGGGGCTGACCTCGCGCGCCCGGGTCGTCGTACTCGCCGAGGAACCCCGTCCCGCCTATGACCGGGTGCGGCTCACCTCGTACTTCTCCGGCCGTACCCCCGAGGAACTCACCCTCGGGGAGCCGGACTTCATGGCGCGCCACGGCATCGAGCTGTATCTCGGCGATCCGGCCGTGGCCGTCGACCGCGCCGCGCGTACGGTCACCTCGCGGGCCGGGCACGTCTTCGGCTACGACACGCTCGTCCTCGCGACGGGCTCGTACCCCTTCGTACCGCCTGTGCCGGGCAAGGACGCGACTGGCTGTTTCGTCTACCGCACCATCGAGGACCTGCTCGCGATCGAGGAGCACGCCGCGACGGCCCGCACCGGCGCGGTCGTCGGCGGCGGGCTGCTCGGCCTGGAGGCGGCGGGTGCGCTCAAGGGGCTCGGACTCGACACGCACATCGTGGAGTTCGCGCCCCGGCTGATGCCCGTCCAGATCGACGAGGGCGGCGGCGCGGCCCTGCTGCGCACGATCGAGTCCATGGGGCTCACGGTCCACACGGGCGTGGGCACCCAGGAGGTGACCACGGACGCCGAGGGCACCGTGACCGGTATGGCGCTGTCGGACGGCTCGGTCCTCGCCACCGACCTCGTCGTCTTCTCGGCGGGCGTACGGCCCAGGGACCGGCTGGCCCGTGACGCGGGGCTGACGGTCGGCGAGCGCGGCGGCATCGTGGTCGACGAGCGGTGCCGTACGTCCGATCCCGCCGTCTTCGCGATCGGCGAGTGCGCGCTGGCGGCGGACGGCCGGGTGTACGGGCTGGTGGCGCCCGGGTACGAGATGGCCACGACCGTGGCCCGGGTGCTGGACGGGGAAGACGGGTCCGGCTTCACCGGCGCCGATCTGTCGACCAAGCTGAAACTGCTGGGAGTGGACGTCGCGTCGTTCGGCGACGCGCACGGCGACGCGCCCGGATCGCTCGACGTCGTGTACGCGGACTCCCGCTCGGGTGTCTACAAGAAGCTGGTGATGGACGGGGACGGCACGCTGCTCGGCGGGATCCTGGTCGGGGACGCCGACGCGTACGGCATGCTGCGGCCGCTGACCGGCTCCGTACCGCCCGTACCGCCGGAACGGCTGGTGCTGCCGGCCGGTGACACCGGGGCGCCGGGTGCCGCGCTCGGCCCCGAGGCGCTGCCGGACGACGCGGTGATCTGTAGCTGCCACAACGTCAGCAAGGGCGCGATCACCGCCTGTGCCACGCTCCCCGAGGTGAAGAAACGCACCCGGGCCGGCACGGGCTGCGGCAGTTGCGTCAAGGTGATCGGCCGGCTCCTGCCCGTGGCCCAGGGCGACAAGGGGCTGTGCGGCTGCTTCCCCCACACCCGGAGCGAGCTGTACGAGATCGTCCGCACCCTGCGGATCACCTCGTACCACGCGCTCCTCGACTCGCACGGCAGGCAGGGGGCGCGCGGCGGTGACGGCTGTGAGATCTGCAAGCCCGCCGTCGCCTCGGTCCTCGCGTCGCTCGCGCCGGCGCTCGGGGTCAGCGGCTATGTGCTGGACGGCGAGCAGGCCGCCCTCCAGGACACCAACGACCACTTCCTGGCGAACATCCAGCGCAACGGCTCGTACTCGGTCGTGCCGCGGGTGCCCGGCGGGGAGATCACCCCGGAGAAACTGATCGTGATCGGCGAGGTGGCCAGGGACTTCGGGCTCTACACCAAGATCACGGGCGGTCAGCGGATCGATCTGTTCGGCGCCCGGGTGGACCACTTGCCGCTGATCTGGACCCGGCTGGTCGACGCGGGCTTCGAGTCGGGACACGCGTACGGCAAGTCCCTGCGGACGGTCAAGTCCTGTGTGGGGCAGACCTGGTGCCGCTACGGCGTACAGGACTCGGTGCGGATGGCCGTCGACCTCGAACTGCGCTACCGGGGGCTGCGCTCGCCGCACAAGCTCAAGTCGGCGGTGTCGGGGTGCGCGCGGGAGTGCGCGGAGGCACGCGGCAAGGACTTCGGGGTGATCGCCACGGCCAACGGCTGGAACCTGTACGTCGGTGGCAACGGCGGCGCCGAGCCGCGCCACGCGGATCTGCTCGCGCAGGATCTGTCGGACGCCGAGCTGATCCGGCTGATCGACCGGTTCCTGATGTTCTACATCCGTACGGCGGACCGGCTTGAGCGGACGTCCGCCTGGCTGGAACGGATCGAGGGCGGGCTCGGCCATGTGCGGGACGTGGTCGTCCATGACTCGCTGGGGCTCTGCGCGGAGCTGGAGCAGCTCATGGCCGCGCATGTGACCGGCTACCGCGACGAGTGGGCGGAGACCGTCAACGATCCGGAGCGGCTGAGCCGGTTCGTCTCCTTCGTCAACGCGCCGGGCGTGCCGGACCCGTCGGTGAAGTTCGTACCGGAACGCGATCAGGTCAAACCGGATCTGACGGTCCTCACCCTGGAGCCCCCGGCGGCCCGGGAATCCCGGGAATCCCTGGAGTCTCCGGAGTCCCTGGAGTCTCCGGAGTCCCTGGAAGGGGCGAACGCCCGATGACCCTGCCCCCGCCCTCGGATCCGCCCGCGCGCGCGTCCGCGGTCGCGCCCGCGAACCCGACTGCGAACCAGCCCGCGAACCAAGCCGCGCACCAGCCCGCGAACCAAGCCGCGTACCGGCCCGCGCGCCCGCCGGACGCCCTGGAACTCCTGCTCGGCGAGGAGTGGTTCACGGTCTGCGAGGTGTCGGCGCTGACCCCCGGCCGCGGGGTCGCCGCGCTGCTCCCGGACGGGCGGCAGGTGGCGGTGTTCCTGGACCGTTCGGGACGGCCGTACGCGATCGGCAACCGCGATCCGTACTCCGGCGCGCAGGTGCTCTCCCGGGGGCTGCTCGGTACCCATGACGGACGGCCCTTCGTGGCGTCCCCGCTGCTCAAACAGCGCTTCGACCTGACCACGGGCCGCTGCCTGGACGACGACGGGGTCGCCGTCCTGACCTATGAGGTTCGCGTACGCGTCTGAGGGCCGTCCCGTGATCCCCGGCGGGCCGGGGACGGCCGACGGTTCGGGCCGGGGACGGCCGACGCTTCGGGCCGGGGACGGCCGACGCTTCGGGCCGGGGACGGCCGACGGTTCGGGCCGGGGACGGCCGACGGTTACGGCTCCGCCTCACCGCCCGTTCAACCACCGGCCATGCGCGGCCCCTAGGCTCCTGCGGCGTGCGACCCCGGGGCGCCGGCCGGTGCCCCGGGACGGTCACCACACCCCCATGGAGCGACCAGTGGAACGTCGCAGTTTCCTGCGCGGAGCGGTCATCGGCACCTCTGCCGCCGCCCTCGGCGGCACCTTGTGGCGCGGAGCGGCGGTCGCCGCCCCCGCCCAGCCGGGCGCCGGCCCCTATGGAGCACTCGGCGCGGCGGACGCCAACAACATCCGGCTCCCCGCCGGCTTCACCAGCCGGGTGATCGCCCGTTCCGGGCAGCCGGTCTCCGGCACGTCGTACACCTGGCACAACGCCCCCGACGGCGGTGCCTGCTACGCCGACGGCTCCGGCTGGATCTATGTCTCGAACTCGGAGATCGACCCGTCGGGCGGCGCGAGCGCGGTCCGTTTCTCCTCGGCCGGCGCGATCACCGGCGCGTACCGGATCCTCTCCGGCACGCACCAGAACTGCGCGGGCGGCAAGACGCCGTGGAACACCTGGCTCTCCTGCGAGGAGGTGGACCGCGGCTATGTCTACGAGACCGACCCGTGGGGTGTGAAGGCGGCGGTGCGGCGGGACGCCATGGGCCGCTTCAAGCACGAGGCCGCCGCGGCCGACCCCGTCCGCAGGACGATCTATCTCACCGAGGACACCACCGACGGCTGCTTCTACCGCTTCACCCCGACCATCTGGGGCGATCTGTCGTCGGGCCGGCTCGAAGTGCTGGTCGCGGGCACGGCCACCAGCGGCCCGGTGACCTGGCGGACCGTTCCCGACCCCACCGGCGCCACGCCCACCCGCAACCAGGTCTCGGGCGCCAAGCGGTTCAACGGCGGCGAGGGCTGCTACTACGCGGACGACACCTGCTGGTTCACCACCAAGGGCGACAACCGGGTCTGGCAGTACAACGCGGCCGCGGGCACCATCGAACTGGCCTACGACGACTCCCTGGTGTCCGGTACGGCGCCGCTGACCGGGGTCGACAATGTGACCGGGACCCCGTCCGGCGATCTCTTCGTCTCCGAGGACGGCGGGAACATGGAGATCTGTGTCATCACACCGAACGATGTCGTGGCACCGTTCCTGCGGATCGGCGGCCAGTCCGGCTCCGAGATCACCGGACCGGCCTTCTCGCCCGACGGCAGGCGTCTCTACTTCTCCAGCCAGCGGGGCACCAGCGGCAGTTCGTCGGGCGGCATCACCTATGAGGTGACCGGCCCGTTCCGCGCGTAGGACCCGTCGCCGTTCCGCGCGGGCAGGCCCTCACCGGTCCGCGTGGACAGCCCGTCGCCGTTCCGCGCGGGAAGCCCGTCTCCGGTCCGCGCGGACAGCCCGTCCGCGGTGGCGCCGCCCCTCAGCAGGGCGGCGCCCAGGGGGGTGAGCGTGTGCAGGACGGCGTTGCCGTGGCGCAGGGTGACGATCAGGCCCGCCTCGCGCAGTACACAGGCGTGCTGGCTCGCGGAGGCGAGTGACACCCCCGTCCTGCGGGCCAGTTCACTGGTCGTGGAGCCGTGTTCGATGGCCCGCAGGACGGCCGAGCGGGTGTGGCCGACGAGTCTGCCGAGGGAGGGGCCCGCGCGCTCCGTGACGGCGGGCGCGTCGGAGTGGGTCACGGGGTAGACCAGGACGGGCGGCAGCGTCGGGTCCTGGAAGACCACGGGGGTGCCACGGCAGAAGAAGGACGGCTGGAGGAGCAGTCCCCTTCCGTCCAGGCGCAGTTCGCGCTCGACGGGGTAGTCGGCCTCCAGCACCGGGGAGCGCCAGCGCAGCATCGGGGGCAGGGTGCCGAGCAGTTCGTCGGCGCCGCCGTCGAGCAGGGCCCGGCCGCGCAGCGCGCGGTCCGCCTCGGCCCTGGCCCGGATATGCGGCCAGTACGGCTCTATCGCGGCCCGGTGGTAGGTACGCAGCGCGTCGACGAGCGCGCCGAGCCGGCCGTCCCCGGCCTCCCCGAGCGCGGCCGGCGGTTCCACGGGGGGCTTTCTCGACGGGCTCCTTCGCGACGCGCGGCGCTCGGCTCCGGCCCGCTCCACGGCGAGCAGGGCGAGTTCGGCACGGACCCGCTCGGGCGGGGTGGCGCGCAGTGCCTCCAGACCCGCCGCGAAGCCCGGCCGCCCCTGAATAGGAGTCAGGAAATCCGGGAAATAGCCGCGCCGCGGCACCAGCGCGGAGAGCAGGACCGTTTCACTTTTCAACCTGGTCCGTGTTTCCTTGCGCCATTCCCCGAAGACAAGAGGCCCCCGCCGATCCCTTATTCGATGAAAACTGAGAATCGTTTCCCAGAGCGGATCGGGTCCGGCGGCCATACGGACCCCGCCGAGGTCCTTCCCCGTGAAATGAATACGCAGCATCGAATCCCCACCTGTTTGCATCCACAATCTCCCCCAGCACTGAGTATGCATGCCGTCACAGGTGGTTACCACGGTGTTTCAGCCACAGTTGAAACGCATCGCGGCCACCCCGTCCCAACCGAAAAGCTGTACCGCGTCGGGCATGAAACCCGGACGACCGAATAGGCGTGGCGAAGGCCGTGGGGGGCTTTGCCCGCCCGGCGGCGGTCGGTCGGGGTTGCGGCTCCATGTCCGGCTCTCGGAAAGGGAGCGCGGGCGGTGGGTGGGGATCCACCGCCCGCGCTCCACGGCACCGTCCGCCCGTGGTGGCGTGGCCGTCACGCGATATTCAATCCGCCGGGAGAAAACCGGCGGAGAAGCGACGAAGGGGCGGGCGCCTCCGCACAGGCGCCCGCCCCTTCCTCGTGTTCCGGAGCCGCCCCCCGGGTCGGTGAGGGTCGGGGTGAACCGGCGGGCCGGCTCCGGGGTCTCGTACGGCCGCGACGGCCGCGACGGCCGCGACGGCGGCGAGCCGCCTACCGCGCGTCGCTGCCGGCCGACGCCGCCGCCGCGCGGCCCGCCTCCAGCCGTGCCACCGGGATGCGGAACGGCGAGCAGGAGACATAGTCCAGGCCCACCTCGTGGAAGAAGTGCACCGACTCCGGGTCGCCGCCGTGCTCCCCGCAGACGCCCAGCTTCAGCCCCGGCCGGGTGGCGCGCCCCGCCTCCGCCGCGCTGCGCACGAGCGCGCCCACCCCGTCCCGGTCGATGGTCTCGAACGGCGAGACCCCGAAGATGCCCTTCTCCAGATACGCCGTGAAGAAGCTCGCCTCCACGTCGTCGCGGGAGAAGCCCCAGACGGTCTGGGTGAGGTCGTTCGTACCGAAGGAGAAGAACTCCGCGGCCTCGGCGATCTGACCGGCGGTCAGCGCCGCGCGCGGCAGCTCGATCATCGTGCCGAGCGCCAGCCTGAGTTCGACGCCGGAGGCGGCCTCCACCCGGGCGATGACCTGCTGGGCCTCGTCCCTGACGATCTCCAGCTCCTGGACCGTGCCGACGAGCGGGATCATGATCTCGGCCCGCGGGTCGCCCTTGGCGTTCCTGCGCTCGGCGACGGCCTCCGCGATGGCCCGTACCTGCATCGCGAACAGCCCCGGGATCACCAGCCCGAGCCGCACCCCGCGCAGACCCAGCATCGGGTTCTGCTCATGGAGTTTGTGCACGGCCTGGAGGAGGCGCAGATCGTTCTCGTTGTGGTCCTTGCGCGCCTCGGCGAGCGCGACCCGTACCGACAGTTCGGTGATGTCGGGCAGGAACTCGTGCAGCGGCGGGTCGAGCAGACGGACCGTCACGGGCAGGCCGTCCATCGCCTCGAACAGCTCGATGAAGTCCTTCTTCTGGAGCGGCAGCAGGGCGTCCAGCGCCTGGTCGCGCTCGCGGTCCGTGTCGGCGAGGATCAGCCGCTCGACCATCTCGCGGCGCTCGCCGAGGAACATGTGCTCGGTGCGGCACAGACCGATGCCCTGGGCGCCGAAGCGCCGGGCGCGCAGCGCGTCCTCGACGTTGTCGGCGTTGGCGCGCACCCGCAGTCTGCGGCGGCGGTCCGCGTACGCCATCATCCGGTGGACGGCCTCGACCAGTTCGTCGGCGTCGTCGGCGCCCGCGTGCATCCGGCCCTCGAAGTACTCGACCACGGGCGAGGGCACGACGGGGACCTCACCGAGATAGACCTTCCCGGTGGAGCCGTCGATGGAGACGACGTCGCCCTCCTCCACGACGGTCCCGTTCACCGTCATCCGGCGCGCCTTGGTGTCCACCTCCAGCTCCTCGGCGCCGCAGACACAGGTCTTGCCCATGCCGCGCGCCACGACGGCGGCGTGCGAGGTCTTGCCGCCGCGCGAGGTCAGGATGCCCTCGGCGGCGATCATGCCGTCCAGGTCGTCGGGGTTGGTCTCACGGCGGATCAGGATGACCTTCTCGCCGGACCTGGACCACTTGATGGCGGTGTACGAGTCGAAGACCGCCTTGCCGACGGCCGCGCCCGGCGAGGCGGCGATACCGCGCCCCAGCAGCTCACGCTTGGCGTCCTCGTCGAAGCGCGGGAACATGAGCTGGGCGAGCTGGGCGCCGTTGACCCGCTGGAGCGCCTCGGCCTCGTCGATCAGCCCCTGGTCGACGAGCTGGGTGGCGATCCGGAAGGCGGCGCCCGCGGTGCGCTTGCCGACCCGGGTCTGGAGCATCCACAACTGGCCGCGCTCGATGGTGAACTCGATGTCGCACAGATCGCGGTAGTGCGTCTCCAGCGTCTCCATGATGCCCATGAGCTGGTCGTACGACTTCTTGTCGATGGTCTCCAGATCGGCGAGCGCCACGGTGTTGCGGATGCCCGCGACGACGTCCTCGCCCTGGGCGTTCTGGAGGTAGTCGCCGTAGACGCCCTGCTGGCCGCTGGCGGGGTCACGGGTGAAGGCGACGCCCGTGCCGGAGTCCGGGCCGAGGTTGCCGAAGACCATGGAGCAGATGGTGACCGCCGTGCCGAGGTCGCCGGGGATGCGCTCCTGGCGCCGGTAGAGCTTGGCGCGGTCGGTGTTCCAGGACTCGAAGACCGAGCGGACCGCCAGATCCATCTGCTCGCGCGGGTCCTGCGGGAAGTCGCGGCCCGCCTCCCGGGAGACGATCTTCTTGAACCGCTTGACCAGCTTCTTGAGGTCCTCGACCGCCAGATCCACATCCGTCGCGGCGCCCTTGGCCCGTTTGGCCTCCTCCAGCGCCTCCTCGAAGAGCGCGCCGTCGACGCCGAGCACGGTCCTGCCGAACATCTGGATGAGTCTGCGGTACGAGTCCCAGGCGAAGCGCTCGTCACCGGCCTGGGCGGCGAGCCCCGCCACGGACGCGTCGGAGAGGCCGACGTTGAGGACGGTCTCCATCATGCCCGGCATGGAGAACTTGGCCCCGGAGCGTACGGAGACGAGCAGCGGGTCGTCGGGCCGGCCGAGTTTCTTGGCCATCCTCCGTTCGAGGGCGTCGAGATGGGCGCTGACCTCGTCGCGCAGGGAGGCCGGTTCCGTACCGGTGTCGAGGTAGATGTTGCACGCCTCGGTGGTGATCGTGAAGCCCGGCGGGACGGGCAGCCCGAGGTTGGTCATCTCGGCGAGGTTGGCGCCCTTGCCACCGAGCAGGTCCTTGAGATCCCTGTTGCCCTCGGTGAAGTCATAGACGAACTTCTTGTCGGACATCCGGCCGGACGTCGTGCCCCGGGTCTCGGGGGCGGCTGTGTGGGGATCATTGTTTTCCGACACGGGTCTCGACTCCTCGAGGACGCGGTGGCTGCCCTGACGGCGAGGAACATACCCAGATCGAAGGTGCCTGGGTACGTCCACTTGCCTGTCATACGGCCTTAACCACCCGTCCGCCAGCAGATCGAAAGTAGCCCCGGGGCAGTCGGCTCGACCCGTCGTCTTCATCCCTCGAAGCGGACATGACCACCCCATGGCCTGACGCGCTCATACGAGCGGAGCGATCGACGTCTGAGTTCAGAAGATGTACACAGAAGGGGTGGCACCGCGTGCCACCCCTTCCGGAGATGCAGCCACCCTCACACCGCTCACTTGAGCGAAATGACGATCAAACGTGGCGAGAATCACGCCTCGAACGGCCCAGCGCGTCCAGGATCCGGACAGGTATCCGGCGCCGTGACGGAGGCCGTGACAGGGGCGTCATAGGCGCCCCCGGGACCTGGCGGCGCCCGCCCCGGGATCCGGGTCCCGGGTCCCGGGTCCTGGGTCCTGGGCCGCACCGCCCCGGGACCCGGCCGCCTCCGGCCGGGACTCAGCCGCTCCCGCCCGGGGAACAGCCACCCAGCACCCCGAGATCGACCTCCTCCAGGCTGTCGGCGAAATACCGCCCGGCCGCCGGCTCCACCGGCAGGAGCGAGGGCACCACCAGCACCGCGCACCCGGCCGCCTGGGCCGAGGCGCTGCCGTCCGGCGAGTCCTCCACGGCGACACACGCCCCGGGGCCGACCCCCAGCCGCTCGGCCGCCACCCGGTAGGGATCGGGGTGCGGCTTGGTCCGTACGGTGTCGTCGGCCGAGAGCGTGAAGGCGAAGCCGACATCGGCCAGCGCGCCCGCGACCACCGAGTCCACCACGGCCCGCGGTGAGGCGCTCACCAGGGCGAACGGCACCTCGGCCCGCTCCAGTTCGGCCAGCAGCCGACGGGCCCCGGGGCGCAGCGGCACCCCCGCCGCCACCCGCCGGAAGAAGGACCCGGTCAGCTCGGCGGCGACCGTCTCGGCGCGGCCGCCCCCGCTGACCCGGACAAGATGGGCCGCGGTGTCGGCGACCGCCCGTCCCACGACCTCCGGCGCGTCCGCGTCGGTGAGCCGGTGGCCGAGACCCGCCGCGATCTCGTCCGCCGTCTCCCACCACAGCACCTCGGTGTCCACGAGCGTGCCGTCCATGTCGAAGAGGACCGCCTCCGGCGTACTCACGCGCCCTTGCCGGAGGCCGGTACCACGAGCACCGGGCGCCGCGCCGGAGCGACCGTCGCGCGCACACCGGGCGTCAGCGCGCCGGCGTCCCGCGACGGTACGTCGGACTTCACCGAGCCGCCGCCGGGCAGATCGAGCAGCACCCGGGTGACCGAGCCGAAGAAGGACGCGGAGACGACCGTGGCCGTTCCGGCCGGATCGGCGGTGGCGGTGATGTTCTCGGGCCGTATCAGCACCTCCACCTCGCGCTCCGCCGGGATCTCCCCGTCCACGGGCAGCGCGGCGCCCGCGACCTCGACCAGTCCGCCGTCCGTGAGCCGGCCGGGCAGCCGGTTCATCGCGCCGACGAACTCGGCGACGAACGGGGTGGCGGGCCGCTCGTACAGCTCGGCGGGCGGCGCGCACTGCTCCAGCCTGCCCGCGTTGAGCACCGCCACCCGGTCGGCCATGGAGAGCGCCTCCTCCTGGTCGTGGGTGACGAAGATGGTGGTGATGCCCAGCGAGAGCTGGAGCCGGCGGATCTCCTCGCGCAGGGTGAGCCTGACCTTGGCGTCGAGCGCCGAGAGCGGCTCGTCGAGCAGCAGGACGCGGGGGCGCAGCGCCAGCGCGCGGGCCAGTGCGACCCGCTGCTGCTGGCCGCCGGACATCTGGTGCGGGAAGCGGTCGCCGTGCTGGGGCAGGCCGACCAGATCGAGGAGTTCGGAGGCGCGGGTCCGCCGCTCGTCGGCGGACACCTTCCGTACGCGCAGCCCGAAGGCCACGTTGTCGCGTGCGTTCAGGTGCGGGAAGAGGCTGTACGACTGGAAGACCATGCCGGCGTCGCGCCGGTTGGCCGGCACCCGCGTGATGTCCTCGCCGTCCACCAGCACCTCGCCCGCGTCCGGCTGCTCGAAGCCGGCGAGGACCCGCAGCGCCGTGGTCTTGCCGCAGCCCGAGGGGCCGAGCAGGGCGAGCAGTTCGCCCGGCCGTGCCGTCAGGTCCAGGCCGTCGAGGGCGACGGTGGCGCCGAACGCACGGCGCAGACCGCGGAATTCGACCAGGGCGCCGGCGGCCGTGGCCGGCTCCGGCCGCTCCGCGGTCGCTGTGGAGGTGGATGACATGGGGGTCTACTCCTTGCCGGGAACGGAAGAACCGCTGGTGGAAGAGGCGGCGGTGGAAGAAGCGGGGGCGGCGGTGGAAGAAGCGGGGCCGGAAGAGGCCGTGGCGGAAGAGGCCGTGGCCGGGGCGGCGGGGGCCGGGCCCGTGGGCGGGGCCGGAGTCGCGGCCGAGGCACGCGCCCCCGCCCGCGAGAGGAGCAGCAGCAGCGCCCAGGTGATCAGCAGGCTGAGCAGGGACACGGCCACCGACATCCGGGCCTGCGCGCCCGAGACGGTGACGATCCACACCGCGAAGGGCCGGAAGCCGAGCAGCGACGCGATGGTGAACTCGCCCAGGACCAGCGCGAGGGTGAGGAAGGAGGCACCGGCCAGGGAGGAGCGGAGATTGGGCAGGATGACCCGCAGGATCACATACGGCCTGCTCGCCCCGCAGTTGCGCGCCGCCTCCACCAGGGTCGGTACGTCGATGGCGCGCAGCCCCGCGTCCAGCGAGCGGTAGACGAACGGCAGGGCGAGCACCGTGTAGGCGAGCACCAGCACCACGGGGAACGACTCGTTCTGCACCGCGAGGAACGTCTGGTAGAGCGGGGTGCGGGAGAGATGCTCGGGTCCCCAGCGCAGCACCGTGGTCACCCCGGTGACCAGCGCGATCGGCGGCACCACCAGCGGCAGCATGCAGACGATCTCGACCAGCGGGCCGAGCTTCGGCGCGCCGAGCCGTACCGCCACCAGGGCCGGCACGGTGAGCAGCAGCGACAGGACGATCGTGGCCGCGGCGAGCCCCAGCGAGAGCAGCAGGCTCTCCGTGAAGCCCTCGGCGGAGAGGATCCCGGTGTACGCCGTGAAGGAGACGCCCTGGCCGGGGGTGTGCACCGTGAAGACGAACGAGGACAGCAGCGGTACGAGGAAGTAGAGCCCGGCCACCAGGAGCACGGCGCCGCGCCAGACACGGGGGCGCCGCCGGGTGCGTCCGGCGCCCCCGTCCCCCGCCGTGCGGGGCGCCACGGGCGCGGGGGCGGCCGGGGTGGCGGTGGGGGTCAGTGCAGCCATCGGGTGCTCCGTCGCTGGAGGGGCAGATAGACCGCCATGACCAGGCCGGCGATCACGATCATGTCGAGGCTCAGCGCGAGCGCCACATTCTCCTGACCGACCAGCACGTTGCCGGAGAGCGCGTCCGCGATCTTCAGGGTGACCAGCGGGACCGAGCCGCCGACCAGCGCCGCGGCGGTGGCGTGCGCGGCGAAGGCGCTGCCGAAGAGCAGGACGAACCCGCCGAGCAGCGAGGGCGCGAGGACGGGCAGTCCGACATGGCGCCAGAACTGCCAGGAGGTGGCCCCGGCGTTCTGCGCGGCCTCCCGCCACTGCGGGCGCAGACCGTCCAGCGCCGGAACGCTGACCAGCACCATCAGCGGCACCAGGAAGTAGAGATAGATGATGGTCAGTCCGGTGAAGGAGTACAGATTCCAGCCAAGGCCGTCGAGATGGCCGAGCTGGGTGACCACACCGGAGATACCGAGGGTGGCGACGAACGCGAACGCGAGCGGGATGCCGCCGAAGTTGGCGAGCACGCCGGAGGCGGTGAGCACCCCGTTGCGCAGCGCGCCGCCCCGGGAGGTGACGACGGCCTGGGCGACCAGCATCCCGAGCACGGTGCCGATCACGGCGGTCAGCGCGGAGAGTTCGACGCTGCCGATCAGGGAGGTGAGATAGGGGCCCTGGAGCGAGCGCGCGAGATGCTCGCCGGTCAGGGCGGTGGCGCCGGTGGCCGGATCGTCCCGGGTGACGGCCCCGTACAGCAGGGCGCCGACCGGCAGTCCGAAGCAGAGTCCGGCGAAGACGAGCAGCGGGAGGGCGCCGAGCCAGACGCGTGGCGCCCGCCGCCGACGGCGGCTGCCGTCGGCGGCGCCCGCTGGGGGCGGGGTGGAGACGGTCGGGGTGGGGGCGGTCATCAGGAGACGGCCTTGTCCCAGTTCTCGGCGAGGGTGGCGTTGGCCTTGTCCAGCTCGGCGGACTCGGGGAAGGTCGGGGTGCCCTCGACCGCGGGGAGCTTGGAGACGAAGGTCTTGTCGACCGTGCCGTCCGTGGTCATCGCGGGCAGCAGCACGGGACGCGCGTACCCCTTCAGCCAGAGGTTCTGGCCCTCGGCGCTGTAGAGGAACTCCATCCACAGCCGGGCGGCGGCCGGGTGCGGCGCGTCCTTGTTGATGGCCTGCGAGTAGTACTGCGCGTAGACGCCGTCGGTCGGGATGGCGACCTTCCAGTCCACGCCCTTGCCCTTGAACTGGTCGGCGTAGCTGGCGTTGAGGTAGTCCCAGTCGATGGAGATGGGCGTCTCGCCCTTCTCGACCGTGGCCGGGGTGGACTCGACGGGGATGAAGTTGCCGTTCTTCTTCAGCTTGCCGAAGAAGTCGATGCCGGGCTGGATGTCCCCGAAGGAGCCCTTGTTGGCGAGGGCCGCCGCGTAGACGCCGCCGAAGGCCGAACCGGACTTGGTGGGGTTGCCGTTGAGCGCCACCTTGCCCTTGTACTCGGGCTTGAGGAGATCGGCGAAGGTCTCGGGGCAGGTCTTGATGCGGGAGGCGTCGCAGCCGATGGAGACATAGCCGCCGTAGTCGTTGAACCAGCGGCCGTCCTTCTCCTTCTGGGTGTCGGGGATCTTGTCCCACGCCTCGACCTTGTAGGGCGCGAAGAGGTTCTCGGCCGCGCCGCTGCGGGCGAAGGCGATACCGAGGTCGAGGACGTCGGGGGCGCGCTTCTGGCCCTTGCGGGACTTGACGGCGGCGATCTCGTCGGAGCTGGAACCGTCCGGGTTCTCGCTGTTGACCTTGATCTTGTACTTGGCCTCGAACGCCTTGATGATCTCGCCGTAGTTCGCCCAGTCCGGCGGCAGGGCGATCGCGTTCAGCTCGCCCTCCTTCTCGGCGGCGGCGACCAGGTCCTTCAGTCCGCCGAAGTCGGCGGCGGAGGTGGCGGCGGCGTTGTCTGCGGTACTGGCGGATTCCTCGGGCGCCGCACCACAGGCGGTGAGCACGGTGAGCGCGGCGGTACTGAGCGCCAGGGCGGCTGCCAGCCGGCCGTTGGCGCGGACGCGGATTCGGGTCACGCGGTGTCTCCCGGAGCGAAGAGAGGGTGTCACTTGTTCATACAAGCTGGCATCAGTTCGCCCGGTCCAGATGACCCCGAAGTGAACGGCTCATGGCCACCACAGCACGACCCGAGGAAGACCCCGCCGCACAACTAGCTGGTCAGCACAGCCTTTCGGGGAGGATTGACGATCAACAGGGCATCCTGGGAGGCCGGACACCCACGGGGCATACGGTTAGAGTGAAGGTCAGGTCCGCGACCGGTAGGCGCACCTGTGCACAGTTCCGGAATTCGATGGGGGCAGGCGTGGGCAGTTCGCGGTATCTGGAGATCGCGGAGGCGCTGCGGCAGTCGATTCTGGGCGGTGAGTATCCGGTCGGCGCCCGGCTGCCCTCGGAGAGCGATCTCGCGGCCCGCTGGTCGGTCTCGCGCGGCACGGTACGGCAGGCAGTGGGGCTGCTCGCCTCGGACGGGCTGATCGGCTCCCGGCAGGGGGCCCGGCGTGTCGTCCTGCGCCAGGAGCGCCGCCACAGCTTCCAGCAGCTCAACAGCTTCGCGCAGTGGGCCCAGGCGATGGGCTGCGAGGTCTCCAGCCGGATCCTCAGCCGGACGGCCCGGCCCGCCACCGCCGAGGAGGCGTCACGGCTGGGGGTCGCCCCGGGCAGCGAGGTGCTGTACGTCGTACGGCTGCGACGGCTCGACGGGGAGCCGGTGATGGTCGAGCGGACCGCGTACACGGACTGGGTCGCGCCGGTCGTGCGCGCGCTGCCCGAGGATGTGGTGTCGATCATGAACAGCATCGCGGAGAACGCGGAGATCGTCGCCCACTACGGCGAGCACCTCATCGACGCGGTCGCGGCGGGCAGCGAGGACGCCCGGCTGCTCCGGGTCCGCCGGGGCAGCCCGCTGCTGCGCCAGCGCCATCTCACGTACACGGCGGCGGGCCGCGCCATCGAGTGGACGGACGACCGCTACCGCGCGGGCAGCGTGGCGTTCAGCGTGAGCAACTCCGCGGCGGCGGCCCCGCTGGAACGCCACGCGGGCCCGGACGTCACCCCCCAGCCCCGCCCGGCCTGACAGGGGCGGCAGGGGCAGCAGGGGCAGCGGCAGGAGTCAGCCGCCCGAGGTGTCCAGTTCCGCGTCCGCGCCGATGCCCGCGCAGTCGTACGGGTCCTTCAGCCAGCCGTCCGGCAGGACCACCCGGTTGTTGCCGGACGTACGGCCGCGCGGCCCGTCCGCGCCCTCGGGCCAGGGCTGGTCGAGATCGAGACCGGACAGCAGCGCGTCCAGTTCGGCGAGGGACGAGGTGACCGCCAGCTCCTTGCGGAGCCGCGAGCCGACCGAGAAGCCCTTCAGATACCAGGCGACATGCTTGCGGAAGTCGATGACCCCACGGGCCTCGTCCCCGATCCACTCCCCCAGCAGCTCGGCATGGCGCCGCATCACCGCGGCGACCTCCCGCAGCCCCGGACGCGCGGGCGCTCCCGTCCCCTCGAAGGCCGCGACCAGGTCGCCGAAGAGCCAGGGCCGCCCCAGACAGCCGCGCCCCACGACGACTCCGTCGCAGCCGGTCTCGCGCACCATCCGCAGCGCGTCGTCCGCCGACCAGATGTCGCCGTTGCCGAGCACCGGGATCTCCGGGACATGCTCCTTGAGCCGCGCGATGGCGTCCCAGTCCGCCGTACCGCCGTAGTGCTGCGCCGCCGTCCTGCCATGCAGCGCGATCGCCGTGACCCCCTCCTCGACCGCGATCCGTCCGGCGTCGAGATAGGTGAGGTGATCGTCGTCGATGCCCTTGCGCATCTTCATCGTGACGGGCAGGTCCCCGGCGTTGGAGACCGCCTCGTGCAGGATCGCCCGCAGCAGCGGCCGCTTGTACGGGAGGGCCGAACCACCGCCCTTGCGCGTCACCTTGGGCACCGGGCAGCCGAAGTTGAGATCGATGTGATCGGCCAGATCCTCGTCCACGATCATCCGGACCGCTTTGCCGACGGTGACCGGATCCACCCCGTAGAGCTGGATCGAGCGCGGCGTCTCGGTCGCGTCGAAGCGGATGAGCTGCATCGTCTTCTCGTTGCGCTCGACCAGCGCCCGCGTGGTAATCATCTCGCTCACGAACAGGCCCTTGCCCCCGCTGAATTCACGGCACAGCGTCCGGAACGGCGCGTTGGTGATCCCGGCCATGGGTGCGAGCACCACCGGGGGCCGCACGGTGTGCGGGCCGATGGCGAGAGGAGCGGCGGCGAACGTGGCGAGTGAAGCGGTCATCCGCCCATTGTCGCGTATCACGGCGGTCATTAGTTAGTCGTACTATCGACACATGCCCGAGCTGAGCCAACGACGGCGCCTCCTTGTCCTGGCCATCTGCTGCATGAGCCTGCTGATCGTCAGCCTGGACAACACGGTGCTCAATGTCGCCCTCCCGTCGATCCAGCGTGAACTGCACGCCTCCGTCTCCGGGCTCCAGTGGACGATCGACGCCTACACCCTCGTCCTCGCCTCGCTCCTCATGCTCTCCGGCTCCACGGCCGACCGGATAGGCCGCCGCCGTGTCTTCCAGACCGGACTCGTCCTCTTCACGCTCGGCTCGCTGCTCTGCTCCCTCGCGCCGAACCTCGCGTCGCTGGTGGCCTTCCGCATGGTGCAGGCCGTCGGCGGTTCGATGCTCAACCCCGTCGCGATGTCGATCATCACCAACACCTTCACCGAGCCACGGGAGCGCGCCCGCGCCATCGGCGTCTGGGGCGCCGTCGTCGGTGTCTCCATGGCGGCGGGCCCGCTGATCGGCGGGCTGCTGGTGGACTCGGTCGGCTGGCGGTCGATCTTCTGGATCAACCTTCCGATCGGGCTCGCCGCGCTCGTACTGACCTGGCGCTATGTCCCCGAGTCCCGCGCCCCGAAGCCCCGCCGGGCCGATCCCGTCGGACAGCTCCTGGTCATCGGCGTCCTCGGGGCCCTGACCTACGCGATCATCGAGGCGCCGGCGGCCGGACTCACCTCGCCGCTGATCCTCTCGTTCGCCGGGATCGCGGCCCTCTCCCTGACCGGTCTGGTGCTGTACGAGCCGAGGCGCGCGGAGCCGCTGATCGATCTGCGGTTCTTCCGCAGCGTGCCCTTCAGCGGGGCGACCGTGATCGCCGTCTGCGCCTTCGCCGCGCTCGGCGGCTTCCTTTTCCTCAACACGCTCTATCTCCAGAACGTACGGGGACTGTCCGCGCTGCACGCGGGGCTCTACATGCTGCCGATGGCGGCCCTGACCTTCCTCTGCGCCCCGCTGTCGGGCCGGCTGGTCGGCAGCCGCGGCCCCCGGATCTCGCTGCTGGTCGCCGGGACCGCGATGACCGCGAGCGGCCTCCTGTTCGCGCTGACCGACGCGGAGGCGACGAACGCGCTGCTGTTCACCGGCTATGTGCTGTTCGGGCTGGGCTTCGGCATGGTGAACGCGCCGATCACCAATACGGCCGTCTCCGGTATGCCCCGTGCCCAGGCGGGCGTCGCCGCGGCGGTCGCCTCCACCAGCCGTCAGATCGGCCAGACGCTCGGTGTGGCCGTGATCGGCGCGGTGCTGGCGGGAGGCGCGATCGGCGCCGCCGCGTCCGCCACGTACACGGCGGGGTTCGCGGACGCGAGCCGGCCCGCCTGGTGGATCATCACCGCCTGTGGCGTCTGTGTCCTGCTGACGGGAGCGCTGACCAGCGGCGCCTGGGCGCGCACGACCGCGCGGCGGGCGGCGGAACGGCTGGAGCCGCAGGACGCTCAGACCGTCGCGGGCACCAGGTCCTGAAGCCGTTCGAGCCGGGCCCTGGACTCGTCGTCCACCGGGACATAGCTGACCAGGCGGGGACCGGACGACGGTCCGAGCCAGAGGTTGCTGTGCTCCAGATGGAGCTGCCCGACCCGGGCGTTGACGAACCGCTTGGTCTTGTCGCCGACGGCGACCACCTCGTGCCGCTCCCAGATCGCCCGGAACTCGGGGGAGGCGGACCGCAGCCGTCCGAGCAGGGTCTTCCACGCGGGCTCCGCGAGATGCTCGGCCATGGCGGCCCGGAACTTCGCCGCCATCAGCCGGATGGTCTCGTCGCGATTGCCGAGCGCCGCCCGCCACTCCTCGTTGGTGAAGGCGAGCCACATGCAGTTGCGGTCCTCGGGCGGCAGCGCGTCCAGGTCGCACATGAGATGACCGTAGGTGCGGTTGTACGCGAGAATGTCGTACCGCCCGTTCTGCACACACGCCGGGAAGGGCTCAAGACGCTCCAGCATCCGCCGCAGCGCGGGGGTGACGGTCGGGCAGGGCGTGCCGGGAGCGGGGTCGACGGCGCCCGCGAGCGCGAAGAGATGCGCGCGCTCACTGCGGTCCAGGAGCAGCGCGCGGGAGAGGGCGTCGAGCACCTGCGCGGAGACCTGGATGGAACGGGCCTGCTCCAGCCAGGTGTACCAGGTGACGCCGACGGCGGAGAGCTGCGCGACCTCCTCCCGCCGCAATCCGGGCGTACGGCGCCGGGAGCCGCGGGCGAGCCCCACCTGCTCGGGCATGATGCGCTCGCGCCGGCTGCGCAGAAAGGCGGCCAGCTCATGGCGGCGGATGTCCGTTTCCTGCACAGCCGTGGTCATGGTCCCAGCGTGCCGTATGTCCCAGACCATTGCCAGGTGGTGCGGGTACCAGGATGAGCCCCTCCGCCACCAGGCTGCGCGCCCCCGCGGGGCCTGCGCCCGACCGCCGGGAGCGGGCCGGGCGAAGAACGGCGGGCGTGTGTCACTTGCGCTTTCCGCGGACTTCCACCGCCGAGTCGGGGCCCGGCGAGACGATCGACTCGTGGCCGTCCTCGCCGCGCACCTTGAAGGGCGGTGTTCCGTTCGGTCCCATGACCTCCACGATCTCCACGACGCGGTCGTGCTTGCCGACCACCCTGCCGTGCATCACCAGGCGGTCACCCTTGCTTGCTTTCATCCCGCACTCCCAAGCCGCTCATCGATGCTCGATATCCACCCACGTCACTGAGTGTGATCATCAGTGTACGGAATGTCCGGTTCCATGTCGCCCGGAGCATCCGAGGCCCTTGCCGGGTACTACATGTACCAGGATAAAGACACTCTGGTACCAGGGTGTGGAGCGCGCGATCGTGGTAGGCGTGAGTACAGCTTCCGCGAAAGACAACCCGGACGCGGCACCGGCCGCCGCACCGGTCCCGGCCTCCGGCGTGGCCGCTCCCGGCGGACCCTCCGGCGGATCCCCCGTCATCCAGGACCACGGCTCGGTGCTCGGCACGCTGGGCCTGTTCACCGTGCTGCTCGGCGCGGCGCTGCCGCTGATCGACTTCTTCATCGTCAATGTCGCCCTGCCGACCATCGACCACGATCTGGCCGCGGGTCCCGCCCTCCTCGAACTCGTGGTGGCGGGGTACGGGCTCTCGTACGCCGTGCTGCTCGTGCTCGGCGGCCGGCTCGGCGACATGTTCGGACGGCGCAGACTCTTCCTGGCCGGCATGGCGGCCTTCGGCCTCACCTCGCTCGCCTGCGGTATCGCGCCCAACGCCTGGACCCTGGTCGGGGCCCGGGTCGCACAGGGCGCGGCCGCCGCGCTGATGCTGCCGCAGGTCCTGGCCACCATCCATGCCGCGACCACCGGGCAGCGCCGCGCGAAGGCGGTCAGTCTGTACGGCGCCACCGCCGGGCTCGCGATGGTGGCGGGCCAGATCCTCGGCGGCGTGCTGGTCTCCGCGAACATCGCGGGCAGCGGCTGGCGCGCGATCTTCCTGGTGAACGTGCCGGTCGCGCTGCTCGGTCTGGCGCTGGCGTTCCGTTCGGTACCGGAGACCCGCTCCCAGCGGCCCGCCCCCATCGACACCCCCGGGACGGTCCTGCTGGCCGTCTCGCTGGTGACGCTGCTGGCGCCGCTCACCGAGGGCCGGGCGGCCGGCTGGCCCGCCTGGACATGGATCTCCCTCGCCGCCTTCCCGGTCGCCGCGTACGCCTTCCTCCGCGTGGAGCGACGGGCCGACCGGCAGGGCCGGACCCCGCTCGTACCGCCGAGTCTGCTCGCGCTGGTCACGCTCCGGCGGGGGCTGACGCTGCTCCTGCCGTTCTCGGTCGGCTTCGGCGGCTTCATGTTCGTGGTCGCGATCGCGCTCCAGCAGGGCCTGGGCATGGGGGCGGTCACGGCGGGCATCGCGCTGGTGCCGATGGCGGTGGCGTTCTTCGCCGCCTCGCTGGCCGGGCCCCGGCTGGTACGGCGGTACGGCAGCCTGGTGGTGACGGCGGGCTCGGTGTCGCAACTGGCCGGTGTGGCCCTGCTGGTGCTCGCCGTCCGCGACGGCTGGCCCTCCGTCGGCGTGCTGGACCTGCTGCCCGGTATGGCGCTGGCCGGCTTCGGCCAGGGTCTCCAACTGCCGGTCATCATCCGGATCGTGCTCTCCGACATCCCGTCCGAGCGCGCGGGGGTGGGCAGCGGGGTCATGGTCACCGGCCAGCAGTCCGCGCTGGCGCTCGGGGTGGCGACGCTGGGCTCGCTCTTCCTCTCGCTGGCCGCGGCGACGGGGATGCGGGACGCCCTGGAGATCACCCTGCTGGTGCAGCTCGGCCTGATCGTCCTGACGGGACTGCTCAGTCTGCGGCTGCCGCGCTCGCTCGCCTGACGACGGCGCCGTACCCGGCCCCGGGCCCGCCCCGGGCCGGGCCGTGCGCCGCGCCGGACCGGGCAGGCCGGCGGGCCCGGACCACCGAGGTGGTCCGGGCCCGCCGTGTGTCTGTTCCGCGCGCGTGTCCGCGCGGGTGTACCTGTTCGGTCAGTCCTGCGCGGGGGTGGCCCCGGCGGCACCGTCCGTGGACTCCGGGGCGTCCGGGGCGGCGGTGTCCTGGCCGCCCTCGTCCTCTTCCTGACCGGCGGCGCGCTCCCGCATCTTGCGCAGCAGCTCCGCCTTCTGGTCGGCGGCGGCCTTGCGGTCGGCGTTGCGCGCGGGGCCGTTGCCCTGCTGGTCGGCGCGGGACAGCTTCTTGCGCTGTCCGCCCACGCCGAGAAGGTTGTTGCGGCTCTTTGCCACGGGGTTCTCCCGAAGTGATGAGAAGTGATCTGCGGATTCGTCGGTGGGGGGCGGGCCGTGACCGCCGCGCTCTCACTCGTAGATCTGGAAGAACATGCCCGTGACGCTACCACCGGGCGGGACCGGGACGTAACGCGATTATGGCGGGCGTCGGCCATGATGGATGACAGAAATTGAAATCTGTCATCCGTCATGTCATGGTTGTTGTGCCACTCCCGCCCGCCACGATCACTCCCCTCCCTCACGATCACTCCGATCTCTCACGAACCCCACGGAGGAACCGCCATGACCACCCTCCCCTCCCTCCCTGCCCGCGGGCTCAGCACCACCGGTCCCCTGGTCTCCGCTCTCGGCCTCGGCTGTATGGGCATGTCCGGGATGTACGACGGGGGCGATCGCGCCGAGTCCATCGCCACCATCCACGCCGCCCTGGACGCGGGCATCACCCTGCTCGACACGGGCGACTTCTACGGGATGGGCCACAACGAGCTGCTGATCGCGGAAGCGCTGCGCACCGCCCCGGCGGGCGCCCGCGAACAGGCCCTGATCAGCGTCAAGTTCGGCGCCCTGCGCGACCCGGACGGCGGCTGGGGAGGCTATGACGGCCGTCCGGCCGCCGTGAAGAACTTCGCCGCGCACTCCCTCCAGCGCCTCGGCACCGAGCACATCGACATCTACCGGATCGCCCGGGTCGACCCCGACGTCCCGATCGAGGAGACGGTCGGCGCCATCGCCGAGCTGGTCCAGGCCGGCCATGTCCGCCATATCGGTCTCTCCGAGGCCGGTGCCGGGACGATCCGCCGCGCGGCCGCCACCGCCCCGATCTCCGACCTCCAGATCGAGTACTCCCTGATCTCCCGCGGCATCGAGGCCGAGATCCTGCCCACGGTCCGTGAGCTGGGCATCGGTGTCACGGCGTACGGAGTGCTCTCCCGCGGGCTGATCAGCGGCCACTTCACCCGTGACCGCGCCCTGGGCCCGACCGACTTCCGTGCGGGGAGCCCCCGCTTCCAGGGCGACAACCTCGAACACAATCTGGGGCTGGTGGAATCCCTGCGGAAGATCGCCGAGCAGAAGGGCGTCACCGTCGCCCAGACCGCCATCGCCTGGGTGCTCTCCCGGGGCGAGGACATCGTGCCGCTCGTCGGCGCGCGCCGCCGGGACCGGCTGGCGGAGGCCCTGGGCGCCGTCGGGGTCACGCTGGACGCGGACGATCTCGCCGCCATCGAGCGCGCGGTGCCCGCCGGCGCCGCCGCGGGCGACCGCTACGCGGCCGCCCAGATGGCACACCTCGACAGCGAGCGATGACCGCGCGCGGCCGGCGCCGGCCGCCACGGCTCACCCGTCGGCCGGCCGGACCTGACAGGTAAGGTCATCTGTCGCGTCCCGCCGTACGGACGTCAATCCGTACGGGCCACGAAAGGTCGGACATCCATGGCCACCGAGACCCTGACCGCCGAGCGCATCCTCGAGGCCACCGAGGAGGTGCTGCGCCGTTACGGTCCGGCGAAGGCCACGGTCCTCGATGTGGCCAGGGCCCTCGGCGTCAGCCACGGCAGTGTCTACCGGCACTTCCGTACGAAGGCCGCGCTGCGCGAGGCGGTCACCGCGCGCTGGCTGAGCCGTACGGAACTGGCGCTGGCGCGGATCACCGAGGCCGCGCGGGAGTCCGGAGCCGGGGCCGGGGCCGAGCGGGGGCCCGAACCGGGTCCGGAGAAGCTGCGGGACTGGCTGCTGACGCTCTTCGACACCAAGCGTCACAAGGCCGGTGACGACCCCGAGCTGTTCGCGACCTTCTCCGTGCTCATCGACGAGAGCAGCGGTGTGGTCGACGCGCATCTCACCGAGCTGACGCGCCAGCTCACCCGGATCGTCGAAGAGGGCGTGCGGGCGGGCGAGTTCGCCGCGGCGGACCCGGCGACGACGGCGGGCGCGGTCTTCGCCGCCACGGCCCGCTTCCATGACCCCGCGTATGCCCCGGAGTGGCGGAAGCCCACGATCGACGCCGAGTTCACGGCCGTCTGCGATCTGGTGCTGCGCGGACTGCGGGCCTGAGCGGGGCCACCCGCACCCCCACACCCCCGCACGGGCCCGCACCCGCATCCGTACCCGCCGCACCCCGCATCCGTACCCGCCGCCGCCCGTTCGTCAGCCGCCGGCGGGGTCCACCGTCGCCTGGTGGGCCTCGGTGAGATGTTCCTGTGCCTTCAGCCAGGGCAGGAACTGCGCGTTCTTGCGCCAGCCGCAGGTGTCACAGACCAACGACCGCTGTACACCCGCTTTCTGGACGCGTACGACATGTTCACGCCCGTGCTGATCCCATCTGCTGACCTTGCTGGTGGTCGTGGACGGCATCCGTGCCTCCTGTTGACGCGTGCGCCCAGTGTGCAACGAAGCCCCCGGTTCCGTGGTGGAACCGGGGGCTTCGAGCCAGGACCGTGACGAAGTCCGGTCAGCAGCCCATCAGCCGGCCGCCGAGGTAGCTCTGGATCTGGTCCAGCGAGACACGCTCCTGCTTCATCGTGTCGCGCTCGCGCACGGTCACCGCGTTGTCGTCGAGGGTGTCGAAGTCGACGGTCACACAGAACGGCGTGCCGATCTCGTCCTGGCGGCGGTAGCGGCGGCCGATGGCACCCGCGTCGTCGAACTCGATGTTCCAGTTGCGCCGCAGGTCCTCGGCGAGGCCCTTGGCCTTGGGCGAGAGCTGCGGGTTGCGGGAGAGCGGCAGCACGGCCACCTTGACCGGCGCGAGGCGCGGGTCGAGCCGCATCACGGTGCGCTTCTCCAGCACGCCCTTGGCGTTGGGCGCCTCGTCCTCGTTGTACGCGTCGAGGAGGAAGGCGAGCATCGCGCGGCCGACACCGGCGGCGGGCTCGATCACATAGGGGGTCCAGCGCTCGCCGGCCTCCTGGTCGAAGTACGACAGGTCATGGCCGGACGCCTTGGAGTGCGCGCCGAGGTCGTAGTCGGTGCGGTTGGCGACACCCTCCAGCTCGCCCCACTCGCTGCCGCCGAAGGAGAAGCGGTACTCGATGTCGGCGGTGCGCTTGGAGTAGTGGGAGAGCTTCTCCTTGGGGTGCTCGTACCAGCGCATGTTCTCCTCGCGGAGCCCCAGGTCGCGGTACCAGTTCCAGCGCTGCTCCATCCAGTACTCCTGCCACTGCTCGTCCTCGCCCGGCTTGACGAAGAACTCCATCTCCATCTGCTCGAACTCGCGGGTGCGGAAGATGAAGTTGCCCGGAGTGATCTCGTTCCGGAAGGACTTGCCGACCTGCGCGATGCCGAACGGCGGCTTCTTGCGCGACGTCTGCTGCACCTGGGCGAAGTTGGTGAAGATGCCCTGCGCGGTCTCGGGACGGAGATAGGCGACCGAGCCGGAGTCCTGCGTCGGGCCGAGGTGGGTGGTGAGCAGGCCGGAGAACTGCTTGGGCTCGGTGAAGGTGCCCTTGTTGCCGCAGTTGGGGCAGTTGAGGTCGGCGAGGCCATTCGCGGGGGCCTTGCCGTGCTTCTCCTCGTACGCCTCTTCCAGGTGGTCCGCGCGGAACCGCTTGTGGCAGGAGGTGCACTCGGTGAGCGGGTCGGTGAAGGTCGCCACGTGACCCGACGCCTCCCAGACCTCCGTGGCCAGGATCACCGACGAGTCGATACCGACGACGTCCTCGCGCGAGGTGACCATGTAGCGCCACCACTGGCGCTTGATGTTCTCCTTCAGCTCGACTCCGAGCGGCCCGTAGTCCCAGGCGGCCCGCTGACCGCCGTAGATCTCACTGGACGGGTAGACGAAGCCACGGCGCTTGCTCAGGTTGACGATGGTGTCGATCTTGTCGGCGGCCACGGTGCTCTCTTCATTACGACGACGACGAACGCGAATGCTTCAGATTAGCGGCGGGTGCGCCCCTTCGATCAAATCGGTGCGTGGTACGAGACATACCCGGCCCTTGTTGACAATCGTTTCCAGTTTTGTTGAAAATGACTGTCATGAACGCACGCCGCCTGATACCCACCGCCACCCTCGCCGGAGCTGTCACGCTCGGCCTGGTGGCGCTGTCCGCCTGCTCCTCCTCCGACGCCGCCGGCCAGAAGAGCGGTGACAAGCTCGCGATCACGGCGTCGTTCTACCCGATGGAATTCCTCGCCCAGCGGATCGGCGGCGATCTCGTCTCCGTCACCACCCTCACCAAGCCGGGCATCGAGCCGCACGATCTCGAGCTGAAGCCCCGGCAGACCGCCGAACTCGGCGAGGCGGACGTCGTTCTCTACCTCAAGGGTATCCAGCCCGCCGTGGACGAGGCGATCGACCAGTCCGGGGTCGCGCACATCGTCGACGCGGCCACCCTGACCACGCTGGAGAAACACGGCACCGAGGTCGGCCACGAGCACGGCGGGGACGAGCACGGAGCCGACGAGCACGCGGCCGAGGAGGAGGGCACCCCGGACGGCAGCGACCCCCACATCTGGCTCGACCCGGTGAAGTACGCCGAGGTCGCCCAGGGCGTCGGCGCCTCCCTGGAGAAGGCCGACCCGGACCACGCCGACACGTACCGGAAGAACACGGACGCGCTGGTGGCCGAGCTCGGCGGGCTGGACACCGCGTTCAAGGAGGGCCTCGCGAACACCTCCACCAAGACCTTCATCACCACCCACGCCGCCTTCGGCTATCTCGCCGAGCGCTACGGCCTGGAGCAGGAGGCGATCGCCGGTATCGATCCCGAGGCCGAGCCCAGCCCCGCCCGGATCAAGGAACTGGAGACCATCGCGAAGCAGGACAAGGTCAGCACCGTATTCTTCGAGACGCTCGCCAGCGACAAGACCGCCAAGACCATCGCGGCGGACTCGGGGCTGAAGACGGACGTCCTGGATCCGCTGGAGGGAATCACGGACCAGTCCGAGGGCGATGACTACATCGAGGTCATGCAGGCCAACCTCGCCGCGCTGCGAACGGCACTCGGCGCGAAGTGAACCGGCCGGCGGCAGCAAGGGAGGCGCGGCAGATGGCGACCACGGAGAGCGACGAACAGGCTCAGGAGGCGCGAGCCCCCGAGGCCGGGACCGCGGCCTCCGCCGCCCCGGAGGCACGGCCCGCCGGGAAGCGGACCGCGCCGGACCGCGCCGCGTCCGACCGCACCGCGACAGACCCGTCCGACCGCACCGCGGCCGACCCCGTCACGGCCGGCCGGAGCGCCGCGGACCGGGCCGCCGCGGCCGGCTCCGAGGAGGCACCGGCGGCGGCCCCGCGTCCGTCGATCCCCGGACCCCGCCGGGCCCCGGACCCGGCCGGGCGCGCGGCCGCCGCGGACGGAGAACGTCCCGAGCGGCAGCTCCCCGCGCCGGTCGTCTCCGTCCGCGGAGCCACCGCGACCCTCGGTGCGCGCACGGTGCTGCGCGGCATCGACCTCACCGTGCGCCGCGGCGAGGTCGTCGCCCTGCTCGGCGCCAACGGTTCCGGGAAGTCCACCGCCGTACGCTCGGTGATCGGCCAGGTCCCGCTGACCGACGGCGAGGTCTCGCTCTTCGGGACGCCGCTGCGCCGCTTCCGGGACTGGGCGCGGGTCGGTTACGTACCGCAGCGCACCACCGCCGCGAGCGGGGTGCCCGCGACCGTCCGCGAAGTCGTCTCCTCCGGCCGGCTCTCCCGTACGAAGCTCCGCCGGCCCTCCAAGGCCGACCGGGCGGCCGTCGAGGCGGCCATCGAACTGGTCGGTCTCGCCGACCGCGCCAAGGACTCCGTGGACGCGCTCTCCGGCGGCCAGCACCAACGGGTCCTGATAGCCAGGGCGCTCGCCGCCGGGCCCGAGCTGCTGATCATGGACGAGCCGATGGCGGGCGTCGATCTGGCCAGCCAGGACATCCTCGCGGCGACGCTGCGTGAACAGGTGGCGGCCGGGACGACCGTGCTGCTCGTCCTCCATGAACTGGGCCCGCTGGAGCCGCTGATCGACCGCGCGGTGGTGCTGCGCGACGGCTGTGTGACCCACGACGGGCCGCCACCACGGGCCGTCGGCCAGCACGCCCTGCCCGGCCACGATCATGTCCATCCCCACGCGGCCGACCAGCCGCTCCGCACAGGACTGCTGACCTGACCATGGAAATCCTCCAGACCGCGTTCATGCAGCGCGCGCTGATCGCGGCCGTGCTGGTCGGTATCACCGCCCCCGCCGTCGGCATCTATCTCGTACAGCGCCGCCAGGCACTGATGGGCGACGGCATCGGCCATGTCGCCATGACCGGCGTCGGTCTGGGCTTTCTGCTCTCCGCCAGCCCCGTGTGGATCGCGACGCTGGTCTCGGTGGCCGGTGCCATCACCATGGAGCTGATCAGGGCGTACGGCCGCACCCGCGGCGATATCGCGCTGGCGATGCTCTTCTACGGCGGCATGGCCGGCGGCGTCCTGCTGATCAATCTCGCGCCGAACGGCTCGAACGCCAATCTCAGTTCCTATCTGTTCGGTTCCCTGTCGACGGTCTCGCCGTCGGACGTGACCGCGATCTCGCTGCTCGCCGCCTTCGTGGTGCTGGTGACGGTGGGGCTGCGGCGGCAGCTCTTCGCGGTCAGCCAGGACGAGGAGTTCGCCCGGGTCACCGGACTGCCGGTACGCACACTGAACCTGCTGATCGCGGTCACGGCGGCGGTCACGGTCACCGTCGCCATGCGGGTGGTGGGACTGCTGCTGGTCAGCGCGCTGATGGTGGTGCCGGTCGCGGCCGCCCAGCAGATCACCCGGTCGTTCGCGGTCACGTTCGTGCTCGCGGTCGTGATCGGCACGGCGGTGACGCTCGCCGGTACGGCCACCTCGTACTACCAGGACGTACCGCCCGGCGCGACGATCGTGCTGCTGGCGATCGGGGTCTTCGTGGTGCTGACGGTCCTCGCCACCCCCCTGGCGAGACGGCGGGCCGGGGCCCTGCGGACCGCCGAGGCCGCGGGGCGGTCCGTGACCACCGCCGTACCAGGCGTAACGCCTGTTCAGGACGGGACGGCCGGCCGCCGGCCCACGGACGACCTCACCGTCTGACCGCGGGCCGGTCACGAACTGGCAGAATGGCCCGAGGGGAAGCGGGCAACGCCCGGTGGATACGGGCAGAGGCAAGGAGGCACCTGTGACGACTGCGCCCAGCGATGGATCGAGCGCGGCCCCCGTGCGCGGCCGATCGACCCGCCAGCGTGCCGCGGTGGCGGCGGCGCTCGACGAGGTCGACGAGTTCCGCAGCGCGCAGGAGCTCCACGACATGCTCAAGCACCGGGGCGACTCGGTCGGTCTGACCACGGTGTACCGCACGCTCCAGTCCCTCGCCGACGCCGGCGAGGTCGATGTGCTGCGCACGAACGACGGCGAGTCCGTCTACCGCCGCTGCTCGACCGGCGACCACCACCACCATCTTGTCTGCCGGGTCTGCGGAAAGGCCGTCGAGGTCGAGGGGCCCGCGGTCGAGCAGTGGGCCGAGACGATCGCCGCCCAGCACGGCTATGTGAGCGTGGCGCACACGGTGGAGATCTTCGGCACCTGCGCGGAGTGCGCGCGCTGCGCGGGCCAGGCCGCGAAGAACTAGCCCCGGAAGCAGCAGCACCCGCGGAACCCGCGCCCGTGCCGGGCGGAGAACAGCCCGCCCGGCACCGGGGAAGATGGTGCGCGGCCCCGCGGGACAAGCCCCGCGGAATCAGCCCTGCGGGATCTCTTCCGCCTGCTCGTCCGGGTTGGGCAGCGCCCCGCCGAAGCGCCGGTCCCTGGAGGCGTATTCGAGACAGGCCCGCCACAGATCCCTGCGGTCGAAGTCCGGCCAGAGCACGTCCTGGAAGACCATCTCCGCGTAACTGCTCTGCCAGATCAGATAGTTGGACGTGCGCTGCTCACCACTGGGCCGCAGGAAGAGATCCACGTCCGGCATGTCCGGATAGTAGAGGTACTTCGCGAACGTCTTCTCGTTGACCTTGGCCGGGTCGAGCTTCCCCGACGCCACATCCGCCGCGAGCGCCTGCGCCGCGTCCGCGATCTCCGCACGCCCGCCGTAGTTGACGCAGAAGTAGAGCGTCATGGCATCGTTGTCCTTGGTCTGCTCCTGTGCGATCTGGAGCTCCTGGACGACCGACTTCCACATCTTGGGCATCCGGCCGACCCAGCGGATACGGATACCCAGCTCGTCCATCTCGTCGCGGCGGCGCCGGATGACATCACGGTTGAAGTTCATGAGGAAGCGCACCTCGTCGGGTGTCCGCTTCCAGTTCTCGGTGGAGAAGGCGTACAGGGAGAGGTTCTTGACGCCCATCTCCAGACAGCCCTTGAGCACATCGAGGACAACGCCCTCGCCGACCTTGTGGCCCTCGGTGCGGGGCAGCCCGCGCTCCTTGGCCCAGCGGCCGTTCCCGTCCATCACACACGCCACGTGCTGGGGCACCAGCTCGGCGGGGATCTTCGGCGGCCGCGCACCCGAGGGGTGCGGCTCGGGCGTCTTGTACTCGCGGCGGGAACGTCCCAGGATTCCGCGTCGTGCCATGCGCTCTCGTCTCCCAAATCTTCTCTGCGTGATCAGTTCTTCTCTACGTATCTGAGCGAGCGCAGACCGCGCTCCAGGTGCCAGTGGAGATAGGCGGACACCAGTCCGCTGCCCTCCCTGACATGCCGCGCCTCGCACGCGTCAGCCGTCGCCCAGTCGCCGGTCAGCAGCGCGCTCAGCAGTCCGACGGCCTCAGCAGAGGGTACGACGCTGCCGGGCACCCGGCAGTCGGCGCATATGACCCCGCCCGCCGCCACGGAGAAGAAACGGTTCGGACCGTGGAGTCCGCACTTGGCGCAGTCGTCGAAGCTCGGCGCGTATCCGTTGACGGCGAGGGAGCGCAGCAGGAAGGCGTCCAGGATGAGATGGGGGGCGTGCTCACCGCGGGCGAGCGTGCGCAGCCCGCCGACCAGGAGCAGATACTGCTGGACGGCCGGCTCACCCTCGTGGTCGGTGAAACGCTCGGCGGTCTCCAGCATGGCCGTCCCCGCGGTGTAGCGGGCGTAGTCGGCGACGATGCCGCCACCGTACGGAGCGATGGTCTCGCTCTGGGTGCACAGCGGCAGACCGCGGCCGACGAGTTCGCTGCCGCGCGCGAAGAACTGCACATCGACATGGGAGAAAGGTTCCAGCCGCGCCCCGAACTTGGACTTCGTCCGGCGCACCCCCCGGGCGACGGCGCGGACACGGCCGTGGCCGCGGGTCAGAAGCGTGATGATGCGGTCGGCCTCACCGAGCTTCTGGGTGCGCAGCACGACGCCGTCGTCCCGGAACAGACTCATGGGCTCATTCTCGCGCATGCGCGCGGGCCGCCGGGCCGCCGGTCGCGCAGGGGCCCAGGACGCCCCGTCATCCGCCCCAGGACGCCGCCCGGCCCCGGCGGCCGGGACGGAGCGCCACGGAGGCGGGGCGGCACCGCGGGGCCGACCGGGCACCGCGGAGGCAGTCGGGCGCCGCGGAGGCGGTCGGGCGCCGCAGAGGCGGGCAGAGGCCCACCGGCGAGGCGCGGAGGGCCCACCGGGGCGCCCATGGCCCCGCAGGAGCGTCAGGAGGGCGTTCCCGACGCCGCCAGCAGCAGTCTCTCCGTGTCGTCCGAGCACAGCAGCAGCGCGCCGCCCACGATGCTGAGCACCTCGCGCTCCGCCGGGCTGTACGGTCCGTCGGCCACCGCGATCCTGGCGCCCTGGAGCACGATCGACTCCCGGCCCGCCGGAGCGAGATGCGGGGCCAGCGGCTCCAGCGCCTCGTGCAGCTCGATGGCGAGCGCCGCGCCGCACGGACCGGGGTCCACGACGAACCGGCCGGTGTCGGCGGCGAGCGCCTCCACCAGATCGGTGAGCCGGTCCTCCGTGCAGTCCTCGAACCCGGCCGCGCGGACGGTGTGGACCGCGGTCTCCCTGACCGTACGGGAGGAGATCCCGCCGGCCGCGAGAACGGCGAGCGCGACGGTGTGCACGGCGTCGCGCAGCATCGCGGAGAAGCGGAGGGTGGTGGGGTGGTCGAGGGCGTCCATGCCGAAGTGGGTGTGACAGGCCGCGCATTCGATCACCGGACCGGCGAGCCCGCGCGCGAGCAGGGGGACACCGAGGACGGTGAACCGGCGACGGCCGGTGCGACGGCGGTAGTTGCGGTCGCCCCCGCAGCCGGGGCAGAAGAACTCCCCGTCACCGACGGTGTTCCAGGACGTGCGAATGCCGCAGATGCGCACTTTTCGGCCGCTTGATCCCTGAGCTGGCAGCACGTCGCGCACCTCCGTAACGCTCCGGCAACATTGCCGCGTTGACGTGATGTTAGCCACATCCTCCGGGCTCCGTCAGTACCGCGGCGTGAGATCGCCACGACATGGCTGAACCCCGCCCACCGCGACCGGTGGACGGGGCCCCTGAACGCCCAGGTGAAAGCCGGGATCAGCGGTTCATGACCGGCGCGTCAACGAGTCGCGCGGTTGACCGCGGAGACGACCGCCTTGAGTGACGCCCGGGTGGTGTTCGCGTCGATCCCGATGCCCCACAGCACCTTCCCGTCGATCGCGCACTCGATGTACGAGGCGGCCTGCGCGCTCGCGCCCTCGCTCATCGTGTGCTCCTGGTAGTCCAGGAGCCTGGCGTCCACCCCGACGCCCGCCAGGGCCTCGAAGAACGCCGAGATGGGGCCGTTGCCGGTGCCGCTGAGCACCGTCTCCACGCCGTCCACCACGGCCTGGACCGTCAGGGTGTCGCGGCCGTCCGTGTCGGTCGTGCTCTGTCCCGAGCGGAGCTGGATCCGGCCCCAGGCGTTGTCCGGGTTGGGCAGGTACTCGTCCTGGAAGACGGACCAGATCTGGCCGGGTGTGACCTCGCCGCCCTCGGCGTCGGTCTTGGCCTGGATGATGCGGGAGAAC
>NZ_JBIASO010000038.1:0-31812 GCF_042890865.1 Streptomyces sp. NPDC002018
TGACGGTGGCTACGACACCGTCCATCCGGTTGAGTTTCTTCTCGATCCGCGCGGCACACGAGGCACAGGTCATACCGCCGATGAGCAGCTCGACCTCGGCTGGTGCGTCGCCGGTGGTTCTGGTGAGACTCATGGCTGACGGCTCCTCGTGGTCGACCGATGAGGACATTGTACCCCCTAGGGGTATTTCCTCCTTCAGGTATACCTCTCGCCCAGGGTGACTGCAAGATACCCCAGGGGGGTATTTTCCTCTCCTTCTCAGCCTCCGGCGCTGGTCCCTCCGTGTTACAGCGGTGATGCACGGTGCGGGTGCGCTGGTGCGCCGTGGTGCGGCTCCCCTTAGGCTGGACATTGGACTAGACCTATAGCCGCCCATCCCCGATGAATGAGGTCTCATGAGCAAGCGTGCAGTCCTGGAGGTGATCGCCCTCGACGTGGAGGACGCGGTCGCCGCCCGGAGCGGAGGTGCGGACCGCCTCGAACTCGTCACCGACATGGCGGCGGACGGCCTGACCCCGCCCCGCGAGACCTTCGCGGCGATCCGCGCCGCCGTCGACATCCCGCTGCGGGTGATGCTGCGGCTGGCCGACGGCTTCACGGTGGGGGAGCCCGGCGGGCCGGGCGATGTGGACGCGCTGGTGAGCGCGGCGCGCGGGCTGCGTGCGGAGGGGGCGGAGGAGTTCGTCTTCGGCTTCCTGGACGTGGACGGCAGTCCTGACCTGGTGACCGTGGAGCGGCTGCTCGCGGAGCTGGACGGCTGCCGCTGGACCTTCCACCGGGCCATCGACCGCGCGGCCGACCGGAACGCGCTGCGCAAGCAGCTCGCGGATCTGCCGGGGCTGGACACGTATCTCACCGCCGGTTCGCCCGACGGTGTGGACAACGGTCTGCCGACCCTCCTCGCGGAAGCACGCGCCGCGGGACGCGGGGAGCCGGGGTACGGGCCGCGCATGCTGGTCGGCGGCGGGCTCCGGCTCGACCATGTGGACGTACTGGTCGCGGCGGGTGTCGACGGCTTCCACATCGGCGGCGCGGCACGGCCGGGCGGCTGGACGGAACCGGTGTCCGTGGACGCCGTAAGGGAATGGCGCACTGCCCTCGACGCCTGACGCCCGACCTGACGCGGACGCCCGACCTGACGCGCGAAAGGGACGACGGACGGGACGACGGCCTCTCCGGCCAGCCCGCGACCCCGTCCGCCTGCCGCCGGGAAACGGCAGGCGGACGGACCGGACCCCTGCCCCGGTCCGGAGGGAACATGTCGCAGCCCATGCCGGGGACTTCGTGGCCGCGTTCGGCCATGCAGGCCGCGTGCAGGGTGCCGAGGTAGCCGCAGCCGACGACGGTGAGTTTCACGAGCGGGTGTCCTTCCAGGTGGCCTCGCCCCTCACCGGGGAAGGCACCGCTTGGACGGAAGGCTGGTCAGGTAGCGGTTGATGCCGTCCCGGATGAAGAAGGGGATCTTGAGGTCGTCCAGCGATTCGGGGGCGAAGAACTGGAGCTTGACGCCTTCTGTCAGCGGGAGCCGAGTCTCGTCGCCGTCCCAGTGGGAGGAGAAGAAGGTGATCAGCTGGCCCGAGCCGTGCTGGTCGCGGATCTCACAGAACTGCCGCAGATTCTCGACCTCGGTGCCCAGTCCGGCCTCTTCGTCCAGCTCACGACAGATCGCGTCGACTTCGTGCTCGCCCGGGTCGCAGCCGCCTCCCAGCAGGCTCCAGTAGCCGGGCCAGGCAATGCCGTCGATGTCATCACGCAGATGCAGCAAAAGCTCGCCGCGGCTGTTGCAGATGATCACGACCGCGCCGCGGGCGGCGGGCTGCCCCGGGACGGAGGTGGTGTCGGAGTGCATTCAGACACCGTAGTGAGCCAGTTGCGGAGCCGCGGCAGCCCTCACCGTCCGGTCGCAGAACCACGCGGCCGTCCTGAGGGCCTGCATCCGCGTGCGGTCGAACCGGCCGCCGGGCTTCAGCCCTCCCTGGTCAGACGAGTTGCCACCCGGACAGCCGGTCGCCAACCCCGACCGCCGCTGTCAGTCGGGTGCCGGGCAGTTCCTTGACCGGAACGCCGACCGCGTCCGCGATCTCCTGGGCGGGGTACCGCTCGGGCGCATCCGCGTCCGAAGCATCCGCCACGATCTCAGCCTCACTGCCCACCAGCAGCAGCACTCTCACATTCGCCCGCTCGCCCATTCCTTCTGCCCTTTCAGAGGGAGCCGTGCCGCTGTGTGCGGAAAGGCCGTGGTCCGTGCTGACGTACTTCATCCGCCCGAGGCCGACGTGCACCCGGACGAGGCAGTGGTTGCTTCCCGGGCGGCGGCCTGCGGTGACGATCTCCTCATACAGTAGCGAGGATCGCGGCCTTGGGAACGTCAGCCCCGGGGACGGCAATCGCGCCGTATGGCACCGCCCTGGCCCTCTGGCCCCCTGGCGCCGGGAGACGGCCGTTCGCGAGTTCATCCACCGCACCCGCACCGAACTGGGCATCGCGGCCTGAGCGTCGGGTCGGGTCGCCTGTCGGAACGGGGGCGGTTGCTCGCGCGGGGGCGGTCGGACGCTGGCGGTGCCGGTGCCGGTGCCGGTGCCGGTGCCGGTGTGGGATGGGCGGGGCTGCGGGGGTTCGTTCTGCCGGCGGGGGGCCTCTGGGTTCAGCTCGACGGGATCACCGGGAGCAGGAGATACGACGCGTGGGGGCCGCCCACATGGATGGTGGTGTGGCCGGCGTAGAGCTGGGGCGGGCGGTTTCCGGGGTCGTTGTGGAGGAAGGGGCCGCACCCCGTGAGCTCGTTCTTGAGGTTGGAGAGCCGGGCGCCGGGTCCCGGATGGACGTAGTCCCGGCCGCGCACCTGGAGGGCCAGCCGGTAGCCGACGGGGATGACCAGGGACGTCGGGAGGATCTCGATGTCGAGTTCGTACACGGCCCCGGGCTCCAGCGGCTCGGCGCGGTCATGCGGATGGAACGGGCGGTACGGGGTCGACAGCTCCGGGTCCAGCCGGCGGTGCGAGGCGCGCAACCAGCCCTGGGCGATGGGGGTGTGGGGGTCCAGGGCGCCCTGGAAGACGATCTCCTCGCCCTCCGGCGAGTAGACCCGTACGACCAGGAACAGGTCGGCGTCGGCGGTGGTGGAGGAGACGAACAGCTTCGCCGCCAGCGGGCCGGTGATCTCCGTCCACTCCGGCAGCGGCGCGGTGCTGAACTCCACCCCGTCGCCGGACGCGTCGAAGCCGACCGTGCCCTCGGTGGCCGCCTCCTCGGTGAGCGCGCCGTCCGCCGTCAGCCGCAGTGTGGTCCAGCGGGTCGACGGCAGGGGCCAGGCGTCCTCGCCGCGCTCGGTGAACGTCCCGTCGACATGGCGGATCTGGAGCTGTACCGGGGGCCGGTCCTCCCAGCCGTTGGGCTCGTCCTTCAGATACCGGTCGAAGAACCGCATCTGGAGGTCGACCCCGTAGTCGGTGTAGAAGAGCGGCCAGTGCGCGTGGCCGTGCATCTCCAGCCACTTGCGGGTGGACGCCGCCCGGACGAACCCCTCCACGTTGCCGCGCAGATGGAGTCCTTGACCGCCCCAGTTGCCGCAGCTCAGGACCGGCACGTCGATGGCGTCCCAGTGGGCCGAGCGGTCCCGGTGGTACGCGTCGTCGAAGGGGTGCGCCGCGATGTCCGCGCCGAGATCGGTACGGTTCGCGGCCAGCTCCGCCGGATCGAGGACATCGTCGCCGCAGATCAGCTGTCCGGTGTTCGGGTTGCGGCCGCCGATCTCGCCGACGCCGTACTGGACCGTCTTGACCTGCATGTCGTACCAGTTGTCCCAGAAGGTGGAGCGGACACCGCCCTGGTACGAGCCGTCCCGGTAGAAGTCCGCGGCCCCTTCCCAGGGGCAGATGGCGGCCAGGTGCGGCGGGCGCAGGGAGGCGACGTGCCACTGGTTCATCGCGTAGTACGAGATGCCGTTGAGGCCCACCCGGCCGTTGCTCCAGCTCCGGGTGCCCGCCCATTCGACGCAGTCGTGGAAGTCGCGGGTCTCGCGGGGCGAGAAGGGATCGACCCGGCCGGGCGAGCGGCCGGTGCCGCGCGAGTCGACCCGGACGCAGGCGTAGCCGTGCGGCACCCACTTCTCGGGGTCGACGACCTCCCAGTTCTGGTACTTGTTGGAGGTGCCCGCCACCGTGTCGGGGTGGTCCCGGGACATCGCCTCCCACGCGCTGGGATAGCCGCGCTGGAAGGGCAGGCCCTTGGCGTACGGACCGTAGGTCATGATCACCGGCACCGGCTCGTCGGTCACCGGCCGGAACACGTCCGCGCGCAGCACGATCCCGTCGTCCATCTCGATGGGTACGTCCCACTCGACGCGCATACCGTCGATGAGCTCCGTACGGAACGGCCGCGGGCCGCCGTCGTCGGGCATTTCCTCGCTCCTTGCTTGCGGGATTCTGTGCGGTGAGGTGGGTGAGGTGGGTGGGCTGAGTGTGGGCTGAGTGTGGGCTGAATGAGGTGGGTGGGGTGGGCCGGCTGGGCCGGTTGCGGTGGGTGCGGTGGGGGTGTCGGTCGATGGTCGGCGGTCAGCGGTTGACGTGCAGATGCCAGGGGGCCAGCCGGCGCAACGCCGTCTCGGTGCCCGCCCGCGCGACGATGCCGAGCGCGGCCAGGACGAGGACCGCGACGAACGCGGCGTCCTGCTGGAACGAGTGCGCGTTGCTGAGGATGTAGGTGCCCAGCCCCGGGAGGCTCGCGAGGAACTCCACCGCCACCGCGCCGACCAGGGCCCGGCCCACCGCCACCTGGACGCCGGCGATGATGAACGGCAGCGTCGAGGGCAGCAGGACGTCGGCCACCACCCGGAGCCGGGACAGCCGCAGCACCTGCGACAACTCCCCCAACTGGGCGGGGATCTCACGGGCACCGTCGCCGGTGCTCACCGCGCAGGGCAGGAACGCCGACAGGGCGATCACGGCCAGCCGGGTCTGACTGGAGTAGCCGAGCCAGATCGTCGCCATCGGCACCATGGCCAGCATCGGCATCGCGTACAGACCGCTGATGTACGGCGAGCTGAGATGCCGCAGCCAGGGCAGCCGGCCCAGGCCCAGACCGACGGCCGTACCGGCGGCGCAGCCGAGGAGCAGACCCAGCGCCACCCCGCCGAGCGTCTCGCCCAGCGCGGTGCCGAACGCCTCGGAGGTGAGGGTCGGCCAGGCCGCCCCGGCCACACCCGAGGGCGTGGGCAGATAGTCGGGCAGCCACAGCCGTACGGAGGCCTCCCAGACGACGGCGACGACGACGGCGACGGTCAGCTTGCCGAGCAGACCGGCCGTACGGTCGCTCAGCCGTTTCTTCGGCAGGGGAGCAGTACGGCCGGTGGTCGTGGCCCCGCCGGTCCCAGTGACCCCGCCGGTCCCGGTGGTGCCGGCGGCCCCGCCGGTCGCGGTGGCTCCAGTGGTTGTGGCGGCCCCCGTGGCCGTAGTGGCTCCGGTGGTGCTTTCGGAGGCCGGGATCTCCCGGTGGGTACTCATGACCGCACCGTCCGCCACCGTGCGAAGTGACGTTCGACCGCGCGGCCGCAGCCCATCAGGGCGACAGCCAGCACCGACACCAGCACGGTCAGACCGAGCACGGTGGCCGTGTCGAACCGGGTGCCGGCGGCGAGCAGCAGCCCGCCGACGCCGCTGGCGTTGAGGAAGAACTCGGCGGCCAGGGTCCCCACGAAGGCCATCGCGATCCCCTGCCGCACCCCGGTCATGGCGTACGGCAAGGTGTGCGGCAGCAGCACGTCCTTCCAGATCCGCCACTCACTGCTGCGGAAGGTACGGGCCACCTCCAGCAGGGTCGTCGGCACCCGGTGGGCTCCCTCGGCCGTGTTCACGACGACGGGGAACACCGCGGTCAGGAAGACCACCAGGGTCTTGGCGGGCAGGCCGAAGCCGAACGCCGAGAGGATCAGCGGGGCGAGCGCCACGATCGGGACCGACTGGAGGGCGAAGAGCAGCCAGTCCGTGCTGGCCCGCAGCAGCCGGGCCCGGGAGAGCAGCAGCCCGAACCCGACCCCGACGACGATCGCCAGGGCGAGCCCGACCACCAGCAGCTTTCCGGAGGAGAGCAGCGCGCTCGGCAGTGAGCCGTCGCGGACCATGTCGAGCAGCGCCTCGGCCGACCGGCCCGGCGTCGCGAACAGGACGGGATCCCGCTGTCCGGCGAACTGCCAGAGGCCGAGTCCGGCCAGCAGCCCCGCCGCGGAGATCGCGAGCGGTCCCAGCCGCGCTCCCAGCCGCGTCCCCGACCGCACACCCGGACGGGCGGCGCGTGATCGTGAGCGGGGGACGCGTGGTCGTGGGCGGGCGGCGGCCCGCGCTCCGGGGCCCGCCATCACTTGCCCGTCGCGTCGGCGAACACCGACGGGTCCACCAGCGAGTCGTACGTGGGCGCCTTGGCCTCGGGCACATTGCCCGCCTCGACGGCCGCGTCGATGGTGTGCTGGATGGCCGCCTTGTCGAGGCCGTCGCCCTCCTTGGGCCAGACACCGAGCGAGAGGAACTGCGGCAGCGCGGCCTCGGCCACGGTGCCGGGTTCCTTGGTGACGGCGGACGCCTCGGCCGCGACCTGCTTGGCGTTGGCCGGGTCGTACATGAACGCGACCGTCTCGCGCAGCGCCGCCACGACCTTGACCCAGGTGTCCCGGGCGGGGCCGGCGAGCTGGTCCTTGCGGGCGACGAGCACGGTGTAGTGCTGGAGCGGGTCCACCCCGGCCAGCGTCATGACCTCGTTGACCTTGGTCCCCGAGCCGATCTTCTCCCGTACGGTGGCGAGTTCGTCGGGGTGCAGGACGGCCAGCTCGACCTGCCCGGCCACCAGCGCGTCCACGGTCGGCGGGCCGCCGACATTGATCGTGCTGACGTCCTTCGGGCCGAGGCCGCAGCTCGCCAGCATGGCGGCCAGGCCCAGTGCCTTGGGCGCGCCCACCGCGTCGACCGCGACGGTCTTGCCCTTGACCGAAGCGCAGTCGGTGACCTTTCCGTCGGTGCTGGCCAGCAGATAGGTCGGCTTGGGGAAGCCCATCACCGAGACGATCGAGCCGCCGCTCGCGCCGAGCGCGACCGCGCCCGGCGTCCCGATGACACCGCCCTGGATCTCGCCGCTCTGCACCGCGCGGCCGACATCGGCGCCGGTGGTCAGCGGGCGGAGGGTGACATCCACACCGCGGTCGGAGAAGAAGCCCTGCTTCTCGCCCACGTACAGCACGGTGTTCAGATAGATCGGCGGGATGCCGGGCACTCCGATGGTGATCTTGGTGTCTCCGCCGGCTCCGCCGTCGCCCGCGGCGGCCGAGGAGGAGTCGTCGGAGCCGCAGCCGGCCAGGGCGGCGCCGAGCGAGAGGAGTGCGGCCAGTCCGGCCAGGGCGCGTCTGCGCCGGGAGATTCTCATGCGAAGTGCTCCTTCTGCCGCCGTGCCGAGTGCGCGACAGGTGGCGGTGCGGGTGTGGTGACGTGGTGACGTGGTGACGGAATGACTGGGTGCCGCGCGGTCAGGACCGCGCGGCGGCGGCGGTCAGGACCGCGCGTCGGCGTTCATGACCAGGGACCAGACCCGCTCGCGGATGGCGAGGAACTCCGGGGTGGCCAGTACGGACCGGTCACGGGGGTGCGGGAGCGTCACGTCGATCAGCTCGGCGACACCGCTGGGCCGTCCGTTGAGCACGGCGATCCGGTCCCCGAAGAGAACGGCCTCGTCTATCGAGTGGGTGACGAACAGCATCGTCACGGGGTGGTCCTGCCAGATGTTCAGCAGCTCGAACTGGAGGACCTCGCGGGTCTGCGCGTCCAGCGCGCCGAACGGCTCGTCCATGAGCAGCAGCCGGGGGCGTACGGCCAGGGCGCGGGCCAGGCCGGTGCGCTGCTGCATCCCGCCGGAGAGCTGGTGCGGATACGACTTCTCGAAGCCGGAGAGCCCGACGAGCCCGATCAGCTCCTGGGCCCTCTCCAGCGCCTCCTTCTTCGCGACGCCGCGTACGCGCAGCGCGTAGGCGACATTCGCCTCGACCGTCTTCCACGGGAAGAGGCCGAAGTGCTGGAAGACCATCGCCACCCCGTCCGGGGTGCCGGCCGAGGTCTGCCCGTCGATACGGACCTCCCCCTCGGCGGGCGCGATCAGTCCGGCCACCGCCCGCAGCAGGGTGGTCTTGCCGCAGCCGGAGGGGCCGACGATCGAGAGCACCTCGCCGGCGCCGATGGTCAGGTCGATGTCCTGGGACACGGTGCGTTCGCCGAAGCGCATGGTCAGCCCGTCGATCGCCACCGTGGCGCCACCGTGCGCGCCGGCCGGTGCGGCCGTCCCTGCTGGCCCCGGCGCGCCGGCTCGGGGGTCGCGCTGTGCGTCGCCCTCGCTGTGGTGCACGGAGTGGGTCGTGGTCATACCGGGGATTCTGGGCACTAGGATGCCTGACATGCAATAGCTATACTCAAGAAACCGAAAGATGCATGATCCTGGTGTGAGGTGCCTATGACTGTGACGGCCACGGCTCTGCTCGTGCTGCACACCTGGGGAGGCGACGGGCGCACCTGGGCGCCCGCCCTCCCCTTTCTGTGTGCCGACGGGCGGGCCGTCGAGGCACCCGATCTGCCGGGGCACGGCGGCCGGGCCGACGAACCGTTCACCCCGGCCGGTGCGCTGGAGGCGGCCTCGGCGTGCGCCGCCGCCCTGGACGGTGGCCGCCCGGTGGATGTCGTGGGCTCCGGTCTCGGCGCCCTGATCGCGCTCGCTCTCACCCGTCAACGGCCACACGCCGTGCGCTCCTTGACCCTCGTCGGGTTCCCCCCGGCCGGCGGGCCCGCGGCGGCGGGGCGGCTGGCGCAGACCGAGGAGCGGCTGCGCCGCGAGGGGACCGCCGCCTTCGCCCGGAGCTATGCCGAAGGCACCCTGCGCGGCTCCGGTCCCGCCCGTCGCGCGCTGCTGCGCGACGCGATGGCGGCGACGCGCGCGCGGACCCTGTTGGACTCCCTGCGGGCCACCCTCGGTTGGGCCGGCGACGCGCCGCCCCGGCCGCTGGGGTCGCCGTGTCTGGTGCTGCGCGGCGCGTACGACGAACGGGTCGGCGAGGACGCCGCGAAGGCGCTGGCCGGACAGCTCGGCGGGGTGTACGGGGTGGTGCCGGGCGCGGGTCATGTCGCGTACCTGGACGAGCCCGAGGCCTTCGCGGCGGTCCTCCTGGACTTCCACGGCGGCCTCGACCACGATCACGGCCTCGACCATGACCGCGCGATCGATCACGGCCTCGATCAGGATCACGATCACGGCCTCGATCACGGCCACGGCCTCCAACATCACGGCCTCGATCACGGCCTTGACCGCACGGCCGACGGGCCGGTCCCCGGACACGGGCCCGGCCCTTCGCGTCCCCCGCGGTCCGCCCCGGCGGGCCGATACGGCACGGAACCCGTTCCGCCGGTGCGACACTCATCAGGCCCGCCGACCCGACGCTCCCCGAGCGCTGAGCGATGAAGGACACACCCATGCTGCCGCCGGCCCGCCGACGTCCCTCCACCGCGACCGACGGCGTCGCGTCGAAGGGGGCGAAACCGCTGACGAAGCGCGACCGTATCGCCACCGAGCTGCGGCGGATGATCAGCGAGGGCGAACTGCCCCGGGGCAGCCGTATCCAGCAGGACGTGCTCGCCGCCATGTTCGACACCAGCATCACACCGGTCCGTGAGGCGCTGCGGCTGCTGGAGGCCGAGGGTGTGCTGGTCGGTGAGCCGCACAAGGGCGTCCGGGTCGCCGACGCCGACTACGAGCAGGTCAAGACCGTCTATCTGCTGCGCCGCCTGGTGGAGCCGTACGCCATGCAGCGGGCGGCCCGGCGGCTCTCCCCGCGCGACATCGACCTCGCGGAGCGGCTGGTGACGGAGATGGAGGAGGCCGCGGCCGAGGGGGACCGCGCACGGCTGAACGCCACGAACCGTCAGTTCCACTTCCTCTTCTACGCGAACTGCGGCAACGAGGGGCTCGCCGACGAGATCGACCAGCTCTGGCAGAAGTTCCCGTGGGACGTGCTCCAGGTCCTCCACGACCGGGCCGAGGAGACCTCCAACGAACACCGGGCGATGCTGGCGGCGGCCCGGCTCGGTGACGGGGACGCGCTGGCAAAGGCGACGGAGTGGCACCTGTCCCGCAGTTTCCTCGCGCTGGCACGGCATCTGACGGGCCAACAGATCGTTGACCCGTTCGACGTCGACAACGACTGAGGCGACCGCTTCTGGCGCGACCACGGCTCACGCGACAACGGCCGGCGCGGCCACCGCTGTCGACTACGGCCGACACGACGGCACGGCCGAACCGACGACGGCGGATCCGTGTCCCGCCGGGCCGGTGTCCCCCGGACCGGTGTCCCGCCGGGCCGGCGTTCCCCGGACCGGTGACCCCCGGGCGGGACTCCCCTCGGGCAGGCGCCCCGCAGGGCAGGCCGGCCCGGCCGGCCCAGGGCCGTACCGGCCCGGCCGCCGGTCACCGGGCGGGCGCCGCCGACGCGGATGTGCCGCTCGGTGACGAGCCGTCGGACGGGGAGGAGGCCCCCGTGGACGGCGTCCCGGCGGTCGTGGCGTCCGTGGGCGGTGCGTCGGCGGACGGCCCGTCCGCAAGCGCCGCGTCCGGAGGCGGCGCGTCCGCGTGCAGCGCGTCCGCAGGCGGCCCGTCCGTGGGTGTCGCATCCGCAGGCAGCGCGTCCGATCGGGGCGCGGGCGATGTCAGCAGCGCGTCCATCTCGGCCCGCGACAGGCCCAGTTCACCCAGCACGTCCGCGGTGTGCTCGCCCAGCGCCGGCACCCGGCGCCCCCCGGGCGGCTCCCGGTGGGGATGCAGCGGCGAGGTGACCACCCGCACCGCCCGCCCGTCCGGCAGCGTCGCCTCCGACCAGCGCCCGGTCGCCTCCGCCTGCGGATGGTCCAGGACCTCGCCGATCTGGTTCAGCCGCGCGTAGGGCACATCGGCCCGCTCCAGCCGCTCGGTGACCTCGGCGGTGGAGAGCAGGCTCAGCCGTGCCTGCACCGCGCGCTCCGTCCGTTCGCGGTGCCGCACCCGGGCGCTGTTCGACGCGAACGCCGGATCGTCCAGCAGCCCCGGTTCGTCCAGCACCATCCGGCACAGCCGCCGCCACTGGCCCTCGTTCTGCACCGCGATCAGCACGTCCTGGCCCTCGGCGGTCGTATAGGGACCGTACGGCGCGATGCTCGCGTGCCGCAGCCCGGCCGGCGCGGGCGCCGAACCCGCGTGCAGTTCGGCGAGCAGGAGCGGGCTCATCCACTCCAGCAGTACGTCGAACAGGGCCACGTCGATCCGTTTGCCCAGCCCGGTCCGCTCCCGTGCATACAGGGCGGAGGTGACGGCGGTGAGCGCGTACGTCCCCCCGGCCAGATCGGCCAGGGAGACACCGGGCTTGGCCGGTGTCTCCGGCGTACCGGTGGCCGTGATCGTGCCCGCCTCGCCCTGCACCAGCGCGTCGTACGCCTTGCGGGTGGCGTACGGTCCCGTCGCCCCGTACCCGGAGAGATAGCAGCGCACCAGCCGAGGGTTCAGCCGGGCCAGTTCCTCGTCGGGGACGATCCGCTCCAGGGCGCCCGGCGCGAGATTGCAGACCAGGACATCGGCGTCGCGCAGCAGTCGGCGCAGCACCCGCCGTCCCGGCTCGGCCTTCAGATCGAGCACGACACTGCGCTTGCCCCGGTTGAGCCAGACGAAGTGGCTGGCCAGACCGTGGACGGCCTCGTCGTAGCCACGGGCGAAGTCCCCGCCGCCCGGCCGCTCGATCTTGATCACCTCGGCGCCCAGATCGGCGAGGTGCCGGGTGCACAGGGGGGCGGCGACGGCCTGTTCGACGGCGATGACCCGGATGCCCCGGAGGTCCGCCGCCCGGTCCGGGCCGCCGGCCGCGCCGCTGTGTGCGCCGCCGTCCGCGCTGTCGGCCGCGTTACGCCTCGCGTCCGGGCCTCTGTCCGCGCTGTCGGCCGCGTTACGCCTCACGTCCGGGCCGCCGGCCGCGCTGTCGGCCGCGTTGCCCCTCGCGTCCGGGCCGCCGTCCGCGCTGCCGTCCGTGCTGCCGTGCGCGCCGCCGTTCGTGTCGTCGTCCGGGCCTCTGCCGGCGCCGCCGTCCGTCGTCATGAGCGGCCGAAGCGCAGCACGGTGCCGACGGCGGGCTGCACATAGTTCGAGGCGAGATCGCGGGCCACCCGGGCGTGGGTGTGGAGCCCGCTGCAATGCATCGGCATGACCGTCGCGACCTCCAGTTCGGCGAGCGCGTCCGTGGTCAGCCCGACATTCTCCGCCGGGGTGGTGGGGAAGCCGAGGTGGAACCCGCCCATCACCGCGCGGACCGGCTTGGGTCCGCAGACCGCGCGGGCCTGGGCGATCGTATTGATGACACCCGCGTGCGCGCAGCCCGTCAGGACGACCAGACCCACGTCCTTCACATCCACCACGAGTCCCATCTCGTCCATCACCTCGTCCCGGCGCAGCCGGCCCTCGGCCGAGACCTGGTAGAGACCGGGGTCGCCGGGGCTGAACGCCGGAGCGGCGCCCGCCTCGAACGGGACCTCCCTCGGGATCTCCCCGGTGGTGTGGACACCCCAGCCGAGATCGAGCGAGTCCCTGGTCAGTACGGGGACGCCGCCGGACTTCTCGACCTCGCCGAAGCCGAAGGCGGCGTTGTAGACCGGTGAGGTCCTGCCGTCACCCATGACCGCGTACCGCGGCAGCTCCGCGTCGGCGTGGGTGGCGACCGGGATACGGCGGCCCGCCAGGTCGAGGAAGCGGTGGATACCGCCGAAGTGGTCCGGGTGACCGTGGCTGATCACCACATGGTCGATGGTGGCCGGGTCCACGCCCAGCACCCGCATGTTGTGGGCGAGGACGGTGCCGGTGAGGCCGACGTCGAACAGCACGCGCAGGGTGTGCCGTCCCCGTACCGCCTCGACCAGGAAGCTGATGCCGTTCTCGGCCTGGGGCGGGACGCGCTTGGGGTCGAAGTGCTCGATGAGCCCGTACCTGGTGACGCAGTGGTCATCACCCCCGGTGGGGCTGGCCTGGTCGGGCAGCAGCATGTCCACCTGGTTCTCGACCAGCACGGTAATCGTGACGCTGTCGGCTTGGAACACGCCGCGATCCCCTCCTCGTCGGCGGGACACCGCCCCGCCCCTCGTCACGGCTCCGGACCGGTCGTACGGCCTCCGTACAGCGGACCGTCCCGAAGTATTGTGACTGGTAAGCTACATCACCACTTAGGAAAATGCATCATCTGATTCATTGTGTGCAACGCCTGATTTTCTTGTATGTGAGGAGTAGCCCGGTGCCCCCTCGGCCGCCTCGTTCCCATCTCTATGTCCCCGCCGACCAGCCGCGTTTTCTGCGTGCCGCGCGACGCGGCGACGCCGACGCGCTCATCCTCGATCTGGAGGACGCCGTCGCGCCCGCGCGCAAGGACGACGCCCGCGCCGCCGCCGTCGCGTTCGCCCTGGACCGGCCGGCCACCGGCGGGCCGGAGCTGTGGGTACGGGTCAACACGGGCGCCCGGGGCCTCGATGACGCGCGTGCCCTGCTGGCCACGGGCCGGATCGACGGTCTCTGGATGCCCAAAGCGGCGGCGGGCCCGGAGTTCGACGCGCTCGCCGCGCTGGTCGCGGGGAGCGGCGGGCGCCCGGCCGCGGGGTCCTCCACCGCCGGGCCTCGCGCCGCGGCCGGGTCCTCCATCGCCGGGGCCCGTGCCGCCGCCGGACCCCTCGTCGCCGGGTCCGTGGCGCTGGGGCTGCTCGTCGAGAGCGCGGCGGGGGTGCTCACGCTCGGCACCGTCGCCCGCCATCCCGTGGTGCGCCGGATCCAGCTCGGTGAGGTGGACCTGCGCGCGGATCTGCGGATGGAACCGGACTCCGCCCGGGGCGACGATCTGCTCGACTGGGCCCGTGGCCCGGCTGTCGCGCACGCCGTCGCGTACGGCCTTGAGTGCGCCGTCGCGCCGGTCTCCGTGCACCCGTCCGACCGTGCGGCGTTCCGCGCCTCCAGTCTCCGGCTGCGTGGTCTCGGGTTCCAGGGGCGGGCCTGTATCCACCCCGACCAGGTCGCCGTCGCCAACGAGGTGTTCGGCACCGACGCCGCCGAGCTGGCCGGGGCGCACGCCCTGCTCGACCTCTTCGAGCGCCATGAGCGGGACGGCGCCGGGGCGTTCCGCGACGGAGAGGGCGCGATGGCCGACGCGGCGACCGTACGCAGGGCCCGCGAGCTCACCGGTCGTACGGCCGCCGCCCCCGCCGGGAGCACGGGCCCCGCCGATCCCCCCGCTCCCGCCGCTCCCACCGAGCCCGCCGCTCCTGCCGAACCGGCCGTTCCCAGCGACGCCGCCGACGCCGTCGGGCCGGACGGGGCCCAGGCCCGGTGAGGGGTCGGAAACCCAGGCCCGGTGAGCGGCCGGGGCCCAGGCCCGGGGAGCGACGCGGGCGGTGCGGCCCGGCGGATGGCGCGGACCGCCGGGGCCGGCCGACGTCACCCGGTGGGGGCGGCCGGGATCACCCGGCGGGGGCGAGGAGCGCGGCCGGGAGCGGGGCCGTGTGCAGCACCGTCAGCCCGGAGACCGCGCGGGTCAGGGCCACATAGAGGCGTCGCAGGCCGGTACGGTCGTCCGGCTCGCCCGCCACGATCGCGGCCGGGTCGTCCAGCACCACGTAGTCGTACTCCAGTCCCTTCGCCAGGGAGGCGGGGACCAGCGTCAGCCGGGAGGCCGCGGTCGTCTCCTCGCCCGGCGAGAGCCAGGGCATCTCCGCCGCGGTCAGGGCCTCGCGCAGCGCGGGGATCCTGCTGTCCGCCGCGATCAGGCCGATGGAGCCCTCGTGGGCCAGCGCCCGCGCACAGGCGGCCACGACCGCCGTGTCCAGGGCGGAGGCGTCCGGCACCTCCCGTACCTCCAGCGAGCCCGGCGACTCACGGACCGACTCCACCTCCGCCAGGCCCGGCGAGATCTCCGGCAGTAGCCTCGACGCGTACGCGATCACCTCGCGCGGCACACGGAAGCCCGCCGTCAGCTCCTCGACCACCGCGTCGGTCTTGCCGAGATGGCGCAGGGCGTCCGCCCAGCTCGAGGTGGCCCACGGGGTGGTGCCCTGGGCCAGATCGCCGAGGACCGTGGCCGAGCCGGTCGAGCAGCGGCGGCCGACCGCGCGGTACTGCATGGGGGAGAGGTCCTGGGCCTCGTCCAGGACGACATGGCCCAGCGAGTGCGTACGGGCGATCAGATCGGCCGTCTCGTCGATCAGCACCGCGTCCGCCGGTGACCACTTCACCGACTTCACACTCCGCGCCGGCTTCGCCCACAGAATCGTCCGCTGCTCGTCGGGTGTGAGCAGGTCCTCCGCGTGCGCGGCCAGGAACTCCGCGTCGGAGAGCAGCCGCAGCACCAGTTTCGCCGGGTCGACCGGGGGCCAGACGGCCTTCACCGCCGCCTTGACCGCCGGGTTGCGGGCCACCGCGTCCTGCACCCGGTCGTCGGGTGCCTCGCCCGCGCGTTCCATCCGTACGAGCACGGCGTGGGCGATCCGCTGCGGAAGGGCCTCGCGCGCGGCGCCGTAGCGCATGTCCCGGTCCAGCAACTGCTGGACGATCTCCGCGAGTTCGTACGCCGGTACCCGCCACCGCCGGGAGCCGCGCACCACCACGACCTCCTCCGTGGGCGGGGTGACATGGGAGCGCACGGCCCGGCGCAGGACCTCCGCCATCCGGGCGTCGCCCTTGAGCACGGCGGCGGGCGCCGGGTCCGTGCCGCGCACCTCGACCGAGGCGACCAGACCGTCCACCGTCGACTGCCGCACGTCCAGCTCGCCCAGCGCGGGGAGCACCTGCTCGATGTAGTGGAGGAAGGACGCGTTCGGACCGATGACCAGCGTGCCGGTACGGGCCAGCCGCTCGCGGTGCGCGTACAGCAGATACGCGACCCGGTGCAGGCCGACGGCGGTCTTCCCGGTGCCGGGGCCGCCCTGGACGCAGACCGTACCGCCGAGGTCGCTGCGGACGATCTCGTCCTGCTCCGGCTGGATCGTCGCGACGATGTCGCGCATGGGGCCCACGCGCGGGCGTTCGATCTCGGCCTGGAGGAGCCTGCTGGAGAGGACCGCCTCGGTGGGGTCGGAGAGGTGTTCGTCCTCGTACGCGGTGAGCTCCCCGGCCGTGTAGCCGAAGCGGCGGCGCAGCGCGACATCGTGCGGATCCTTCTTCGAGGCCCGGTAGAACGGCTGCGAGACGGGGGCGCGCCAGTCGATGACCATGGGGTCGCCGTGGGCGTCGTGAACATGGCGGCGGCCGATGTACACCGTCGTATCGGCCGCCTCCGGCGTGCGGTCGCCCTCGGCGCCCCGGGAGCTCCCCGCTCCCGGCGCCCCCGCCGCCCCCGCCGCCCCTGCCGTCCCCGCCGGCGCCGCCGCTCCCACGGGACGCAGATAGTCGAGCCGCCCGAAGAAGAGGGGTGTGTGGGCGAGATCGGCGAGTGCCTTGATCCGCTCCTCGATCTGGGCCTCCAGGACGGCGGCGTTGACCCAGTTCGCGGTGACGTCCCGGATGTCGAGCGACTGGACGTCCTCGCGCATCGCGCGGAGCGCGGAGCGGGAGGCGCTCAGATGGGCGCGCTCGCTGCCCAGGGGATCGTCGGCGCCGACGGGCTCGGCGGGCCCGGTGGACCCGGTGGACCCGGCAGGCTCGGTGGGCTCGGCGAGGGCGGGGGCGGCGGCGAGGGGTGCGTCGGGTGTCTGGGGGTCGTGGTCGTACGCGGGCACGGTGTTGCCTCCGGGCTGTACGCACGCCGACGGGCCGCGGGCCTGTCGGTCGGCGTGGATCACATCATGGCGGTGGCCGTCCGGTTTCCGTCCGGACAGCGGCGCTCCGCTGAGGGAGGCGGGCAAGGTGGGCGATTGTAGTCACCGGCCGCGGGGCGGGCGAATGCTTTTCCCGGTGGGGCCCTGCGCTCGGCGCGCCGGGCGGGCCGGGCCGCCGGGTCCGTCCCGTAGACGGGTCCGTCCCGTAGGGGACACCCCGTATACCGGGAGTCGTACGTGCCACCGCGCCCCGAGTCGTACGCGCCGCCGGGGGCGGTTCCGCCCATGGGCCGATGTGTCCCGGCGTGCGTGGATCCACCATGGATACATGAGTACAGCAGCTTTCACCCCGGCCCATGCCCCGCACGGCGCCCCGCCACCACCCGGCGCGACCGCCACGGGGTCCGCACCCCACCCCGCCCACCACCTCGGCAACGCGGTGCGCGCGGTCAAGGTCTTCGTGAGTACCGCGTTCCGGGTGGCCGTTCTCGGGGAGTACGCGGAGGAGGCCGGCGTCGTCCGCGGCCGCCGCCTCTGAGCGATCCGTACGGGAGAATCCCCCGGGGAGAACCCGAGCGGGAGACCCGCCCCGGGAGCCGCCCCGGCACCCGTCCCGTGAGCCGTCCGGGAGAGCCGTTCCGGAGACCTCGGGGACCTGACCCACGCCCCTGATCCACTAGGGTCGCGGCCGTGACCTACCGGACCGTGACTCCCCGCTCACTCGCCGCAGCGGGCGCGCTCGCCCTGTCGCTGGCCGCATTCGCCACCCTCTGCGTCGCCCGGCGCATCCCGATGGCCGACACGCTCGTCTACCGGGCGGAGGGCGCGGCCGTCGTCGGCGGCACCGACCTCTACGGGTTCACGGTCACCCAGTGGCAGCTACCCGCCACTTATCCACCCTTCGCGGCGATCCTCTTCGTCCCCACCACCTGGTTGCCCGTCGACGCCCTCAAGATCCTCTTCGTCATCGGCAATGTCGCGCTGCTGGCGCTGTTCGTACGGCTGTCCTGGCGGTTCGCGGGACTGCCCGCGGGTCCCGTGCCGCTGCTCGTCGCCGTCGCCGCCGGGCTCTGGCTCGAACCCGTCTTCCAGACCGTCCTTTTCGGTCAGATCAATCTCGCCCTCGCCGGTCTTGTCCTCTGGGACCTGTCGAGATCCGAGCACGCGCTCGGCAAGGGCTTCGCCCTCGGCGTCGCGGCGGGCATCAAACTGACCCCGGCCGTCTTCATCGTCTATCTGCTGCTGACCGGGCGCGTACGGGCCGGGCTGACCGCCCTCGCCTCCCTCACCGGTACGGTGCTCCTCGGCGTCCTCGTACTGCCCCGGGCCAGCGACGAGTTCTGGACCCGGCGCGTCTTCGAGACCAGCCGGGTCGGCAAGGCCTGGATCATCGACAACCAGTCGCTGCAAGGACTCCTCGCGCGCCTCCTGCACACCCCGGAGCCGGGCACCGTGTGGACGGCCGCCGCCGTGGTCACGGCGGCCGGCGGGCTGTGGATGGCGCGCACGGCCGTCGTACGGGCCGGATCGGAGAGCTGGGGCGTGCTCGTCACCGCGCTGACCGCGCTGCTCGTCTCGCCCATCAGCTGGTCGCACCACTGGGTGTGGTGCGTACCGCTGCTGGCGGTGCTGATCGCGGAGGGACGGTTCCGTACGGCGACGGCGGTCGGGGTGGTCTGGACGGCGCGCAGCTTCTGGGCCGTACCGCACGCGGGGGAGCTGGATCTGCGACTGGCCTGGTGGCAGCAGCCGCTGGCCTCGCCGTACCCGCTGTGCGCCCTGGGGCTGCTGGTGTTCGCGGGCTGGCGCACCGGTACGAGCGCGGGCACGGCGCGCGCGGGGTCCGGGACGGTCCTGCCCGCGCCGCGCACCGGGTCCGGTTCGGGCGTGAGCACCTCGGCGGGCACGGGCTGAAGGACCGGTCCGGTTCCGGGCCGGAGCTGGAGGACCCGTCCGGTTCCGCGCGGCTCCGGTGCGCCGGTCCGCACCGTCGAGGCCGGTGCGGTCCGCCCCGGTCGTGGCCGGTCCGCACCGGTCGGACCTGGTCCGCACCCGGTCCCCGGCGGGCGGCGCGCGGCGCGCGGCGGGACCGGCCGCCCGCTCAGTTCTCCGTCAGCAGCTCGTCCGCGTCCACGATCCGGTACGCGTACCCCTGCTCGGCCAGGAAGCGCTGGCGGTGCGCCGCGAAGTCCTGGTCGATGGTGTCGCGGGCGACGACCGAGTAGAAGCGCGCCTCGTGGCCGTCCGCCTTGGGACGCAGGACCCGGCCCAGCCGCTGGGCCTCCTCCTGCCGGGAGCCGAACGTACCCGACACCTGGATCGCGACCGTCGCCTCCGGCAGATCGATCGAGAAGTTCGCGACCTTCGAGACCACCAGCACCGAGATCTCGCCCTGCCGGAACGCCTCGAAGAGCAGCTCCCGCTGGGCGTTGCTGGTCTCCCCCTTGATGACGGGCGCGTCGAGGTGCTCGCCCAGCTCGTCGAGCTGGTCGATGTACTGCCCGATGACGAGCGTCTGCTCGCCCCGGTGCTTGCGTACCAGCGCCTCCGTCACCTTCCGCTTGGTCGCGGTCGTCGCGCAGAACCGGTACTTCTCCTCCGTCTCGGCGGTCGCGTACGCGAGCCGCTCGCTGTCGGTGAGATTGACCCGTACCTCGACACAGTCCGCGGGGGCGATATAGCCCTGCGCCTCGATCTCCTTCCACGGCGCGTCGAACCGCTTCGGCCCGATGAGCGAGAAGACGTCGGACTCCCGGCCGTCCTCCCGTACGAGCGTCGCGGTCAGTCCGAGCCGGCGGCGGGCCTGGAGATCGGCCGTGAACTTGAAGACGGGCGCGGGCAGCAGATGCACCTCGTCGTAGACGATCAGACCCCAGTCCCGGGAGTCGAACAGCTCCAGGTGCGGATAGACGCCCTTGCGGCGGGTCGTCAGCACCTGGTACGTGGCGATGGTGACGGGGCGGATCTCCTTCGTCGTACCGCTGTACTCGCCGATCTCGTCCTCGGTCAGCGAGGTGCGCTTGACCAGCTCGTGCTTCCACTGGCGCGCGGAGACGGTGTTGGTCACCAGGATCAGGGTCGTCGCCTTGGCCTCGGCCATCGCGCCCGCCCCCACCAGCGTCTTTCCCGCTCCACAGGGGAGGACGACCACACCGGAGCCACCGTGCCAGAAGCCCTCGACGGCCTGCTTCTGATACGGGCGCAGCGCCCAGCCGGTCTCGTCCAGCTCGATCGCGTGCGCCTCGCCGTCCACATAGCCGGCGTGGTCCTCGGCCGGCCAGCCCAGCCTGAGGAGCGTCTGCTTGATCTGGCCGCGCTCGGAGGGGTGCACGGCGACGGTGTCCGGGTCGATCCGGGCGCCGACCAGGGGCTGGACCTTCTTGGAACGGAGGATCTCCTCCAGCACCGGACGGTCCGTGGAGGTCAGGACGAGTCCGTGGGTGGGGTGCTTGGAGAGCGTGAGGCGCCCGTAGCGCGCCATCGTCTCGGCGACATCGACGAGCAGGGCGTGCGGTACGGGATACCGCGAGAACGCCACCAGCGCGTCGACCACCTGCTCGGCGTCATGGCCCGCGGCACGGGCGTTCCACAGCCCGAGCGGGGTCAGCCGGTAGGTGTGGATGTGCTCGGGGGCCCGCTCCAGCTCGGCGAACGGCGCGATGGCGCGGCGGCAGGCGCCCGCCTGCTCGTGGTCGACTTCGAGCAGCAGTGTCTTGTCGCTCTGGACGATGAGAGGTCCATTCACAGCGGCGCCCTTTCCGTTGCCAAACGACCAGTGTCGCGCATCCCGAGCGGATCCGTACCGGGAGACCGTGTGGGGAAGGCGCACCTGGGTGTACGCGTAGGCGGCCGGGGCGGGGGCACCAGGGTGCTATGACGGCTGAGAGGGAAGGATCCGGGTCGGACAGCGCGGCTCGGAGGGGTAATACGTGGGGCCGGGCCGTGGTGCGGATTCTCATCATGTCGGTGGCTCTTGTCGCACTGGTGGCGTTCTCCGCCGTACTGGCCAAACTGACACTGACGCCGTCCCCCGCCTCGGCGGAGATCGCGGGGGCCAATCTGCGGCCGGGACGGTCGTTGCGGCAGTATCTGGAGGACTACACGTTCCTCGCCGCGTGCAAGCAGGTGGGCGGCAATCTGGTGCTGGGGGCGCCCTTCGGGCTGCTGCTTCCGGTGCTCGTCCCGCGCAGAATGCGCATGGTGCGGGTGGTGCTGCTGACCGCTCTGGTGATGGTGCTGGTGGAGCTGGCCCAGGGCGCCATCGTCGAGGGGCGCGCCTTCGACGTGGACGACGTGATCCTCAACACCAGCGGTGCGCTGATCGCGTATCTGCTGCTGGGCATGCGGATCGGCCGGCGGTTCCACGCGCTGGAGCGGGGGCCGCGGGTGCCGAGGAAGCCGGTCGAACCGGCCGAGCAGGTGAAGCCGGGAAAGCCCGTGAAGCCGGGAAAGCCGGTGGGGACAACGGTGGGGACGGCGGCGGGCGCACGGCCGGGGAAGGCGCGGGCGTGGCAGGGCTGGTGGGCGAGGCGGACGGCCGGGGGGCGGCCCGCGGAGGAGCGCCTGATGAAGGGGCAGCCCGCGAGAGGGGCATCGGCGAAGGGGCGGCCGGCGAAGGGGCGCGCGGAGAAGCAGCCTCCCGCCCAGCAGCCCTCCACCGGAACCACCGGAAAGCAGCCCTGGGCCAGGAAGCGGCCTTCCGTGAAGAAGCGGCCGGTGAAGCCCGCGAAGGGCGGGACCTCCGGGTGACCCGGACGTCCGGCTGACCAGGACCGTCGGCTGACCAGGACCGTCGGCTGACCCGGACCGCCTGCTGACCCGGACCGTCGGCTGATCCGGACCTCCGGCTGAACCAGGCCGTCGGCCACTCCTGACCAGGGGTGGCCGACGGCCTTGTGCGACCGGGGCCGCGACGGCTTTCTGTGGTTCGCGTACGAAATTGTTGTCCACATACTTGAAGAGCGTGCGGAGTGTCACTACCTTCCCCTGGTTGAAAGCGGCACCAGTGTTCCACCACCGTCGAGGAAGGCACTTCGCCCATGAAGAAGCCCTTGAGCCGCCGCACATTCAGCCAACTCGCCATGACTCCGCTGCTCGCGGCCCCGTCCGTGCTGCGTCCCGGGACCGCGGGGACCGCCGGGTCCGCCGGGGCCGCCGGGGCCGCGTCGGGAACCGCCGGAGCCGCCGCCCCCGCGCCGGCGCAGTCGGCACGCGCCGAGACCGTACGGGCCATGCGCCGCGCGGTCACGTTCATGGACGGGACCGTCTCCTACCGCGGCGGCTACGTCTGGAACTACCTCCCCGATCTCTCCGCCAGCTGGGGCGAGATGGAGGCCCGGCGCACCATGTGCTGGGTCCAGCCGCCCGGCACCCCCTCCGTCGGGCACAGCATGCTCGACGCGTACCACGCGACCGGCGAGGAGGTCTGCTACCGGGCCGCGGAACGGACCGGACTCGCGCTCGTCGAGGCCCAGCTCCCCGTCGGCGGCTGGAACTACATCCATGACTTCGCCGGTGAGGAATCCCTGCGGGACTGGTACGCCACGATCGGCGCCAACGGCTGGCGGCTGGAGGAGTTCCAGCACTACTACGGCAACGCCACCTTCGACGACGCGGGCACCTCGTCCGCCGCCCAGCTCATCCTGCGGCTGTACGCGGAGCGCCGCGATCCGCGCCTCGGGCGCTCGCTCGACCGGGTCATCGGCTTTCTGCTCGCCTCGCAGTTCAGGGGCGGGGCCGCCGACGGCGGCTGGCCGCAGCGCTTCCCGGCGTTCCCGGGCTCGGTCAGCCGTACACCCTGGCCCGAGAAGCGCCCGCCCTGGCTGCCGGCCGGGATACGGCACGGGATGGAGGACGGCGAGTACACCCAGCAGGTCACCTTCAACGACGACGTCCTGGGCGAGAACATCAAGTTCCTGCTGATGTGCGTGTCGACGCTCGGGCGGCGCGATCTGATCGGGCCCGTCGTCCGGGCGATGGAGTGTCTGCGCCGGATGCAGCAGCCGGCGCCGCAGGCGGGCTGGGGGCTCCAGCATCTCTCCCGGGCCAAGGGCGGCCGGCCCGCCGGGGCGCCCGCGGGAGCCCGCTCCTACGAACCCCGCGCCCTCGCCACCCACACCACCCAGACCAATGTCCAGCAGCTCTTCCACTACTTCCGGCTGACCGGCGACCGCGCGTATCTGCGCCGGGTGCCCGAGGCCCTCGCCTGGCTGGAGAGCTGCCGGCTGACGAACGAGCAGATCGCCGGGAACCCGCTGCTGGCGGGCCGTCCCCATCCGACCTTCGTCGAACTCGGTACGAACCGGGCGCGGTTCGTCCACCGCTTCGGCTCCAACATCCGCAACGGCGCGTACTACCACGACCACGACCACCGGGACACGCTCAGCCACTACTCGGGGGGCCGCTCCGTCGATGTGGCCGCGCTGCGCGCGACCTACGAGGAACTGGCCGCCCTCACCCCGGCCCAGATCGCGGATCTGCGGGCCCGGTCACCTCTGTCGCCCGCCAACGTGCACGGCGGACGCATCCCGCTGCCGCGCTACTTCTCGCCGCGCGATCTGCAACTGTCCGATCTGCTGCGGGACGCGCCGCTGCCCCTGCCGGTGGTGACGGACGCGGAGGCGGCGGCGCTCGTGGCGGGTCTCGGCACGCGGGACCACTGGCTGACGCCGATGGACGCGGTCACCAACCCCTACCGGGGGCCGGGCTCGACGGAGCCGTACGACGGCCGGGCGTATATGAGCAAGCATGTCGGCGACCGGCGCGACACCTCGCCGTACAACCCCCAGGACCCGCCGCTGGAGCCGCCGTACCGGCCAGCCGAGCCGCCGCTGTGCATCAGTTCGGCCGCGTACGTGGCGAACATGGCCAAGCTCGTGGGGTACGTGGCGGCGCGCTGATCGCCTGTCGCGGGCCGGCGGGCCGGCGGGTCCGTGGCGCCCGGTCTGTGGCGTCCGGTCCGTGGCGCCCGGTCCGGGGCCGGTCTACGCCGGGTCGTCGGCCAGTTCGGCGACCCCGGTGATCCGGTGCAGCGGGTACGTGCGGACCTCGTCCGCGGTGTGGTCGTACGCCGTCACATAGCCGCCCTCCACCCGCACCGGGGCGATGACCCGCTGGCTGGCCGCGCCGTCCGCGTTGACATAGCCGATCCACACGGCCGAGCCGGTCATGGCGGCGGCCTGGACGGTCGCGAGGGTCTCGGCGGAGGTCGTACGGGGAAGCTCGCCGTTCCCGGACGCGGTCGCCGCGGCCGCCGCGGCGACCGCCTCGCCCGACAGGGGCGCGGACGGTTCCGGCACCTGGACCGGCTTGCGGACGACCGTGGCGGCCAGGTCCCCGGCCCTGATCGCCCGCACCGCCGCGCCGAGCAGCGTCGCGTCCGGCACCGGCGGCCCGTCGGGGACGGGCGCGGGCGCGGTCCGGGGCGGGGTGCGGTGGGCATGGGCCCGGGTGATCATCACATCACCCTCGGCGGACTCGGCGGCGGGCGCGAACCCCATGGTGCGCAGTCCGTCGAGCAGCGCCGCGGGATCGGCGTGGGCGGAGAGCACGGTCGGGGCGAGCCGGCGCAGCCGCAGCCCCTGCGAGCGCTTGTCGGCCAGGATCTCGTCGAGCACGGCCTCGTCGTCACAGCGCACGTACGCGGAGGCGGAACCGACCCGGAGATGGCCGTGCTTACGGGCCACGTCGTCGATGAGATAGGCGAGCGGCTGGGGAACGGGCGTACGGCTGTGGACCCTGAGGAAGTCATGCAGATCGGAGGCCGACTGCCCGGCGTCGAGCGCGCGCCGTACGGATCCCGGAGTGAACCGGTAGACGGTCGCCCCGCCCTTGGACTCGACATCGGCGGCGATGGAGAGCAGTTCGGCGAGCGGGCGCAGGAGCGGTCCCGGGGCGACGGCGGTCAGGTCGGCCTGGAGCAGGACGTGGTCGAGGGGTTCGGGCAGCAGGGGCGCGAGCGCGGCGGCGGCGCGCTGCCCGGCCACACCGGCCACACCGGCCACACCGGCCACACCGGCCCCGGCGGCGCCCGGGGCGCGGGTGTCCCGGGCGTCCTGGATCTCCCGGGTGCCGGGGGAGCGCGGCGCCAGCAGCGCCCGGCCGTGCGAGGAGAGCGCGCCCCGGCCGGTGACCCCCAGCATCTCGGCCTCGTTCAGGGTCCAGGCCGCGAGCCGTGAGCGCAGATCGTCGGACCGGCCGGCGGAGGACGCGCCGCGCAGCGGGCGCTCCCAGCGCAGCCGGGCCAGCAGCGATTCGGGGTCGGGGGCCGTGCCCTCGGGGAGGGTGGCGAGGAGTTCCAGGATCCGGCGCCGCACCTCGGGCGCGGCGCCGCGGTCCAGATCGGGGCCGAGGGCCGCGAGCGTACGGCCCTTGCTGTCCTGGCTGCCGACCAGACCGGGGGTACGGGTCGCCGTCAGCCAGGCGGTGGCGAGCCGCGCCCAGCGCTCGGGCGCGGGCAGCTCCTGCCATTCGTCGTACGCGGGTGTCGGCGCGTACCGCTCGTCCGGCTCGCCGTCCGTGGCCAGCAGCCCCGCCGCGTAGGTCAGCTCGACCCAGAAGGCGGCCACGGACTCGGAGACGTCCAGGGCGGCGGCGGTGCGCTTGAGATCGCGTACGGAGAGCCCGCCGGCGCGCAGGACGTTCGGACCGCCCTCGTTCCAGTCCTTGGCCAGCTCCTCGACGGTGGCGAGCGCGGTGTACGCCTGCGCGGCGGCGGCGCTGTCCACCACCTGGGGACGGTTTCCGGCGTTCGCCGAGCCGGCCGCCTCGGGGGAGCGGGGCGCGACATCGGGTGCCACGGGCTCCGGCGTACGGTGCGCGCGCCCGGCGCGCAGATGCAGCGCGGCCTCGCGCGGCAGGACGACGGTCCTGGTGGTCGCGGGCAGCAGCAGCCCCCGGTCGCGCAGCCACTGCACGGGCGGGGTCGGGCTCGATGTGACCTCCCCGTACGGCGGCCCCCACACCAGCCGGTCCAGCACCGACAGCGCCTCCATCGGGGCGGTGTCGAGCAGGGCGGCCATCCGCGTGCGGTCGGTGAAGAGCGCGGTCAGCGAGGCGACGGCGGAGACCGGATCGTGGGTGGAGGGCAGCCAGGCCGCGGCCAGGATCTCCTGGAGACGGCCGGGCGACATGCCCGAGGTGGCCTCGGCGACGGTGGGGCCGAGACCGGTCGGCGAGGGGTGGGTGGGGGACGGCGCGAGGAGCTCCCGGGCGGTGCGGACCAGCCGCAGCCGGTCGTCACCGCCCCAGATCAGGGCCCGGTCGCGCAGGGTGCGCACGGCGCCGGGCAGCGCCGCCTCGATCCGCGCGTCGCCCTCGTCGCCGGTCAGCAGCGCGCGCAGCGTGTCGTACGGCGCGGGCTCGGGCGCGACGGCCAGTGCCTCCGCGGTCTGGAGGGTGAAACGGTCCAGCCGCTCCAGCGCCCGTACGACGGAGGCACGGGTGCCCGCGCGTGTCGCGAGCTGGGAGAGGTCGTTGGGTACGGGGGTGAGCAGATCGGGCCGGGCGCGCAGCAGGGCGGCCAGCGATTCGTCGCTCTGGGTACGCAGGGCCTCCGCGAGCGTCCGCGGTGGCGTACCGCCGGTTCCTTCGGGCACGTGCGCCTCCTGCTCAGCCTTCGCGGGTCCCCATTCGTTCCACGTTAGCCCCTGAGGGGCGCTCCGCCCGCGCCGCGGGGCCCGGGGTCGTGGCGGGGGGTGGTGCCGGGTCCGCTCCGTAGTCTGCTGCGTACCTTCTTCATACCGGGCGTACGGCGCGCGTGTTCGGGGTGGACGTTCGGGGATGACTCCGACACCATCGCGTGTGGCGGCGCGCTTGTGCGGAGGACTGTGTGGGGATCGAGAGCGACCAGCTCGTCTACGACTATCTGAGCCGGGTCGGTGACGAGGCGCAGCAGCGGCAGCTCCCGTCCGGGGACCGGATGCGGCTGGTGTCGACGCTGCGGAACGAGATCGAGCGGCAGCGCGGGAAGTCGGTCACCGACAGTCCGGCGGCCGTCCGCCGCATCCTGGGGCGGCTGGGACCACCGGACGCGGTGGTGGCGGCGGCGTCCGGCGGAGCAGGCCGGACCGCCGCCGAGCCGGAGGAGCCGTGGGCCGCCGTACCGGAGCAGCGGTCGGAGGAGCCCGTCCTCACCGCGCAGGAGCCCGCCTTCCCCGAGCAGCGCGCGACCCCGCCGCCCCCGTCCTTCGGCGAGCCGGACTGGTGGCGCATCGGAATGGGGCCGATGGACGTCGCGGGGACCGAGCGGGGAATCCTGGCGGGCATCGAGGTCCCGGAGATGCTCGAACCGCCGCCTAAAGACGAGGACGACGAGGACGACGAGGACGACGAGGGTGAGGACGGCGAGGACGACGGGTCGGGCAAGAAGACGGCGGACGGCGCCCTCCTCCGGCGTCTTCGGCGGCCGTTCGGGATCGGCACGAAGCGGGCCGGCGTGAGGAAGGTCTTCGCGAAGAAAGCAGTCGCGAAGAAAGCCGTCGCGAAGACGGGCGGAAAGGCCGGTGTGAAGCCGGGCGAGGCGGTCGGCGGGAAGGCGGGCGCGAAGGCGCGAGGATTCTCCAACCCCTTCCTGCTGCTGGCCGCCGCGTTGCTGGTCGTGGGCGCGGTCGCGGGCTCCTGGCTGGCCCTGGGCGGCGGCTGGCTCCTTGCCTACGCCTCCCGCACCCTCTCCCGTGCCGAGGCCAAATGGGCGGTCTTCGGACTCCCCGGCGTCTCGGCGGCGGGCGGTCTGATCTGGCTCTGGGGCCGTATCGACGGACGCTGGGGCGCTCCGGTCCCGGACGACGGCATGGCCGACGCCCTCTCGGGCATCTGGCCGGTGGTCCTCCGCACGGCGGCGGTGACCTCGGCGCTGTACCTGATCTGGCGCGCCCGCCGGAAGTAGCCGTGCTCTTCCAGCGCAATCAGGCCCTGCGCCCCACGAGGCGGACATGGGCTGCCCGTCGGGTGACATCGATGAGCCGAAAGCCGTCCGGGACCGCCATGGTCCGGGCCGAATCCATGTCGGGCGACCATGAGGACGGCGTTTTTGGAAGATAGGCGATCACTTGATCAACAAATTTTGTTGAAGTGATCGGAGACATTTCATCGATCGCGCCGGACAGCAGAATGGATCGCGTTCCTGTCTCGCCGAGGACTCTGAGCGTCTCGGCGGGATCGTCGGTCAACGATCCGTACGGAAGCTGGAATACATCGTTACCGTGACTGTCTGGCCTCCCTTCTTCGATGCCGCCCTGGTCGATCATGAGATCGTACGATTCTCGAAGTGAATTCATCTCCTCACGTGCGACCCCCTGCGTGAGGGAGGGATCGGGCTGTCCGTCCGGACTCGCTTCGTAGATCCATGTAATGAAGGGGCGGCCATCTTTCAGGGAGGCTCGCCAAGGGCCCAGAACGAGAAGCGCCTCGTCCTCCAGACAGCCTTGCTGGACTTCCATTCCGGCTTTTCGTAGAAGTTCTGCCCCGCCTTCGCCGCGTGACGTCGGATCCATTACAGCAATGAGTACTTTGGTGACTTTCGCGTTGATCAGAGCTTCGCGGCATGGTGGCGTGCGCCCGTAGTGGTTGCATGGCTCCAGTGTGACGACAGCCGTTCCACCCTCCGCCCGTTTGCCGGCGGCGGCAAGGGCATTGACTTCTGCGTGTGACTCGCCCTTGCGTACGTGATATCCCTCGCCAACGGTCCGCCCATCACTGTCGAGAATTACGCAACCAACGGGCGGGTTGGGGCTGGTCGACCCCAGCCCCTGAGCGGAAATCGCGATGGCACGGCGCATGGCTGCCATCTCATAGCCGTTCATGACGTCAGAAATCCGTCCCTTCTTTGATGGCTTCGAACAAACGGGACACCGCCTGCGATGTGTGAACTTCTCCCAGTGCATTTACAGCGGACACTGTTTCACGCATCGTACGGATCGAACCTGAACTGCGTGCGATGCGGAGCGCGGAGGCGGCCTGTGCCGCTGACGAATCGTATTCGCGTATTCCCGCATACGCGAGTGCCAGACGAGCTTGCGCAAGGCCTCGGTCTCGCTGGTAGGCGTCCGGAAGTTCGTTCAGCGCGGTTTCGAAGACCGGAACGGCGAGATCGGGGCGGCCAAGGGTGAGCCAGCAAGTGGCTCGCTGGATTTCAATGTAACTTGCGGTGCAGAAATCCCCATGCCCCGTGCGGGCATCACCTTTGGTGTCCGGCGATGCTGCGAACTCATGAGCCTCATCCAGGCGGTTGTGGCACGCCACCTCATCCGCGTCCAGCGCGTATCCATGTGCTTCTTGCTGTATGGCGGCCGCACGCATGGGTGAGGTCAGGGAGGATTCGTTTCGCTGGGCGGCTTGAGCGAGGCTCACCGTCTGTGCCGCGTTCTTCCTCGTAGTCGCCTGCTGACTTCTGCGGAAAAGTGTCCACGTGACCATGGCTTGGTCGCCTGATTCATGCGCCCATTCCATCGCCCGGCTCGTCCACTGTGCGGCAGTCTGTATGTCGGAGGAGTCTTCGTGCAGCCATGCGGCAGACTCGGCATATTGGGCCGCGAGTCTCAGTAGTTCGGAACGCTGGGCTCCCCTGGCGTATTCCAGAATTGATTCGAGGATGGACAATTGCTGGCGAACCGAAGCAAGCGCATGCCGCGGACCGAAAAGATTGTCGGCCTGTACCAGGGCATGCCACATCTCTTGGAGATGGGCGGTCGCTGCCTCGATCCGGGACGCGTCCAGTTTGGGTAGTGCGAAGCCTGGGTTGGATGTATGGCCAGGTTCGGAAGCCATTGCCACGCCTGTTGTTTGTAAGGCGGCACCAATCGCACCGGTGACCAGGGTTCGTCGGCTGACGGGCACGACCTGTTTCCTCCCCTCAATCCATACCGAGACCAAGACCACGTCAGGAAGATTGTGCACGGAGTCATTCTCCGCGATACCCGCATGCGAGTCGGAAGGAGCGTAGTCACTGTCCACGGAGATTGGTCGCACTCGATACGCCGACTCTCGGCTTGATCCAGAGTAGATCGGCGCTTCGAGTGGATGGCCGTCTTCCGGGGAACCCTTCTCCCACGGCCGTTCGGACACATCCAGCATTTTTCCGGGGATGCCGAATCCATCGCAAATGCGTTCGATGACCTCTTGTCCGCGAACGCCACGCACCCCTCGGATGATGTCGCTCACTCGCGCACTCGTCATCTTGCCGATGGCAGCCGCCATGGCCGCGTGGCTGGAGCCCGTCCGTCTGTTGATGAGACGGAAGATCTCCCGAAAGTTCCGAACGGCACAAGCCTCCCGCATGGCCTCGCTCTGGAGCAACGCATCGGGAATCGTCAGCGGATAGCCGCTACGCAGTTTCTCACGTTCGTCCATGGGCCACCTGGCAGAGATGGGAAGTGACTCGACCCAGCGTATCCCCGGCTCACTGAGCGGGGATCCCCAAAGTCCCTTGTGGGGTTCCCCGTTCGCTTTTCCGGTAACTCCTTGTCGCCCGGAAGCTCGTAGGGCAACGCACACGCCGTGCACGGCAAGGACCCCCGCGACCGCAGGAACGGCCCGGGGGCATGGCCCTCAACTACAAGGAGTTGATGACAGGGTGAAGGGTATCGCTCAGTTCTTCGAGCCGCTTTTGCGGCACTTGCTTCCGGATCGGAGCGCCGGAGAACGAAGTGGCGCGGTGGTGCTGCGGTGGAGTTCGCATCCGAGTTGTGTCGGGTTGGCGCGTGTGGAGCTGCGTAAGGTGCTGGCGAATTGGGGGCTGTCCGAGTTGGAGGACTCGGCGTCGCTCGTGGTCTCCGAGTTGCTTGCCAATGCCGCGCGGCACGGGCGTGTCTCGCCGGGGCGGGAGATCGAGACCCGTTATCTGCCGAGGCTCGGTGCCGTGCGGATCGAGGTGTACGACTCGTCACCGTGTCGGCCCGTGCTGCGGGGTCTGGACCCCGATGCCCTGGACGGGCGGGGGCTGATCCTTGTTGCCGCTCTGGCGGACGAGTGGGGGGTCGGTGTACGGGACGACGGCGCGCCGGGGAAGGTGGTCTGGGCGGACTTGGCGCTTCCGGCCGGGCTGCCGGGTGAGGGTGGTTGCCCGTGACCGCGCCGGTGGGCAGGCCTCCGCTGGGTGTGTTTCCGCAGCCGGATGTCGTTCCGTACATCGCGCGCTGGTCTTCGGAGAACCGTCCGTCGGGTGTGGTGGTCGTGAAGGGCCTGGGCATCGCGTATGCGGACGAGGGGGCTTACGAGCGTGACGACCTGGGTGTGTTGTGGAAGCGGATCGGGTGGAGTCCGGGGAAAGGGCGGCCGGAGTTCGGACAGGTGCACTTCCTGAGGCAGCGCCGGGCCATGCGTAAGCGGTTGTGCCAGGTGTGCGGCGGGCCGTCGGACCGTACGTCTGAGGGGACGCTGTGGTTGGTGGGGGAGGATCCCGATGGTCCGGAGTTGTGGAAGCCCGGCTATGTCACCACGCATCCGCCGCTGTGTGTGCCGTGCGCGGTGACCTCGGTGGGGGCGTGCCCCCACTTGCGGAAGCGGTATGTGGCGTTGCGGGTGCGGGCGTTCGCGCCGGCGGGGGTGCATGGGGTGCTGTACCGGCCGGGTGGGCTGTTTCCGGTGGCGTACGGCGCGGACGGGGTGACGTTCGAGAGTCCGCACATCGGGTGGGTGCTCGCGTCCCAATTGATCATGGAATTGCAGGAGTTCACGGTGGTGGACCTGGAAGCCGAGCACGCGGCGTACCTGAGGCGTACCTGAAGCGGGCGGAAGCGCGGTTGGGGCTGAGGGGTTCGGGGTGGGGTGGATCGCCGTCTGCGGGTCAGGGCTGAGGGGTTCGGGGTGGGCCGGATGGTTCGGTGTCGGGTGGGGGGCCGCCCCTCTGGCTCTGAGTTTCGCGACTCCGGGGCGGGCGTCAAGGGCGCTCCTGCGTCGCGTCGCTGCGCGATGACCTCCGGTCACCCTTGACCCCCGCCCCTCCGTCGCACGTGCGGATTGATGGGAGGGGCGGCCCGGGGGAAGGGGTCCCCCGGGG
>NZ_JBIASO010000039.1:0-29974 GCF_042890865.1 Streptomyces sp. NPDC002018
CCCAAAGACATCCAACTCACCGCATGACCCCAGCAAGCCCGAACTACCTCAAAACCACAGGGCCGCCTTGACGAAAGACATAGAGGCACCCCCCCGCGGGTGGGAAGGTGTGGGCGGCGTCGCCGACCAGAAATATCGGGCCGTTCCGGAACTGACCGGCGACGCCCATGTCTACTGTCCAGGTGAGGGTGCTGCGGATGTCGGGTTCGATGTCCGGGATGCCGAGAGCAGCACGCAGAAGCTCGCGACACCTGATCGCCGGGTAGTCGGCGGCCGACTCTCCCGCAGCCATCTCGACGCTGTACACCCATCTGGTGTGACCGTCGAGGGAGATGAAGATGCCCTGGGTCGCGACATTGTGGACGAACCACAGGATGAACGGCCGGCTCCGCACCTGGCTCGTGAGGTCGGCGTGGAAGTAGATGTTCATCCGGCGCCCGAGCGGAGTGGCCCGGGGCATCGCGATCCCGGCCACGGTCCGAAGCCGGCTGCCGGCCCCGTCTGCCGCGATGACAAACCGTGCGGACACACTGCTCGTCCTCCCTTGCGTGTCACGCACGCTGACAACCACATCGTCGGCAGACACATCGACGCCGACGACCTCGTGGCCGAAACCGACACTGACGGTGGGCTGCGCGCGGACCTCCGCCAACAACCGAGCCTCGATCTTGTCCTGCGGACAGCTGCACAGCCTCTCGGTCGAATACAAGGCGGCCGTGTGCTCGTCGATGTCCAGTCTGCCGAACTCCTCACCGGACAGATCGGTCAGCACACCGAAGGCTGTCGCCAGTTCGGGTGCGAGGCCGTCCTCACGGACACCGTCAGCCACACCCCAGCTTCGGAACAGCTCCATCGTCCGCGCGTTGACCACGTGTGCGCGTGGTTGGTCCGAGGGCGTGCGGCGGCGTTCGAGGAGCCGCACCTGGACGCCGGCCTTTCCGAGCTGAAGAGCTGACGCGAGTCCGCTCGGACCCGCTCCCACCACCAGGACATCGCTGGTGTCGATCATGAAATTCCTTTTGTTGGTTCCATCGGTATGGAAGGACTGGGTGAAACGCGACCTGGCCGCCGTGTACCTATGAGCAGATTTTTGCTCTGCTTTCATTCCAAGCTTCAGGTGCGGCAGTCAGAGCGCATCCGAAACGGGCGCACGGCCCCCGGCGGCACGCGACAGGGAGTTACTCCCGGGCAGAGCGAGGAGGCATGGTGACGGGCCAATTCCGGTCAAGCGGCGGTACTGCTTGCTCGCACGGTATTTTCCAGCGTCCCGATGCCGGCAACCTCGACCGTTACGAAGTCTCCCGGGTGCAGAAAAACCGGCGGCTTGCGGCCAAAGCCCACGCCGGCCGGTGTGCCTGTGCTGAGAATGTCACCGGGACGAAAATAGTAGAACTGTGACATTTGTGAGATCAGGTGCGGGATGTCGATCACCAAGTCCTCCGTGGTCGCATCCTGCATGACCACGCCATTGAGGCGGGTGACCATATGCAGCTTTCCAGGATCGGAAACCTCGTCCGCCGTGACGATGGCAGGGCCGACCGGCGCGAAGGTTGGCAGGTGCTTCCCCATGATCATGTTGAGCATCGCCTCCTGTCCTTCTGCCGGAGTCGTGGCGGCAAGCATCGCAGGGACTGAATCTCTGGCCGAAACATCGTTGAGGATCGTGTAGCCGCCGACATAACGCATGGCGTCGCTCACACCGACGCGGTGACAGGCGCGGCCGAAGACCACGCATATCTCGCCCTCAAAATCCACCATGTCGGGAAGCTGCTCCGGGATCACAATCTCCTGACCGGAGCCAATGATTGCGCTCGGGCTCTTTACGAAGGACGTGGCCTTCGACGTAACTTTTCCGGTGTCGTCCATTTCGGCGACATGGCTTCGGTAGTTCGACCCGGCGCATACCAGCAGTACGCCGCTGTCGCAGGGCGCGCGAAGAGGGAGGGAGCTGGATGACCCCGGCGCGCTCCGATGACAAGAACCGGGATCTCAGATTCCGCTATCCGGGGACTCCATCGGTCAACCCCTTCTGGTGGTCAGCGACTCAAGGGGCTCACCGGCCCGGTACCGTGCGGCCAAGTCGTCAGGGTCGAATACCACACCGATCGGGTTGCTGTGGTAGATCTCCCCTTCCATGAAGGCGTTGACCTCTTCGTTCGTCTTGAATACATCGACCTGCAATTCGATCCAGTTGGCTTCCGGATCCGCGTAGTAGAAGGAGATCGTGGGGCCATGGTCAACGGTCCACACCGGCAGCACGCCATCCTTCTTGAGCCCTTCGTAGTGCTCAAGCAGCGTGTCCAGCGAATCGTAGGTGAACGAAAAGTGCTGGAGGCCGACGACCGGCCCCGGACGCTCGCCGTACCTCTCCACTGCGAGAAGGCCGATGCGGTGGTGCTCGTCGTCGTAGGCGAGGAAGGCGAGAAGTTCGTTCTCGAAGACCGGATGGGCGCCGAGCAGCCGACAGTACCAGTCGCGCATCTCGGGAAGTCGGTTCGTCTGGAGAACGACATGGGAAAGCTTATGTGGAGTAGCCAAAAGATGTTCCTTTCTCGACCGTGGCCGGACCGGGGGAGAAGCGAAGTTCAGGCGGATGCGTCTGAGGGCGGGGAGGCGACAACGCCGTGGGCGACCCGGAACCCTTCCGAAACGGCCGGCAACCCGCAGTAGAACACGGCCTGCAAGAGCAGTTCGCGCACCTCTTCGGCCGTGACTCCGTTGACGAGGGCGCCCTCAAGATGGAATTCCAGCTCCTGTGTGCTCAAGGTCAAGTGTGAGATACTCGCTCCCGTGAAGGAAGAAGGCACTTCAATGTGGGGAACGAACATCGATGTTCGTGCGCTGGAAAGGTCCGGCGAAGTAAATGCCTGGATGCGTGGCATCCTCGCGCGGGTGACCGACAAGTGGGGAGTGCTGATCATGGCCGTGCTCAGCCACGGTCCACTGCGGTACGCCGAACTTCACCGTCACGTCAACGAGGTCTCCCAGCGCATGCTGACGCTGACCCTGCGCAGGCTTGAGCGAGACGGGCTGATCATCCGTACCGTTACGCCCGACAGACCGCCACAGGTCGAGTACACCCTGTCCGAAGTCGGCCGGTCACTTTACGAGCAGATGTTGGGGCTGCTCGACTGGGCGCTGGCGCAAGAGAATTCCATCCGCGAGAGCCGCAAGCGCTTTGACGCGGCCTACAGCGACGGCAGCGGTATCGCGGATGGCGATCGCGACGGCGACGGCGGGCAAGCCTGACTCCGCGAGCCGGGCTCCGAATCCCGCCCTGGGTCCGCCGCGAAACGCCGGCACCCCGACAGCGCTGGTCCGGTGTCCTGCGCCTGAAATACGGCACCGCTGGAGACGACTCATCAGACCCACCACGCAGGACACGACCTCAGTCGCGCGAGACTCGCCAGGAGGACTCGACCACGCGGTCGCCCGGGTCCCACACCGCCGTCGTACGGCGGTTGTCGTTGACGAACATGGTGGCGTAGAGCCAGCCCTCGTAGTACGTGTTGTTGAGCCCGATCTCGTCGCCGTCGGCGAGGACTCCGCTGCCGCCGCGCTTGATGTCCTTGTCCACGCTCAGCCCTTCCCGGATGGTGAAGTCGTTGTCCGAGAGCACGTCGACGGAGCTGTTGATGGAGATCTTCTCGCCGTACGGGCCGCGTAGTTCGCGGATCCGGACGTGTGTGTCGTCGCCGACGGCGCTGACATAGCCGTTGGCGGTCAGATCGCCGTTGACGGTCAGTTCGCTGTTCGCGGTCAGCGAGCTGCCAACGGTCAGGGAACTGTCAACGGTCAGGTCTCCGCTCACGTCGAGTCTGCCCCGGGCCGTGGTGTAACCGCTGACGGTCAGGTCGCCCAGGGCGCTCAGCGTCTCCTCCACGTCGAGGCGCGACCTCACGGTGACATCCCCGGCGATGCTGACATCGCCGTCGGCGGAGATGCGCCCGCTCACATCGAGCCCCGACCGGGCCGTGATGTCCTCGCGGACGGTCAGTCCCTCCAGGGTCGGGTCGGTGATGGTGACGGTGAGGGTGGCGTACTGGTAGATCGGCTCGAAGCCGCTCCCGTTCCCCTCGGTTTCCGGGGACATGGACGCCACCAGTGTGAAGGTGGTGTCCATGGTGATGACGTCGTAGCCGATGGAGCAGTAGGTCTCGGGCCCTTCCTGGACGAGATCTCCGTCGCCGTCGTACAGCCGGAAATACGTACCGTTGCTCTCCCAGGTGAGGTAGACGGGGCTGCCGCCGGTGAATTTCGTTCGCGGGGCGGTGGCCCCGGCCTCTCCACGCGCCAGGAAGCTGTGCAGGTAGAACACGGGCTCGGTGACGGTCAGGGTCAGCACGCGCGACTTCTTCGTGTAGTCGTCACGGTCGGACGTGGTGCCGGAGTGCTCCTGGATGTAATAGGCGAGCGGTCCCGTGGAGATGCTGAGCGGGCCGCTGAGGCCGAAGTCCAGGGTGTCGCCGATCAGGTCGTACTCCTCGTCGACGGAGCGGAAGGTGGCGCGGTAGAACTGGCCGCTCTGGGCCAGGCCCAGTTCCTCACCGGTCACCTGGACGAGGGACGCGACGGTCCACTGGCCACTGCTCGTCGAGAAGTTCGGCTGCTCGGTGAAGTACGCGCCGCCGGCGTGATCGTCGGCCGGGACGGCTATCTGGATCCGGTCGCAGTAGACATCCTGCCGGTCGTCCGTGACGGCGAGGTTGATACGGCCCAGGGTGGGGGTTCCCGGGCTGCTCGCCTGGAGCGGTGCCGGGCTGGTGGAGGTGAGGTAACCGAGCAGGGGAGTGGACTGGTCGGGCATGGCGGGACCTCCTGGTGCGTGACGGGACCGGGAAAGGTTGGGCCGGGAAAGGTTGGGCCGGGACGGGGAAAGGTTGGGTTCCTGCTGCTACTGCTACTGCTACTGCTCCTGCCCCTGCTGCTCGGGTTCGGTGAAGAAGCGGAGCAGACCGTCTTCGAGCATGTGGGGGCCGTCCTCGAACTGCGCGTTCGCCAGTGCCTGGGCCAGTTCGTACGACGTCCAGGGGCCCGGCGCCGGAGCGGGACGCAGCCAGGACCAGGTGCCGTGCCTGTTGCCCGGACGGGGGAAGGTGATGGCGCGGTCGTGTTCGCCGGTGAGGACCGGGCCGAAGCGGAAGAGGGCCTGGAGGTGGCGGAGCGCTTCGTCGACGTGTCGCGACGGGACGGTAACGGTGGCGGTGGGGGTGATCCCGCAGGTGGCGTGGACGGTCGCGCGCGGGTCGAGCAGCAGGAGCAGCCTGGTGGGGGCGGGGTCGCCGAAGGTCAGTTGGAGGTAGTTGGCATCCTGCGGAGGGTTCTCGGCGCCGGGCGGGCCGATTCGGGTGATGTGGTCCTGCTCGTCGTCGGGAGCGGTGACGCTGTCGAAGCGCTCGTAGTCGTAACCCCCGTCGGGTGAGGCGCGGTAGAAGCCGATGAGGCCGTCGTCGCGGGAGGGCTGGTCACCGAGACGGACGGCGAACTCATGGGCGGTGAACGCGGGCGGTGGCGGGTCGAGGGTGGCTGCCCAGCCCGTGTCGCGGATGGGCGGTCCGTCGAGAGTCAGCCGCAGCTGGGCGTGTACCAGTGCCAGGGGCCGCCCGATGAGGACGGACAGGTTCTGGTCGGCGCGCCGGCCGAGGGGGTCGGTGGTCCACAGGGTGGAGTCGATGACGTCGAGGAAGGCGGTGAGATTGGCTTCGGTGGCGAGTTTGCGGGAGCGGAGGAGGCCCGCGACCGCCGGAGCGAGGGCTTCCACCTGGGCGAGGGTGGTGACGGTGCCGTCGGGCGGGGGCTCCCACTGGCCGGTGCGGCGGCCGTCGACGCCGGTGAGCAGGCGGTACGTGCCGAGGAGCCGGCCTGTCGGGTCGTACAGCAGCAGGCTGTGGTCGAGGTGGTTGGGCAGGAGCCAGCCGGCGATGGGGCTCGGTTCGGCGGCCGTGTCCACGACGCGGGTGCCGCTGGGGCCGTCGAGGAGGTCGAAGTCGAGCCGGGCCGGCTGGAGGGGGCGCGGTGGCAGCTGGGCGACGGCGGCGACGGTGGGGGTGAGCGAGGTCTCGGTGGTGAGGGCGTCGTCGATCGTGAGCGGGAAGCCGCGGTAGTCGTGCAGGCCGCCGTACCGGAGGTCCGGGCTGACGACGTCGAGGACGCGGCCGAACTTGTCGTAGAGGAAGAGCTCTTCGAGGTAGATCTGTCCCTGCCGGGTCTCGTGGAAGGCCGCGCTGTCGCCTCCGGGGAGATAGGGGACGCTCGTGACCCGGCCCAGGTAGCGGGCGGGCAGACCGTCCTCGGTGGCGGCGTCGGGGTAGCCGGCGAGGCCGGCGATGTCCGGGGAGTCGGTGTCGTGCGCGGTGGGACGGCGGAAGGCGCGCGTGTCGCGGGCGGCGAGGCGGTCGTTGAACCCGGTCAGTTCCTGGGCGAGGAAGCCCCAGTCGCCGATCGCCGACAGCCAGGCGTCGAGTTGTCCGCGCTGGGCGGTGGAGCCGTGGTGGGAGACGAACTCCTTCAGCCGGGCGGCGAACAGGGTGCGGGGGTGCGGGCCGAGGGCGGAGATGCCCTTGACGGTGACCGGCTCCGGGTCGATCGCCGCGCCCGGCGTGTAGCGGTAGTCGGTGCCGTCGAAGGCCCAGCAGCGCCGGCCACCGACGGTGTGGGGGATATGGCGGTAGGCGGCCTTCCACTCCATGAACAGCGGTTCCCAGGGCTGGGCCCAGGGGTCCAGGCCCAGCGCGGGCAGGGTGCCGGCGCAGTCGGCGGGGCGGTGGGCCGCGAGGGCGGCGGTGACCTCGCCCACCGTCAGGCCGGTGGCCCCGGCCAGCGAGGGGGCGTTGCCCGGGTCCAGCAGGAAGTACTCCGTGAGCAGCCCGGGAACCTCCGGTGGAAGCGCGCCGAGGCCCGGGAGGGCGGGCATCGGGCCCTGCCCCGGTGTCGCGGTGACCGCTCTTCCCCGGATGGTGACAGCGCTGACCAGCGGGGAGGCGTCGTCGGTGAGCGCTCGTACGGGCACGACCTCGTCGGGAACGGTGGCGTCGGCCGGGGGACGGATCCCGGACAGGCTCACCACGGGGTTGTTGCTGTGCCAGTACGGGGGCCTGGGCACGGCCTTGAGCGTGGCACCCTCGGCCAGCCCCTTGTCCTGGGCGAAGGCCTGGATCCCGGCGAGGAGCGCGTCATGGGCGTTGGTGTGGGTCCCGGTCCGGTCCGGCTGGGGCACCTGGGCCGCCTGGGTGCGGGCCTGGACGGTCCTCACGCGCACCGTGTGCGCGAGGGATCCCTCTCTGCCGGGATCCAGTTCCGCCTGCATCAGCTCCTGGTCCGGCGCGTCACCGGGGGGCGGGAACAGTACGTCGGCGAGACCGTTCTTCAGCCACATGGCGTTCAGTCGCCACTGGAGCGCGTGCACTTCGCCGAGCTGCTCGTCCAGTCGGCGCTGGTCCTCGTTGAGGGTGGCCAGCCAGCTCGGCGGCGTGAACGGCTCCGGCTCTGTTCCCCCGGCCGTCGTGTCGGCGGGCGGCGGGGTCACGGTCCAGCGGTATCCCCCCGACGAGGCGCCGAACGAGGCGCCGTGGACGCTGCGGCGTACCCGTTCGTCGCCGCCTTTCTCGTCGGCGACGGACAGCAGGTTGTGCAGGAACGCGCGAAGGAGCTGCATGTCCGCGGCGGCGGGCCGGGCGCCGGCGGCCTGGAGCGCGTGGCCGGCGAGCGCGGTGAAGGCGTCCTCGGTGGTGTTGCCGATGGCGAGGTTGATCGCGCCGCTGTCCTGGATGGTGTGGAGGGGGTCGGGATCGGGGGCGGCGCCGGCGGCGGGGTCCCAGGGGACGGTCAGGGCCAGGCCCTGGTAGAGGCTGCGGACGGCCGGGGTGACGGAGGTGTCCGGGGCGGGGTCGCCGGTGAGGCGCGGGTCCTGCCAGCCGAGGTGCGTGAGCTGGTCGGCGTAGGAGATGCCGGGCGGACGGGCGGCGAGGACATCGGCGTCCGGGTTGGAGTACCAGCCGATGACCTGGTAGCCGAGCGTGTCCGCCGCGGTGAGGTCGGAGAGGTCGTCGAGGAAGGAGAAGACGTTGGTGTTGTGCGGGGTGTAGGTGGTGAAGTACGGGTCGCCGGTGTTCATGGCGGTGAGGAACAGCGGGTCCCGCGCGGCACGCTCCGTCCAGGGCATGGCGTCGCCGACCGGGAAGGCGAGCCCGATGTGGACCTGGTGGGCGTCCGATGTCCTGGCGTTGCGGTAGGCGTCGGGGCTCGCCCGCCAGGCGCGGAGGGTGTCGGCGGTGACCAGGTAGGGGCTGGAGTGTTCGACGGGATGGCCCTGCTGGCGGGCGTAGGGCGTGTGCGGGCAGTCGCTTTCGAGCACCCACGCCTTGGCGCGGCGGGTGGTGGTGCCGCTGAAGCGGGTGACGAGCCACCGGTTGGGCACCAGCGGGTAGCGGACCTCGCCGGTGGCCGGATCCTCGACGCCGTGGCGCAGCCCTCTGGGCAGCGTCCAGTGCAGACGTACCCCCGCGTGGGTGAACAGCGGGTCGTTGCTCTGCCGGTCCCCCTCGTCCGGTTCGGGGCTCTCGTAGTCGTCCAGGGCCAGATAGTTCTGGCGCCAGCTACGGAAGCCGTCCTGGCGCAGGAGGGCCGGATTCACCACGAGGGCGTCGAGGGAGACGGGGACCACGAGGGCGGGGCGCGTGCTCATCAGCGGCCTCCTTCGGGGCCGTTGAAGCGGATGGCCTCGGGGACCCTGACCATCTGAAGGGCGAGGTCGGCGGGGCCGATCGGGCCGACGGCGGTGCCGTGCGCCGCGTCCAGGGCGGCCGCCAGCGCGGGGATGAGCGAGCCGACGTCCAGGACCCGGACCTGTCCGTCGGCCGAGGGGCGGAGATGGTCCAGCACGGAGAAGGTGACGTCGGGGCCGAGCTGCTCACCGAGCGGCAGGTCCCGGCCGGAGTGCGGCGACCGCAGCATGTTCCGCAGCGGGATCAGACCGTCGTCCTCGACTCCGAACCGGAAGCCCTCCTGGGGTTCCCCGAGTTCGACCGCCGCGGGCACTCCGTCGAACAGGCACAGCAGCACGGTGGGCGAGAGATGGTCCATCCGCAGCACCGGCAGCGGCTCGCCGGCCCGGTCGCGGGCGCGTACGGCGAGGTTCGGCCAGCCGGAGACGAGCGCCGAGCGCAGCAGCAGGCCGCAGACGGAACCAGGGACCGGGGCCGGTGTGTCCGGTGTGTCCGGCGGGTCCGCTGGGTTCTCGTTGGGGCGATCGCGCTCGGTGTCGCGGTGCCTGGCCGCCTCGGAGGCCGCCCTCGCCCGGACGGCGGCGGCCACGATCCGGTCCTGGAGGGTGTCGCGGCTGGACTGCGCGCCGACGCTGAGGGCGCCGCCGACCAGCGCGTCCAGCCAGTTCGGGTCGGCGTGGAAGAAGCGCAGCGACTCCGGCGGCAGCATGCGCTCGTCGGGCACGAGATGGGTGAACGGTACGGGGTGGAGCAGCAGAAGCCGCCCCAGCCACTTCACGACGGGGGTGAGGTGTTCCTTGAGGCCGTCGTCCTCGTCCAGTGCGCGGGTGACGGCCGAGCGGGCGGTGTCGGACCGCAGGAAGGCGCTCAGCTCCTGGGTCGGGTTGCTCGGCGGGGGCGGGGGTGCGGGCGGCGACCAGGTGCCGCCGGGGCTTGCCGGCGGTGCGCCCAGGGCGGTGAGCAGGTGGCCGTCGAGGAGCGTGCCGAACGCCGCACGCGCGGTCGGGGGCCGTTGCCGCTCACCGGGGTCCGGCGGCAGATGACTGCTGGTGGCCTGGTGGTAGAGCGTGTCCGCGAGGTCGCGGGTGGCGTGTTTGAAGGCGATCAGGTGCTGGGCGAACGGGGCGTCGGCCAGGGCGAGTGCCCGGCCGGTCTCGAACGCGGTGGCGAGCGACACGTCGAAGCTGCCCCAGGCGGGGTCGTAGCCGATCAGGGAGTCCGCGGTGGTGGCGGTCGTCACCCGGTCGGTCGCCAGGGGCAGTACGGGGGTGAGCGGCCCGCGGTACCAGCCGTAGGTGGTCTCGCCCGACCGGGTCAGATACGGCAGCGGAACATAGCCGTCGTTGATCCGCCGGGCCACCTGCCGCCGGGCGGCCGGGGTGTCGCCGGTGTCCTGGTACGGGGAGGCGAGCCTCAGCCACATCTCCTCGCGGGTCGCCGGGCGGGAGCCGTCCGGGGTGCGGGTGAGCCCTTCGGCGAGGTCGCGGAAGTGTGCCTTGCCGTCGGGGTAGGCCCAGAACGACCAGCTGCACAGGGACAGCAGCGCGACCGACGTACGGCCCTGGAAGTCCGGGTCGTCCACGAGAATCCTCTCGTGGCCCTCCAGGGAGACCAGGTGCACGATGTTCTTGGTTCCGGCGTCAGGGGGTGAGCCGGGTGGGGCGGCGGCCGGGAAGCGGTTGGCGACGACGACGGAGAACAGGCCGTCCTCCTCGATGCCCAGGATCGGCCGGTCCCCGGTGTTGGCGCCTCGGCAGTGGGCCAGGTACCGGATCTCGTCCAGGCGGGGCGCCACCTCGGGGAACACCGTCGTGGGGACCTGGACCCAGTCGCACGGATCGTCCAGGCCGATGTCGGCCTCCAGGGGCAGATCGGGTTTGAGCACGGCGGGGTCGGGGGCGAGGAACCCGCCCACCGTGGTGGAGACGGTGCGGGTCGGGGCGGTCGTGCCCCCGGTGAGCTGGTCGTCGGTGAGGACCAGCAGTGCCAGCCACGGGGTGGTCCGCGACGCCCCGCGCAGCGGACGCTCCCACGGCAGCAGGGGATCGCCCAGGACCAGATGCGGCAGGACCTCGGCGAAGCGGCCGCCGGAGGCCTCCGGCGGCTGTCTGGCGACCACCGCGGTCGTGTCGATGGCCACCTGAGGGGCGTGCACGGTGAACCTCTGGACGGCCCGGGAAGGCACGCCGACGACCTGCGCGTTCTCGTCCGGGGCGGTGCGGAGTGTGTGGGTGGCCTCGATCCGGTAGTCGCCCGCGGGCAGGGCGGGCAGGTAGTGGTCGTGCAGCTCGATGTCCCCGAGGGGGATGGTGTCGCGGTCGGGATGCCGCGGGCTCGGGCTCATGTCCGGCTCCCTGCGTCCTGGGGCGGGTTCTGGGCCAGGGGGGCCTGGCTGTAGAAGTGGCCGGCCCCCGCTGCCAGGGCGGCCAGGGTGTCGCCCCGGCCGGTGAGCAGCTTGGCGTCGGCCAGGGCCTCGTACACCTGGTCGCGTCCGGTTCTCGCCACGCCGCGGTCGGCGCGCCCGATGAGGTCCACGCAGGAGCTGTCGGGTACGGAGACGAAGTCGCGGTTGGCGGCGGGGTGTTGGGGCAGGGGTGCCAGGCCGGGCGGGATCTCGTCCGCCTCGTACTCGCTGAGCGGGAAGACCCCGCGTGAGGCGGCCAGTTCGGGCCGGGGTGCCTGGATGTCGTAGCCGACCGGCCGGCCGGGGAGCACATCGGCACTGGGCGCGCCGGGGGTCTGGCTGAACGGGGCCGGTGGGGCGCCCCACAGCGACGCGGGCAGGGTCTGGGTGCGGGGGGCCGGCGTCCAGCCGTCCATCGGCGTGAGCGTGTCCTCGTAGTACAGCTTCAGACGGTGCTCACCGACGAGGCCGGTGCGGTTCATGGGCCGGATGTCGACCCGGGGCCCGTCACCGGGCTCCGGTGGGGCCAGTGGGGCCTGTCCCACCCGCAGATGGCTGGCCGGCACCGCCGACTGGGTGAAGAAGCGCAGGTCACGGGAGCGAGCGAGCCACACCTTTCCGCTGTTGCCGGGATTCCCTGCGGTGTCCGCGATGGTCTTGTCCACACCGCTGACCGGCGCGATGGTGACGACGTCCTCCGGCTTCGGCAGCATGCCGGCGAACTCGTCCCACCCCAGGGCCTCGGTGCCGGTTCCGGAGCGCCCGGGGCCGAAGCCGATGGTCTTGGAGAAGCACGCGAAGTGCGCGGTGACCGAGCCGCCGGTCGGCGGCCCCCACAGCTCCAGGGTGGCGCCGACCGACGCGCTGACCGTCTTGTGGATGAACCCGACGTCGATCTGGTAGGAGGCGCCGATACTCACCGAGATGCGCGCGGTGAAGAAGAACGGCCGCCAGGACAGCAGCACATCCGCCTGGGCGGTGAACCACGCCCGGAAGCTGCCCGCGTGGAAGACGACACTGAGCCTGGCGCCGGCCATCGCGCACGACGGCGTCACCGCGAGGTACGCCTGCGCGGTGATCGACACATTGCCGCTGACCGCCCAGTCGATGCCGAGCCGCGGCACATCGGGGTAGGAGGAGGGGCGCTGGAACGCCGGGTGGTAGCCGCCGAGGGTGATCACGAACTGTCCGGCGTTGGGGTTGGACCCGAACCACACCGCGCAGGCGAACCCGCCGGTGAGATGGCAGGCGGGCGTCAGCACATAGGAGGCCGGGGACAGCTGCGCGGACAGCTCGAAGCTGCCGAGGGTGGGGCGGACGACGGCTTCGAGGCCCAGCTCGGCGTAGACGTAGGTGCGGGTGGCGGACTCGGCGGGCAGCGGCAGTTGGAGGGTCGCGATCCCCAGCACGGCCAGCGCCAGCTCCTGGCCGAACTCCGCGGCCAGCAGCACCTTGGCGTTGACCACCTCGGCCGCGGTGAACTCCACCCCCAGAGCCAGCCAGTAGGAGCCCTGGTGGGGGGCGATCCACTGCCGCGGCGGGGAACCGGACACGGCCGGCTCACGCCCCTCCAGGACGTCCAGCACATGGGAGGGCTTCTGCGCGTTGGAGTCGGGCCCCTGCTTGTTCAGGACCAGGAGGGGGAAGCCGGATACCTCTCGGGCACTCGGCAGGGCCAGCTCCCGGTTGAAGCCGAATCCGGCCATCAGCCCGGTGACCAGGATCGGTGGGGGGCCGCCCATGGGCGCCTCCAGCTGGGCGAACACGAACAGCGACGGCTGGCCGTTCGTCAGCTGCGCGTAGGAGCCGACGGCCGCCAGCGAGAAGCTCGGCAGGGCGACCGTCGCCGTACCGTCGAACTGGAAGGCGACCCCGTCGGCCAGTTGGGCGTCGGGGATGTGCAGCAGGGCCCCGGAGATCTCGACCGGAGGGGCGGCGTAGCCGAGCCCGAGGCCGTCGAGGTGGAAGGCCGGCGCGAACCTGTCCAGCGCTGAGCCGACCGCCAGACCGTCCAACGAGAGGGCCAGCGGTCCCAGATGGACCCCCGCGTCCAGGGCGAACAGCAGCGCGTTGTGCTGGTACAGCACACCCACCCGGTTGATCTGCACCACGCCGAGCTGCTTCTGCACCGTCACCCACACACCACCGGAGGCCGGCGCGCCGGTCCCGCCGGGGGCCGGAGAAGCAGCGGGGACAGGGGCGTCAGGCGCCGCGGGCTGACCGCCTTCTTCCGAGGGACCCGGAGCGCCGGCGGGCAGGCCGAGTGCGACCGATGTGGTCTCCTGTCCGATCCGCAGGTCGGCCAGGGCGGCCGGCCCCGCCTTCAGCCCGGCCGCCGGGAGGGCCACCACCCCGGCCTGCTCCAGCACACCGTTGACCGAGGCGGTCGTCGTGGCGTCGAACGCGCCGGAGGAGTAGAGGACCTGAAGGTTCTCCACGCTCAGCGTGCCCGCCTCCGACAGGAATCCGCCGACGAGCGGAAGCTGCGAAAGATCGATGGCCGCCGAGAGGTCGACACCGACGCAGAACCGCGCCGGGCCGTTCGGGGGCTTGACCCGTACGAACTTGGCGTCCTTCATGCCGATGCGCAGACTGCCGGGAACGTCCGCCGCCAGATCGGCGGAGAGGTGCGCGACCCAGTCCCGCAGAACGACCTGGGCGCCCTCCTGGGCACCGTGATACGTGGCGACGAGCATGTCGGTGCCGGACTTCTCCTTGTCGAAGACGACATCGAAGGAGAAGTCCTCGACGGACAGCGTCCCGCCGTACCGCGTCGCGGAGCCGTCCCGGGTGACGGTCAGCCCGAGCGAGGCCGAGACCCCGTCCGCGATGGTGATCTCTCCCCGGCAGAGGAAGTCGAAGACCTGGGTGCCCGTGGTGTGGGAGAGCCACAGGCTGGTGAGCTCCAGCGTCCTGAGCGGCTGTGGCACGTCGGGCAGTCGCAGGGCGTCGATCACCTCGCCCATGCCGAGGGTCTCACCCGCCACGGTGCCGCCGCTCAGGGTCCAGCCGCCCGTCGCGCCGCCGAGCTGCGTGGCGGAGAGATCGATGCTGATGGCCGAGCCGATCGAGACGGTTCCCGCGATGCCGGCCACGAACTTCTGGACATCGTCGTAGTACAGGTGCAGGGACAGGGCCGTGATCGCGAAGGGGCCGATCTCCCAGTCGCCCGTGGCCTTCATCCGGATGATGTACGCCTCGCCGAGGAAGGCGGCGAACGACAGTTCACTGATGGCCGCCGACGCGGGTACCTCGCCCGCGGGTATGCCGAACGACGCCAGGAGCGAGCGGACGTCGACCGGCTTGTCGTCGTGCAGCGCGCCGGTGACGCGCAGTTCGGGAAGCCACACCGCGATGTCCAGCGAGAGCGCCTTGATGTCGAGCGCGGCGACGATCGCCATGGACGGCACCTCGTAGCCGGCCGGTACGGCTCCTTCCTTCTTCACCAGGCGGTAGTCGAACCCGGCGACATCCCGGAGAACGAAGTCGAACGCGCGCAGCCCGTCCCGGGCGCTCCGCCACACGGCCGTGTCGGCGAGACGCCCGCCCAGATCCTCCAGCGCGCCGGCGAACGCCCCCCGTTGCCGCGGCCGCACGGCGGCGGTCAGCACTCCGTCCTCGCTCGCGGTCACGGTGGACACCACCTCGATCCCGTCGAACGTGCCGCTGAGCGCCAGGGTGACGGAACCTTCCGTCGTCACGGTCACCGTCACCCCCGTCACCGCGACCGTCACGCGTCCGCCGGCGGGCCAGGCGGCGGAAGCGCAGGTGAGCGAGAGCGTCAGCTTCGTGCCTCCGCCATCGACCTGCGGTTCCCCCGAACCCGCCGTGCCCTGGCAGGTGCCGTTCGTGAACGTGGCCAGCATGTCCCTCAGTTGCGTGGGCAGCGCCGTGTCCGCGGCGCGCAGCGCCGGCGGCTTCCCCAGAGTCGAGATATGCGCTTTCAGGGCATCGAGATCCACCGAACCCCCTCCGTCGGATCGCGGCACTAGGGCGTCCTAGGGCCTCGGCTCGCCGTGCCGGGCCCCGTCCCTCAGGATCAGCTCGGCTTCGGCCTGGGACACGGGACTCCCCTGATAGGTCAGGGAATCCGTTCCTCCGCGCGCTTTCTTCGACAGTTTGGCCCAGTTCGTGATTGCCTCTTCAAAAGGCTGAGTCTCTTTTCTGCTGACTCCTGGAATGTCCATCGCGAGGGTGGTCGACTGACTCCATTCGCTTGCCCACGACCCCAAGAAATTGAGATAGAACCCGTCGAACCGGGCCATCTCCGCCGTCATCCTGGCAAGCGTGTGGAATGCCTTTTCGGCCCTTCCGAGCTCCTTCTCGTCCGGGGGTCTCCCGGAATGTTCCTCCGCTGCCACCACCTTGGACAGATAGCCATGGAGGACTTCCAGTTGGGCCGTCATCTCCATCTGGCCGAGCTTGACCTTCGAGACATCCTTGCCGTATGCGAGCGAAATGCTGCCCTTTCCGCTCCGTGTTGCCTCCTGGGGGACCAAGCCCCCTTGGGCGGCAAAGTATCGGCTTTCTCCTTCGTAATCGATCGCCCACCCCTGGAGATAAAGATCCTCCTTCCGGAAGTAGAGCTTGACCACAGAGTTCCGATTTTCCTCCGGCAGCGTGAAGTCCACCCGAAAGAGGCACTCGTCGAGTTTCTGCTGTGCGTTGTACTGACCGAATCTTTTACGCAGGAACAAGATCATGCAGTTGAAGCGAGCTCTGACAGGCACTTCCATGTCGAATTTATGTATGTCCTCGTTTCCGAGGGCCATCGCGCCGTCCCCCTCCCGCGCCACCGGTTCGCCACAGGCTCGCGGCCGTCCGGCGGGCAGCGCAAGCCCGCCGCTGAGACGGGTGGGAGTTTTCAGACATACGCAGAGCGTGAAGCTTGCGCCAAAGATTTTCGCGGGGTTCGATTCTCCGGACCGAAGCGAAAAGGCCGGGAGGCCGGCGCCGGGGGAGCGAGGCGAACCATCGATTCCGATTGTTCGGTGCCCGGACAGGCCAAGGGCTCCGCACCCGTATCCGCCCTTGCTGCTCCTCCCCGCAGACACGCGGTCCACGTCCGACGCGGAGCGGGCTTTCCTCTCGCGGCGAGGGTCCGGTGGGCCCGGTGCGCCCGGCATGACCTGCCCGGAAGGGTCCGGTCCAAGCTGCGAGGATGCGCACACGGAACGTTTCGAAATCCCGGGAAGTGGCCGAACGGCGGTCCTCGGTTCCCGCTTTTTGATCTTGTTCGACCGGGTCGCGGAATACGTCATGGGGGGACGACCGATTCGATTCCTTCGCGTGCGATGTCGATTCCGATGTGTTTCCCGCCGAACCATTTCCGTCCGGCCGCCATGGGCTTCAGTCCGTGGCTGTCGTGCGCCCCGGCCCATGGACACGGCGGATCGGCGTGATCTTGTGGGCGGTAAAGAACGCGACGAGCCGATGCCGGAACACGGCCGGGGTCACGGCCCGTTCCCGCGGTCACGGTCGCGTACCCGCCCTCCTTCACCCCGCAGACCGCCGGCGAACGCGGTGGGTACAACGCCGCCCGCGGGCCACTTTCTTCGCGGGCGGTCCTGCCTCGCTGGGGGTGGACCCGCGCCGGGGCCGGGCCGCAGATGCCCGGCTAGAGTTCGTTTCGTTGCAAAGAACAACAGAATCACATACCAGGGGGCGGGACATATGAAGCACATCCGGGCCGGGGCATGGGCGGGGATCACCTTCGCCGTGCTGGCCGTGACCACCGCGTGCGGCGCGGAAGCCGTCAGAAAGACCGCCGACGCTGTCGGCCACGCCGACGCGGTCATGGGAGCGCTGACCCGGGCGTCGGACAAGGCGTCGAAGCTCGGTTCGGCCGAGGTCGAGACGACGACGGTGATCGTCGCGGCCGGTGGCAAGCCGGTGTCCATGGACGGCACCTACTCCTGGGGCGACGGCGCCGCGCTTGACGTCGAGATGGACACCGCGAACGCGCAGATGCAGGCTCTCCAGGACGACCCCACGCTGACGATGAAGATGGTCGACGGGGCGTACTACTACGAGGTGGACCCGCAGCCCAGTGGCCCGCTCAAGGGCAAGCACTGGATGCGGATCGACGTCTCGGCCGTGGTGGGGGAGTCGGGCGCGAACAGCATCGCGGACAACGCCGACCCGACGGCGGGTCTGCGCTACATCGGCGCCGCGAAGGACGTGAAGAACCTCGGCGAGGAGACGGTCCGCGGCAAGAAGGCCACCCACTACCGGGGGAGCGTCGGCGCGCAGCAGGTCAACGCGTCCGGCCTCACCGCCCAGGAGAAGAAGGCCGCCGTCAACTCCCTGAAGGCGAGCGGCGGGAAGATGAGCTTCGACATCTGGGTCGACGGAAAGGACCTGCCCGTGCGCGTGAAGCAGAACGGCGGCGGCATGACAGTCACCATGGACTTTCTGAAATTCGGTGGCATCAAGCCGATCACCGCCCCGCCGGCTGCCGACACGGGCGACCTCACCGCCGAGGTCAAGAAGCAGCGCGACCAGTCGCTGGGCCAGTGAGACAGTGACGCGCGCCGGGGTGGCCCAGCCGTCGCAATGATGCTGTTGGCCTCATCAGCGGTCGACCGGCCGCCCCGCCGTTCCCGCGCGACGGGAACGGCGGGGACCGCCGGCTTTCAGGCGGGGACCGGTCGGGGGCTCCGGCCGGTCAGCCGCCCCGTGCGGGCGAGGGCGAGGACGGCGCCCGCGCAGGCCAGGCCAGTGGCTGCCAATACCGCCCAGGTCAGCCGCTGGTACCCACCCCTCTGGGCGGTGTCCCACAGGGCGGCGGTGGCCAGGTTTCCGAGCGTGACTCCGAGACCGGAGACGGTGTTGTAGAGGCCGTAGTGGGTGGCGAGCAGACGGTTTCCGGACAGGGAGACCAGGGTGTCCATTTCGAACGGGTAGACCACCGTGGACCCTACGGCCAGTCCGGCCGCCGCCGCGACCAGCGCCGCCAGAACCAGCGCCTGCCCAGGCCGGCCATCCGCTGAGGGGGCCAGAGCGAGCGGCAGGAAGGCCAGACCCATCACGGCAAGGCCGCGCACCAGAGCCTGGTGCGGGCTCCAGCGGCGCCGGGCCCAGTCAGTCAGCCGCATCTGTCCCAGGACCGTGACCGCCGCCGAGACGATGAACAGCACACTGGTGGCCCGGGTACCCATAGTGCCCCCGAACGCCTCGCCGACGGCCAGTGGAAGCGCGAGATAGATCTGGAAGGTCAGCACATAGGAGCCGATCATCGCGCACGAGAACAGGAGGAAAGGGCGGTTGGCCACCACGGTGCGCCACTGCGCCAGCACCCCGCCCTCACTTCGGACACCGTCTGCTCCCCGCCGGTCGGGAAGGGCCCGCCCCTGGAGCGCGGTCAGAACGGCGAAGATGCCCGCCGCGACCGCGCACACCAGGGTGAAGTCGGCGGTCAGCAGTACCAGACCCACCAGTGGACCGGCCAGCATCCCGGCCTGGTAGTAGACGTTGAACACCGCGAACGCCGCCACTCGGCGCTCACCGGCCTCGGCGGCGAGATAGGCGCGCACCGCCGGGTTGAACAGTGCCCCGGCAAACCCGGTGGCGGCGGAGGCGGCAATCAAGGCGGGCAGGCTGTCGACCCAGCCCAGCAGGGCGAAGCCGACGGTCCGCAGCAGGCACCCGGCCATGATGGGGGCCTTGTAGCCGTAGCGGTCGGCGATCGTGCCGCCGATGAGGAACATGCCCTGCTGGGACAGATTGCGCACCCCCAGCACCAGGCCCACGGCCCAGGCGGCCAGCCCGAGTTCACCGGCGAGGTGGGCGGCGAGATAGGGCATGAGCATGTAGAAGGAGAGATTGATGGCGAACTGATTCACCATCAGCAGCCGCACCGTCGGCGGGAAACTCCTGGTCGCGGTCCACGGGGTCGTCACCGAGCCACTCCCGCGATGCCGGGCTCACCGGCGGCGGCATTGCCCCCGGCGAGGGAGGGCACGGGGTCCAGGACCGTTTCGCACCTCGTCCACCGGCTGACGGTGCGCTCACCAGGATGCGCGATTCGGTCGGGCGCGTCGGCCGGCTCGCGCCCCAGCAACTGGTGGGCCTGGCACCAGGTGTCGTCGAAAACGGTTCCGACGTAGCGCTGCGGACCGTCGGGAAAGACCGCGGCGATCCTGGCCTCGGCCGGAAGGGCGGCGGCCAGATGGCGAGCGACCAGGGCGACCGCGCCCACGCTCCACCCACCGGTCGCGTACCGCGAGCGGGCGAGGGCCCGCGCCGCCCACACCGCCTCGTCGGCGGCGACCCAGTGCACTTCGTCGAACAGGGTGTAGTCGACATTGCGGGGGTAGATGCTGCTGCCCAGCCCGCGCATCAGCCGGGGAGCGGCCTCCTGCCCGAAGATCGTGGATCCGGTCGTGTCGACCCCGATCACCCTCAGCGCGGGGAAGTAGCCACGCAGCACCGAGGCGATCCCGGCTGAGTGCCCGCCCGTTCCCACGCTGACCACCAGGGCGTCGATCCGTCCCAACTGCGCGATCAGCTCCTGGGCGAGTCCGGCGTACGCGGCCACGTTGTCGGGGTTGTGGTACTGGTCCGGACACCATGCGTCCGGATCCTTCGCCAGCAGCTCGGCGACCCTTTCCTGGCGGGCCTGCTGCCAACCCCCCACCGGATGTGGCTCGGACACCATCTGCACCTCGGCGCCGTAGGCAGTGATCAACCCCGACACCAACGGCTCCATTCCGGGGTCGGTGACCACAGTGACCGGATGGCTGTAGGCGATCCCGGCCAGCGCGAGGCCGAGGCCCAGCGTGCCGGAGGTCGACTCCACAATCCGCGCCCCGGCCGGCAGATCACCGCGCTCGCGGGCCCGGTCGACCATGAACAAGGCGGTGCGGTCCTTGATACCGCCGGGATTGTGGCCCTCCAGCTTGGCCCAGAAACCGCGCCCGGCGGCGGTGAACGGCTCACCGATCCACAGGACTGGGGTCTCACCGACCAGAGAAGCCGGAGTGTGGGCGCGGCGGGCGGCCCCGGTCAGCAACTGGGCCGGCGCCAGAACGGAAGAGGGCATGGGGAAGGAACTCGTCGCGGAATTCATCGCACTGGTCTCCTGCGGCCGCGCCCAGGCAGAGACTGCGATGGGGCAGGCCGGTGTTTGAGGACGGGGGATCAGCCGGTGACGCCGTCCGAGGGAGCACGCAATCCGTGCCGCTCCCTCAGCGCCGCGGTCCGGTCAGGTCCGCCACACCCCCAGTACGGCACGCGTACGGCCGTACTCCGCCCTGCTGCGCCGGTCCTCCCCGGCACGGCAGGGCGCCCGGCCCCGGGCCGACTCCCCGTCGGCGGCCTCCGGCAGGTGCATCCCGCCGCCGGCCCAGGGGCGTGCCTGGACGTCCACCCGGGGACTCGCGGTCGCGGGCTCGTCCACATCCGCGCATCCCGCCGCGTCATGACGGTCGGGGGTGGCCCGGACCGCCGCCGCGGTGAAGACCGAGGCCGCGCTGTCCGCCTCGGAGCCGGTGGACGTGACGGCGGCCAGCGTGTCCGACCGCTCGACCCCCGCCGGCTGCGGGCCATGAGCGCAGCCCAGCAGATGCAGCAGCCCGGCCAGCGCCGTCACCAGCGCCACCCGGCACAACGCAGCCCGGGAACCACCGGAGCCCACCCTCATCGACACATCGCGAAGAGTAATCGATCGGTCGCTCAAAGTGCCCGAGTGGGGGCGGTCCATCTCGTTACAGACGGGCTCGGCAGCTTGTCAGATGAAAGCGGGGGCTCGCTCGCCCTGCGGCCCGCGTGGTTCAGCATCGCCAGGGGGGCGCCGTGAACAGAGCGTACGGACGCCCGCGGGACGGCAGTCCCGCGAGCAGCGGTCGCCTCTCGGACCGGCGCTGCTTCTCGCGCGAGTGTCCGCGTCGGCGGCTCAGCGGAGCGGGCGGCGCCGGCCGGAGCGACGCAGGTGCATGCCCAAGTACACAAGGGCGGCGGCGAACACCACGACGCCGATGACCAGCAGATAGAGCAGTCCCTCGGCGACGGCGCCGATGATGCCCAGCACGATCGCCGCGATGACAAGGAGCAGGAAGAGCGTCATGGCACAGTCACCTCGTTGAGGGGCGGGATCAGCGGCGGGCGAGTTGTCGCTCGCCGTTCGCACCGGGCTGGTAGGGCAGGCCGTAATGTGCGAATACCGCCGCCTCGTCCTCAGCGGGCAGAACGTCGTCCGTGCCGATCGCCGGCCCCTTCTTCACCAGCGATCTGTCGTAGCCGACCTTGACGTAGCCGGGGCCCGCGATCGCGTCGGCCAGGGGGACGAAGACCAGGTGGTGGCGGGTGGGAAGCCCGACACGGACGGTGACCATCGCAGGCTCGTCGGTGCTCGTGTTCACGTAGACGGCCTCCAGCATGCCGATTTTATGGCCGCCCACGTCAAGAACGTCGTGGGTCCGCCATTCACGAATATCCGCGATCTGGATCATCCCCGATGTTCCCTTCGTGCGAGGTGTGGCCGAGCCGCTGCTTCTCCACCTTCCCCCCGAACACCCGCCCACACCGAGTGGGCACGCTCGCGGAGCGGGCCTGACACGGCATCGTCGGCCCGGCCTCCGCGGCAGCGATCGTCGCCCTCGTCCTTCGGTCAGAGGCTCACTTCCGCGGCTCCTGCCGGGTGCGGGCGGGGCACGCTCGGCGCGAGGACGGCGGTGTCGTTGTCCACCCCGCCCCCGAGGGCGTCCAGTACGCTCCGCCGACGGGATCGCTGGGCGATTCGGCGGCGGCACCGGCCTGGACCTCGGGTGCCAGCCGCTGGACGCCCGAGCGGCGGCGGACCTTCGCCAATGACCAGGAGCACTCACAGCTCCTGTCGGTCTCGGTGAGCGGCAACTCCTCCAAGGGGGAGCGGCCGCCGAACGTCTGGCTGCCCGCGACCTCCCAGTGGTGCACCTACGCCCGATCGTGGATGCACACCAAACACATCTACCGCCTGTCGGTCACCGACCCCGAGTACGGCTCGCGCCCCCCGCAGCCGGGGGCGCGAGCAGGCGCCTCACCGTCGGTTCCAGGTTTACCCAAGGTCTCCCAGGAAGAGTGGTTCTCGCATCCAGCGAGAACCAGTAGCAAGCAGCACCCGAGGAGAGACCTATGTACATCCGTCATGCCCTCACCGCTACCGCCGTCGGTAGTGCCCTGGCACTGGCAGGCATGGCCGCACCGAGTTCGGCGGTTGCCGCCGCCAAGTACCCCGGCCAGGTCAAGTGCCCCAAGGGCGACTACCAGCTCTGCATCGACGGGGGCCCCGGCGGCTTCACCATCAGCGGCAAGAAGTTCTCCGGCCACGACAACGCCATCCTGCTCAGGAATGTCAAGAACGTCACGGTGTCCGGGAACCAGTTCACCAACCTCAGTGGCTCCACCGGCTACGCCGGGGTCCATGTCAAGAACTCCTCCGGCATCGTGATCAAGAAGAACACCTTCTCCAACTTGCGCAATGGCGGCAACATGCACGGGATCTACCTGGTCAAGACCTCGGGCAGCAGCATCACCGGCAACAAGTTCTCTTCCATCACCGGCGACCCCGTGCGGATCAGGGACGGCAGCAAGAACAACACGATCAGCGGGAACACCTTCAGCGGCTCCGGCCAGTACGGCCTGTTCAGCGAGTGGGGCCGACTGGAGAAGGGCGAGACCTGCGGAAGCGGCAACGTCTTCAAGAGCAACAAGTACAAGAGCGGCGGCTACGGCGGCAAGAAGATCTCGCTGATCAAGTGGGGCGGCAAGGGCGGGGGCAGCACCGGCCTGAAGCTCACCTGGGGCAACTGCAAGAAGGCGAGCATCACCAACAAGGGCGGCAACACGAAGCTCTGACGGGTGGTCGCGGTGCCGTGGCTGGTGGGCGGCCGGTGCCAGGCATCAGCTCGCCTTCGTCGACCGGCGCGCCACGCCGGTTCCTCCGCGGCACCACCTCCCGCACGCCGTGGTGGGACTGACCCTGCCCACCGGGACACATGGGGCGGTGCCTTCACGGCACCGCCCTCGGCCGGTGAGCCTGGCGCGGTGAACTCGTCAGGCCGCGGGGTTGTCGTCCTCGGCCGGTTCGTCCTGAGCCATCAGGCCCGCCACCCACAACGGCATCAGCCAGTGCACTGCCAGGACCGCGATGAGTACCGGTGCCGCGTACGCCGTGGGGGCGTTGCCGTCGGCCGCGCCCACGGTCAACAGGCCGGCGGCGGTCGCGGCGAGGAGAAGGGTCATCGCCCGGTGGGCGCGGGCCTGCACCCGGGTGCGTTCGGCGGACTGGCGTTCGTCCAGCGCCCGTTCGCGCAGTTCGAGCAGGCCACGGGTGGCCGCGTTGATCGCCCCGGTCGCGACCATCCAGGGCAGCAGCAGCACCGCCATGACGGCGACGGCCCAGACCGGTTCCCCCTCCGCGAGAAAGAAGTACGTCATGAGCCCGCCGAGGGCCGCGGTCAGCACCAGATGTGCGGCGACGACCAGGCGCCGACGGGGCGCCGTGGCGTACAGCGGTCGGCCTCGGCGGTCGTTCATGAGCCGCAGCATGCTGCGGTCGTAGCGCGTCAGCGGGGTGGTGGTCATGACGTCTTCCTCCCGTAGATCTCATCCGTGAGCGGCCGGAACGGTTCGAGCGAGAACAGCGCCTCCACCGGCAGCTCGAAGAACTTCGCGATCCTCAGTGCCAGGTCGAGGCTCGGGTTGTACTGCTCCCGCTCGATGTAGCCGATGGTCTGGTAATGCGCTCCCACCGCCTCGGCCAGGCCCTGCCGCGACACCTTCCGCTCGGCGCGAACCATGGCCAGTCTGTTGTGTACCTGCTCGCTCATATATAAGAACTACTACATCACGGGGGAGAGCTGCAACACCTGGAACGCTTCCGCGGACCCGGGGTGTCGCTGGTTCAGCTCTCATGCCACGCCCCATGTCGCGTCTACCGGCAGCAGGGCTTCGGCGTAGCAAAGATCGCCCCGCGCGGAACGTCTTCCTCTGTGCGGTACCCGGCCCAACACGGGCATCCGCAACTAGCATTGGCAGCCCCCACGCAACCCTCACGCAGCCCCCACGCATCGCATGCCGGATCTCAGCGAGTACGTAGGAGTGCGAGTGACCAGCATGGACAGGCTCAAGGTGCTCTTCGAGGAGATCGGTGGCTACCAGCTGGCAATCGAAAGAGGCATGCCTTTCACTGCGGCCAGGCCGGAAATGTACAACCGTCTCCTCGAAGCGGCGATCCTCTTGCCTCCGGGCAACGGGCACATCTGGAATGACTACCGGCTGTGGGTCATGCAGGGTTGGGCCGGTGCCCTTCAGAACGGCGGCGACGCGGAGGCCGAGCCATGGCGCGAGTTCCTGGGGGAGATCACGGAAATTCTGGGACCGGCCCCTGATTAGTGCCCGGCCGGGGTGCGAGGTGTTCCCTGGCCCGGGGTGCCTCCCTGTGAAGCTGCTCGGGCCCGATCGAGAAGATGCCATGGCGCGAAGACCGGATCGGTTTCGTGGTGAGGAAACGTCCGTGGTGCCCAGATGGACTTATTGGTCAGCATCGCTGAGAAAGTCGTCGTCGCCCTCAGTGCCTCGGGGCTCTCGTTGCTGGGGCTCCGGCTGTTCAGGCCGAGTGTCGAGATCTCTCCCGAAATCGCCGTCTGGTGGTCCGACGAGAGGCAGCAGCTCAGATACAGCATCAAGCTGGTGAACAAGAGCAGACGTATCCTGGCGGACCCGAGATTCGAGCTGGTCCTCGTCTACAAGAACTCCGCAGGGCGGAACAAGAGCAAGCTGATCATGCGTGAGCGGCCGGATCCGATGTCCATCAAGGGCCGTAGCGGCACGGGCCGTAGCAGGAAGAACAAGGGTGAAGGTGTGTCAGGTGTCTACACCGTCACCTACAGCGAAGACATCATCGAGACCGTCGGTGGACGCACACGGGGAGACGCCGACGCGGCGTACCTGCGCTTCCGGTGTTTCGCACGGGACGGGATGTCCGGTGTCGGCCGACAGTTCGAGATGAAGTACGAGAATCTCCTGGAAACCATCGTCTACGGGAACTTCGAAAGAGGGAAGGGACGCCAGGTGGTCCGGGAGCAGCCGGCTGATCGCTGGACGGACAAGCTGGCCGAAGTGTTCGGGCCGGGCGGCTCGGCCGCACCCGAGAAGGGCAGGCTCGCGGTCGTGGACAGCCAGACCCCCCAGGGGACTGTTCCCAGCGCACGGAACGAGGACGGCGCACGGCACGCGGCCGGCGCACCCGCTCCGGGGACTCCCGCATCCTCCGTCCCCACCGCCCACGGCGCAGGCGCGCTCGGCGACGAAGAAGAACTCGATCACTGACTCCTCCGCCCGGACCACCGGCCCCGCCCCGCGAGGACACACCCCCGCACGGTTTCCTCGCGTGGGCTCAGCCGTCGGCGTGGGCTCAGCCGTCGGCGGTCGGCGGCTTCCGTCGTTGCCGTACGCGGGCCCGCACGCGTGCGACGAACGCCCCGTCGGGTCGTCTGATGCCGTCGCCGAGCCCGGCGACGAGATCGGCGTCCCGCAGGAGGTCCAGCCGGTGGAGCGGCCATTTCGAACTCATCAGGAGGTCGTGGTCGCCCGGGTGGCCGTTCAAGTGCCTCTGGAGCATGCGGTAACCCGACAGATAGACATGGTCCTTGACGAAGCCCCCGGCCACCGATGTGTCCGTGAGACCCCGCTTCACCCGCACCGCGACATCGAAGGCGCTGCCGAGTGGGGTGTACGGCACCAGCGCTCGGACGACATCGGTGAAACTCCCCTCCAGAGCCGTGTGCACGGCGACCACGCGCAGGGCGAATCTCCGGTCGAGGCTGTCACCGTCGGACACCCGCTGTTCGTTCCAGACGGCGAGCCCTTCCTCGGTGGCCGTATGGCCGGAGAGTTGCAGGCCGAGGATGTTGGCCCCGGCCACGGCGTTCTTCCAGCGAAAGACGTGAGTGCCTATCTCATGAGTGATCAGCCGGACGAGTTCGTCCTCCGACAAACGTATGTCCGCCCGGATCCGGACCGACCGGTCGGCCATGGAGACACTCATCCGGGCCGCCATATCCGGCTTGACGAGCACCGTCCAGTCGGATAGGTCCTCCTCACCGAGAACGTCCGCGATCGCGGCGGAGGCATCATCGGAATTCAGTTCCGGCCGCCGCTGTCCGGGAGTGTCATGCTTCTCCGTACGGAGAATCCGGAGCGCGTCAGCGAGCAGATCCGCGTCCGGGGTGCCGTTCTCCCGCGAGGTGGCTTCTGTGATCCGTACGGCGTCGTGGCTCGCGCAGGCACGATATCCGAACAGATACCGCTCGGCCTCGTCCGCTATCAACTGGTGCCACGGATCACCCCGGGAAACCGCGTCCGCATGGACCTTCCGCAGGTCTTCGGCTCTTTTCCCGTCCGGCTCGGTGTACGTGAACCGGGGATTGTCCGGAGCGCCCCGCTCCGCGTCGCGGAGGAACCGCTCCCGATGACCTTTGAGATCGTTGGGCAGTACGAGTCTCAGCAGCGACATTCCGCCGGTGGCGGCCCTGAAGCGGGTAGCCGCGGAGTCGGCGCGCCGCATTCGTTCGATCTCAGGATTCACGCCTGGCCGCTCCGTAGATCGTGATCATCCGGTCCTCAGCGGGCGCTGTATCCGGAGCTTTCTCTCGGATGTCTGTTCCCCTCTGCCGGAACGCTAACCTCGCCGTTTCGCCTGGGTGAGGGGACCCCGGTGGTCGGGGGGCGCTCGGTTGCCGAACGTGTGCGGCGAGGACTCGCCGCACACGTTCCGAACCGCGGTGGACCCACGCTCATGAACGGATCGAGGGTCCACCGCTGTCGTTCGCCGTCCGGCGGGACGTCCCGCAAGCTCGTGGCGCGCGGCCTACGAGGAGTCGTCCGGCCCGTGGGAGGGGCCGGGACGGGAGGTCAGAACGCCGAGGTGTACGCGGTGAAGAAGGGCGCCTTCACCGGAGCTCCGCCAGGGCCGTAGCAGCTGACGTAGACCTGGGCGGCGCCGCCGGTCCTGGCCCACGGGGTGTTCAGATTGCAGTGTGCGGGGCCGCTGCCGTAGGCGGTGGTCTGCGCGGTGTCCGAGGGGACGGCCACCGACGGCAGGGTGATGACGAAGGGCGCTCCCGAGCCGCCGAGGGTGTTGGTGGCACCGCTGGAGTTGTAGTTGGTCAGCGGGGGCAGCGATCCGTTGTACCAGAGGTAGCCGAACGACCTCGGCGGGAAGGCGGGTCCGTGGACCGCCCGCAGATAGGAGTAACTCAGGGTCCACTTGGCGTCGTACGGGGCGTTGGAGGCGTCATAGCAGGCGACCACGACGGTCTGCCCGGTGGCGCCCGGCGCCCAGTCGGACACCTTGCAGTGTGCCCCTTGCTTCGGATCGACCGCGGTGGCCTGGAGGTTGCCGGCGTAGCCGGACAGTCCGAGATTGGGAAGCCATGCCTTCCAGACGCCGGTCGAGCCCTTGCTCACCGTGTTCACGGCCCCGGTGGAGTTGTACTGGGTGAGAACCGCGCCGCTGGTGTCGGAGTACACGTAGCCGTACGAGCCGGTCGGTGTGGCGGGAGCGCCGCTGCTGCTGGTGTAGAGGACGGTGAAGGTGGAGTTGTCGGGTGCGCCGCTGGGGAGATAGCAGTCGACGTAGACGTCCTCACCGGACCCCACGGGCTGCCAGTCGGCGACCTGGCACCAGTGGGCGGCTCTGCTGACCGCGGTGACGTGGGCGATCCCGCCCCGGCCGCCGATCTGCGGGAAGTGCACCACGTACGAGCCGACGCCGAGCTGGTCGACCTTGACGGGGTTGGCGGAAGGAGAGGTCCAACTGCCCCACTGGCGGGAGGGGTCGGGTACATAACCGGGGGGCGGTGTGGCGTTGTCCAGATAGGCGAATCCCCAGCGGTCGGGGACGGCGGCGTGGGCGGTGCCGGCGGCGGGCAGGGCTGCGGCCAGCAGTGCGGCCAGCATCCCCATGACGAGCAGAATGGCCCGGACGGGTCTGTTCGACGGAGCTGCGGTGCGGGCGTGCATGGGCGTACCTCCTGTTGGTGAGGTCGGTGCTGCCTGCGCGGTCCGGTGCGGTGGTGCGGAAGTCCGGCGTGTGCCGTTCCGGGACGGGCGGTCTCGGCGCTGTCCTGCGGCGGCTGTGGGGAACCGCGGAGGCCCGTGCGCCCCGCCCGTGTCCCGACGGTGTGTCACACGCTTGTGGCCCGGCGCTCACCGTCCCAGAAGAACGGCCCGCTGTGGCGTTCTCCGCCAGCCGTTCCGGTGTCCGTCACACCTGTCCCAGGGGTTCCGGGACGCGCACCGCCACCGTGGTGCGCGGTGCGCGTCGGCCGGTCCGGCCGTTCCCCCGTGATCTGTCGTCGCACCCCGTCCCTTCCGTCCCACCCGCTTCCGTGCGCACCGCCACCGCAGATGGCCGGAACACGCTTCAGCGCCCCGGCCGGGCCGTCGCCGGGCCGTCACTGAGCCTTCGCCTGGCCGTCACCGGTCCGTCACTGGACCGTCACCGGGCCGGGCTCGGCAGGGAAGAGGCGGCCGAGCACGACGACGGCCGGTGGTCAAGGACCGGCCGTGTGCGCGGGGGCGGCCGGATCTCCGGGCTTGCGGGCGTACAGGAACAGATGTTCTTCGGCGCCCATGCCGGGGAAGTCGGGATGGAAGACACTGAGCTGGTGGTGGACGACCTCCAGCCCGGCCGTGCGCAGCAGTTCGGGATAGGCCTCGGCGGGGTAACTGGTGGCGCGTACGGTCTGCCCCATCCACTCGATCTCGGTGTCGTCCACGTCCAGGGGAACGGCGGCCAGGACGAACAGACCACCGGGAGCCAGCCAGTTCGCGATCCGGGCGTAGGTGATGACCAGATCGGCGCGTGGCATCTGCAACAGCGAGAAGAACGCCGTGATCGCGTCCCAGGTCCGCGGGGTGTCGGGCAGGGCGCGGACGTCCGCCAGCTCGAAGCGGGCGGCGGGCACCTGGGCGCGGGCCAGGTCCACCATGGTCTGCGAGACGTCGTATCCCGAGACCTGGTGCCCGGCCGCGGCGAGCCGCTGGGCGGTCGGCCGCCCGGTGCCCGAGCCGATGTCGAGCACCTTCGCCGCTGCGGGCAGCCGGGCCAGCAGCCAGTCGATCGCCGCGAGCTGCTCGGGCAGGTGCGCGTACGTTTCCTCGTATGTCAGGCCCAGGGCGTCGAAGGGGCGGGCTGCCTCCTGTGAGCCCTCGACCTTGGTGTCTGGTGCCGGTACGGCCGCTGGTTCCTGCGTCATCGCCGCATGCTCCTGTTCCGCTACAGGGGCATGGCGGTCGCCGCACCCGGGACATCACATTCTGGAATGGACTCAACACACCTTGTAGTCAAGAACGAGACAGGCGGTCGACCGGCCCATCCGCCGCCCCTCACCCGGCCCCGGCGCCCCTTGTCCCAGCCCCCGGCGGCGAGTGCCGCCGGGGCGGCGTTCGGAGGGGCCCTCCATCAGGTGGTGATGGGGGTGGTCCGGGTGCAGTTCTTCCATTCGACCCAGGGGCGTGCGCCGCCGCTCTTCGGTCCGGTGGCGTAGGTGGGGTCGCCGGTGATGGTCTGTGTCTTGCTCTCGTGGGTGATGTCGATGCCGAAGAGCTTGAAGCCGAGGGAGAACTGTCCTGCGGAGATGCCGAAGCCGATGCCGAGGGAGGCGTTCCACCAGTCGGTGTTGGCCTCGTAGTCCAGGCGTGAGAGCTTGCCCTTGTCGTGCAGGAGCCGTTCCAGCGGGCTCGCGTCGGGGCCCGGGACCTCGGCTGCGTCGGAGGGGGAGGGCAGGGGGTTGCTCGCGGGGTCGCCGTTTCCGCGCAGCCAGTCCTCGACGGTGGTGCTGTCCGCGTCGTCGTCGAGGAC
>NZ_JBIASO010000040.1:0-24232 GCF_042890865.1 Streptomyces sp. NPDC002018
TTGCCGTTGCTCTTGAACTTCCCGCCGAAGCTCACATTCCCCGAGGCCTCGGTGGAGGTCTTGGTGATGTCGACGTCCGGCGCCAGCTCCGGTTCCAGATCGGGTTTCTTCTTGCCTGCGTGGTAGCCGCAGATCATCCCGAGTTCGGAGGAACGGGGGCCCGCCGGACGGCTGTTGCAGTCGTCCATGGCCTTGAGGTATTCCGTGAACTGCTTGGCGTCGGCGAGGTTGGCCTCCAGGTCCGCCTGGGGGTTGTCGCTCTTGTTCCCGTTGAAGAGCCACTGGCCGCCGCTGCCGCTGCCCGCCAGGTACGTCCCGCTCAGTTTGGCGCTGCCGCCCCAGTCCTTCAGACCCGGAATCCCCGCGGAGATGCTGGCCGTGACCCCGCCTCCGGTCTCGGTGACCCGCTCCAGGGTGACCGTACCGTCCGACCACTGCTGGAGCTTGACCATCTCGGAGCTGCTGATCTTGATGAAGAGAATCTGGATGACGACGGTGTCCTTGGTCTGTTCCTGGGACAGCAGACACCTCGCGGGCTCGAACGGGTCGCCGTTGGGGACGAAGGGGTCCCCGTCCCCGGTGCCGCCCTCCCCGCCGCCACCGCCGCCGCTCCCGCCGTCCGCGAAGTCGCCGGAGGCGCAGGCGTCGGACCCGCTCAGCGGATGAAGTATGCGGCACACCTGGGTCTTCAGCCCGGTCGCCGTGTCGGCCGGAACGCTCAGGCCGACGATCCCGGCCACCACCAGGGAGACGACCCCGACCATCGCCGCGTACTCGGCCCCGCTCTGCCCTCTGTCGTGCCTTCCGTCGCTCCGTCGCAGGCCACCACGCCCTCTCTGGGCATGCCCATGCCACGTAGGAAATCTGCCCGCGCCCTTCATCGTTTCTCCTCGCCCACGCGTCCCGATCCCCCGGCCGACAGCCATCTAAAGATGGGCCCGGACCCAGAACACAGGGCCCCAGGACCCAGTTCGGGGTGGACCTGAGAGCTTGCGCGACCAGCGCTTGGACCTGCGGAAACGAGCAGGTGACGGCGCGGGAAAGAGCCGGTGCGGAGGGGGCTGAGGGCGGTCGTCGGCCCACCGCGGAGCCGCGATGCGGCCCGGGGCCGCGGAGCGGATCGGGCCCGGTGCTGATTTCTCAGCACCGGGCCCGATTTGCTGTTTCGGCTCTATCCGGTAGTGGTTACGCCGGGTCGATACGGGAGACGCTGCCGGCGATGTCGAGCACGTACAGCTCGCCCTCGCCGTCCTGCACGAACGAGATGACCTGACCGCCGTTGACGCCGAGGTCGCTCTCGCCGGTCACCTCGCCGTTCTCGACCTGGAGCGCGCGGACGGTGCCGTCGCAGTAGTCGCTGAACACGTACTGCCCCTGGAGGTCAGGGATCGCGTCGCCGCGGTAGACATATCCGCCGGTCACCGAGCAGCCCAGCCCGTTACGGTCGTACTCGTGGATCGGCGGCACGTGGTTCGCGGGCTCGATGCCGCCCCGGAAGGAGTGGTTGCCCTCCATCTCGGACCAGCCGTAGTTCTCGCCGCCCTCGCTGTCCGCCGAGGCCCAGTCGATCTCCTCCCAGGCGCTCTGGCCGACGTCAGCGATCAGCAGGTCGCCCGTGCCCGAGTCGAAGGAGAACCGCCACGGGTTGCGCAGCCCGTACGCCCAGATCTCGCCCTTCGCGTTCGGGTCGTCGACGAACGGGTTGTCCGACGGGATCGCGTACGGCTCCCCGCCGCTCGGGTCGATCCGCAGCAGTTTGCCGAGGAGTGTGTCGAGGTTCTGCCCGTTGTCGTGCGGGTCGCCGCCCGAGCCGCCGTCGCCGAACGCGATGTAGAGGTAGCCGTCGGGACCGAACCTGATGTCGCCGCCGTTGTGGTTGGCGTACGGCTGCGTCTGGGTCAGGACGGTGCGCCGGGTGTCCGGCTGGATCTCGCCGTCCTGCACGGCGAACTCGTCCACGGTGCTGGTGCCTTCGAGATCCGTGAACGAGATGTAGAAGTGCGCCAACTCGTTGTCGAACGCGATGCCCAGCAGGCCGCGTTCGCCGTCGGTGGTGGTCTCGTCGGAGATGTCGAGGACGGGCTCGCCGAGCCCCTGATCGCCCAGGACCCGTACGGTGCCCGCGCGTTCGGCGATCCAGACCGTGCCACCGGGCCCGGCGGCGCCGGCGATGGGATTCTGCGCTGTGGCCACTTCCGTGAGCGCGACCTCCGCCGCCTGGCGCGGGGCGGCGGGCTCGTCGGCGGAAGCCGTGGCTAGGGTGAGGGAAGCGAGAAGGCAGATGGTGCCGATGATCGCCGAGCTTCTGGTGCGAACTTTCACCGTGACCCTCCTAGAGGCGGCGAATGGGGGAGGTCACCCGGCTGCTTGGGGCAGAGTTGTGGGGGCGTCGCCCGCGCCAGCACGCAACCTAGGTGGGGGGATTGTGTGCCGCTGGCTACGGATGAGGATACAGGGACAGGGGCGGTCTGGCGTAGACCAATGCTCCAGCCATTTCCTGCGGCCGATTTTCGCCGCTCCCCGGGCGACGCGCCTGATACCGGGGACGCGGACGCGGTACTTCACGTACTCACGTAGTCACGTGGATGGGCGATGACATGCCCCGGTCCGTATCCCGTATCCGCCGCAGGCCCGCCGTCGGCCGGTGCGAGTGACATCGAGCGGGGCCACCGCGACCACCAGGCCCGGCGGTTGGCGTTCCCGGCTGCCGGCGTTCCGGGCGGCCGGGATTCGCGGCCCGGCGTCCTGAGCGTCCTGACACGATTTGACCTGCCCAGTTCAAGAAGCATATCTTCAGCCACCTGGCCTGATCCATATGGGCAGGTCGACATCGTGGTCCCTTGGGGGGGAACGCAGTGCATTGGTATGTGGACGTAATCAAGAACTACGCCGGATTCAGCGGACGTGCCCGGCGCCAGGAATTCTGGATGTTCTATCTGCTCAACCTGGTTGTCGCCATCGTGGTGGCGATTCTCGACGCCGTGCTGGGGCTGAACTCCATTCTCAGCGTGATTTACACGCTCGCCGTGCTGATCCCGGCCCTCGCCGTGACGGTGCGCAGGCTGCACGACACCGACAAGAGCGGCTGGTGGATCTTCATCAGTCTGATACCTCTCGTCGGCAGCATCATCCTGATCGTCTTCCTCGCGAGCGCGGGAACCCCGGGCCCGAACTCCCATGGCGAGAACCCCAAGCAGGTACTCGCGCACCCGTGATTCCGCAGGCCGCGAACACCTGCTTCACCGACCGCGCCTCGGCCCGGTCGACGGTGTGACTCCGCCCCGAATGCCCGCCGGCACCGAGCCGGCGGGCATTCGTCGTACGGCCGGAGCCGATCCGGGGTGAGCGTGTCCCGATTCCGCCAACCACGGTTTGTCCCGGGCCGGTTTTCCCGGGCCGGTTCCATCGTTCCGGCGGCGGGCTCATGCGGACCATGTGAGAGGTTCGAGACGGATGACCGGGAATCTACGGGTGGTGCGGGTCTCGTACTCTGGGCTGTCGGGCCAGTACGCGGACCAGATGCCGTAGAGGCGCCGCCAGTCCGGGGAGGCGGCGCGGACGACGGTGGCCGTCGCCCGGAGCGTCTCGTGGCCCGTCTCGACGGTCGTCCAGCCGGGCCCCGCCTCGATGTTGGCCACCCACGCGGGGTCCCGCGGTGCGCCTCCGGCCGTCCCGCACACCAGATAGGCGTCCCCGTCGATGGCGGCGACCAGGGGCGTCACCCGTTCCTGGCCGCTGGTGCGGCCGACGTGATGCAGCAGCACGAGCCGTTTCCCTTCGAACGGGCCGCCGACCACACCACCGTGGGCACGGAACAGGTCGATCACACGGGCGTTGGCGTCCGCGTACTGGTCGGGCATGGTGTCCTCCGGTCTTGTGCGTGGGTGCCTTCCCGGCAGGTGCCGGACGCGAGGGACGCGTACCGCACCGGAGCCGGGCAGGGCCGGGCCGATGGGTTCGGCCCACGTGCTTGTGTCGTCGGGTGCGTGGTCATGCTGTGGATGGCTTCGGGCGCAGAACGAGCTTGCCGCCGGAGTGACCGTCGGCGAGGACGGCGTAGGCGGCGCGGGCCTGGTCCAGCGGGAACTCCCCGGCGACGGTGACGACGAGCCGGCCGGCCGCCGCCAGGCGGACGAGATCCAGCCGGGCGGCGGTGCGGACGCGTTCGGTGTCCGGTCCGGGGCCGAGCGCGTGGGCCCCCGCCGCGAGTGCCGCCCGGTAGTTGGCGATCGTCACGACCCGGGTGGGGTCGGCGACGAGTTCCAGGGACACGGCGATCGCCTCGTCGGTGCCGGCGGTGTCGATGGCCGCCGACACACCGCCGGGAGCCAGCGCCCGGACGCGTTCGCCCAGCCCCTGGCCGTACACGACCGGTCGCACCCCCGCGGCGCGCAGTCGCTCGTGGCGGGCCGGTGAGGCGGTGCCGATCACGCGGGCGCCGCGGAGCTTCGCGAGCTGAGCCACCAGGCCGCCGACCGCTCCGGACACACCGTGCACGAGTACGACGTCCCCGTCGTGCACCCGGGCCGCCTGGAGCGTGTGTACGGCGGCGGTGCCACTGCCGAGCAGCCCGGCCGCCTCGGCGAAGCCGAGCGTGGCCGGCTTGCGCAGCAGCAGGCCGGCGGGGACGGTGATCTCGTCGGCCTGCGCTCCGGGCATCCAGTGCCCCAGCACCTCGTCACCGACCGCGAGGGGCGCGCCGTCGAACCCGACCGCGTCCGCGCCGACGGCGGTGACGACGCCGGCGGCCTCGTTCCCCAGGCGCAGCGGAAGCAGGTGCTCGTCGCGGCCCATCACTCCGGCGGCGCGCTTGAGGTCGAACGGACTGATCGCCGTCGCGTGGACGGCGACCACGGCCTCACCCCGGCCGGGCGGGCGGGACGCCACCTCCAGGACGTCGATGGCTTCCACTCCGCCCCAGGCGGTCGCCGCGATCGCGCGTACCGTACCCACGGCCGTCCGCCCGGTCAGAACCCGACCTCCTGCCGGATCAGGATGACGTGGACACGGCCCGGCTGTTCCTGGTGGATCTCCAGCACCTTGCCGACCCTGCTGTGCTGCCCGTACGCCTCCAGCGCGCGGGTGTCCTCAAGCGGGAGGCTGTGCTGGTACACGCGCTCACGGGCCACGTCCAGCGTGGGTACGAGCTTGTGCGCGCCGACGACGAGGATCACGTTCGCCGCGCCCCAGGCGTAGCCGGCGAGCTGGCTGCCGGAGGCCGACGCGATGACGAGCGCGCCGTCCCGGGTGACCGCCTGCACACTGCCCAGCACGTAGTCCGCCTGGCCGGCGATCACCCTCATCTCCCGCGACTGTGTCGTGACGTCCAGCGCCAGCATCTTGTCGCGCGCCGACTCGTAGGCGTCGCCCTTGTCGACCGCCTCCTCGATCCCGGTCTCCCGCAGCGTCACCGACGCGTTCGTCATCACCGACGAACCGTGCGGGATACGTGCCAGGGCTGCTCGGCGGGCAGCGTCGAGATCCTCGACGACCTCCACGCCGAACCCGTGCTCCTCGAGAGCGAGAACCGTCGCCGAGAGTGTCGCTTCGTCGGGCAGCGTCGTGAAACGCGCCGACGTGTCGATTGTGGTCATTGCCTGCCCCTTGCTCTTCGTTCCTGTCCCGCCGGGTCGACGGCGCGGATGCCGGCGCCCCGGGATGTACGGACGCCGCCGCACGGTGCGGTGTGGCCGCGGCCTCGGCGGCGTCCCGACGAGCATAAGCGGACTTTACCCCGCTTAGCCAGCCGGGCGATAGGGTGAAGCCATGAACCGGCCAGTCGTGACATGGGGCGCCTCGCCCCCCGAGCGAGCTGACGCGACACGCAACCGGCAGCACCTGCTGGCCACCGCGCGCGAGATGCTCTCCGAACTCGGGCCGGACCGGCTCACCATGGACGCCCTGGCCGAACGGTCCGGACTCGGCAAGGGGACGGTGTACCGCCGCTTCCGCACGCGCGCCGGCATCTTCCAGGCGCTGCTGGACGACGGCGAGCGCACCTTGCAGGAACAGGTGCTGGCCGGTCCGCCGCCACTGGGCCCCGGCGCTCCCTCCGTCGAGCGCCTCATCGCCTACGGGCAGGCCCGTGTTCGCTTCCTCGTCGAGCACCGCGAGATCGCCCGCGCGGCACTCGACGGCCGCCAGCCCGTCCCCGCCGGTTCCCAGACCTCCCAGACCCATATCCGGATGCTGCTCACGCAGATCGATCTCGGTCCCGCCGACCTCGCCCTGCTCGCGATCCAGCTCACCGCGGCCCTCGAAGGCCCTCTTCTGCTCTATATGTCGACGGCCGAACTCAGCAGCACCAAGGTCCAGGTGGAGGAGCGGCTCGTCCGCACCTGGCAGGACCTCGTCCGGCGCGTCTGCCGCCCCTGATCCCCCCCCCGCCGCCGTGCCGGGGGCCGCGCGCCCCGGCCGACCGGACGTGCCGCTCGGCGGCGCCCTGTCTATTTGACGGTCGTGTGCGAGGGGCGTAGTGATGGGAGGGAGGCATGAGTCCCGTCGACGAGGCCGGTGGCGTGGGGTGATGGCCGATCACCCGGTCCCTGGGCCGGGGTCGGATGTGGGTGGCCCGGATTCCCGAGGGGCGACGAGAGGGCCCGCCTTCCCAGGAATTCGGGGGTCCGGAGGGAGCCTTCACCGTGGAAGAATTCGACGCTGTAGTCATAGGCGGCGGCCATCAGGGACTGGTCGCGGCCACCGTTCTGGCAGACGCCGGCCTGACCGTGTTGGTGGTCGAGGCCAACAGCGGCGTCGGAGGAGCGGTGCGCAGTGGCGAGGTCACCCTGCCGGGATTCGTGCATGACCTGTACGCCACCAACATGAACTTGTTCCTGGGGTCGCCCTTCTTCCGCGAGTACGCTGACGAGCTGGCCGCCGACGGGCTGCGCTTCGCGCGATCGGCGCGACCGTACGCATCGGCGTTTCCGAACGGGAAATCCTTGCGCGTCACGTGCGACCAGGACGCCACGCTCGACATGTGGCGAGAGCACTCACCGGCCGATGCGGTGGGCTGGGAGCGGTCACGCCGAGTGTTCGAGAGCGCGGCGGAGGTCTACCTCCCCCTCTATGTGAACCCTCAGCCCTCGCCGGCGACGCTGGCCGGTGGGCGTGCGTTGTGGCGGAGCCGCAAGCGCGTCGGCCTGAGTGAACTGGCGGCGGGTTTCCTCTCCTCCACCCGCGCACTCGCGGACCGCTACTTCACCACCCCCGAGGCAAAAGCGCTGACGGCAGCCTGGGGGATGCATCTGGACTACGCTCCGGACATTTCGGGGGGAGCGATCTTCCCTCTGCTGGAAATGTACGCGGACATGCTCAACGGCATGTCACTGGTGGAGGGCGGGGCCGGGAAACTGCCGCAGGCCCTGGCCGGACTGGTGGAGAGGCGGGGAGGAACCGTTCGGACGGGAGTGCCGGTCGCTCGTATCGATGTCGACCGCACGGGTGCGAGCGGGGTGACCCTCAGCGACGGGACGCGGTTCGGAGCGCGGCGCGGTGTGGTGTCGACGGCCGTACTGCCGCGGCTCGTCGAGGAGTTGCTCGCTGACGTGTCCGTACCCCGCGATATGGTCTCCGCCGCCGAGCGATACCGTTTCGGCCCGGGAACGTTCATGCTTCATCTGGCGCTCCGCGGCCCGATACCCTGGCTGGACACACGGCTGTCCGGCTTCGCCTATGTCCATGTGGGTTCGTACATCGACGACATGGCACGGACCTACCAACAGGCCATGGCGCACCAGTTGCCGGACTCTCCCTTGTTGATCGTCGGCCAGACCAGCGCCGTCGATCCCACACGGGCGGCGACCGAGGGAAACCACACAGTGTGGATCCAGGTCCGCACGGTGCCTGCCCGGATCGACGGCGACGCGGCGGGCGGCATCACCGGGAGCGACTGGGAGGACGTGCGGGAGGCCTTCGCCGACCGGGTTCTCGCTACGTTGGAGGCCTACGCGCCGGGCATCAAGGGCCTGGTGCTCGCACGCGCGGCTTTCTCCCCGGTCGACCTCCAGCGGGAGAACGCGAATCTGGTCGGCGGGGACTCAGTGTCGGGCAGTCACCATCTCGACCAGTTCTTCCTGATGCGTCCTAGCCTGCAGCTCAACCGGTATCGCACCTCGATTCCCCGGTTGTTCCTGGCCGGGGCCGGAACATGGCCGGGCGCCGGCGTGAACGGGATATCCGGCCGGCTCGCGGCCGAGGCACTGCTCCGCACCGGCCGGCACCGGCGCTTCCTGCCGAACTGACAGCAGCGAGGGCCGGGGAGCGGCCGAGCAGTGAGGGCCGAGGGCGGTCAGGCGAGAAGGTGGTTCGGGTCGGGTGCCCGTCGCGCCGCAGCCAGCAGGGCGTGGATCCGCGAACGGGTGTGGTCGATGTCGGTCACCGGTTCGGCGAACGGCAGTCGCGCGTCCTCGTGTGTGCCGGGGTACTCCAGCCGCAGGGTGATGCCGTAACGGTCCATCGCCACCGGAACGGCCCGCAGCAGGCCCCGGCGCGGCCGCCGCACGAGGCGCAGCAGCAGCGGAACGAGTTCGCGGTGGCTGTCGACGAGATGGGTCAGCATGCCTGCTTCGGGCACGGCCAGGGGATCGAGGTCCGTCGCCTGGAGCGCGTCGAGGGAGACGAACGTACGACCGGCACCGTCTTCCAGGACCGCCTGTCCGAACTCCACGCAGGTGCTCGCCGTGGACGTCGTGTCGTACGGGGCCGCCAGCAGGCCGGTCACGGTGACGCGGGCGCGCAGCCGGTCGCGTACGGGCGTGGGCGCGATGTCGGTGAGTTCCAGCCTGATGGGGATGCGTGTGGCGGACCGGGCGGAAGTGGCGTCGGAGGGCTCGTGCAGATGGACGTGGCCCATCGCGCCGGTGCCGTCGAGATGGTGCACCTCGGTGGACACCCCGTCACTCACCACGGTCATCGAACGGGCCGAGGCCAGGATCGACCGTACGCGCTCCGCGGGGGTCGGCTGCGCGCGGCGGGTACTGAAAGGACGCATCCAGGTTCTCCAAAGGGGCGGGCCGAGGGCGACCGGAAGCCAATCACTTAGGCATGCCTAACCTAACCCACCTGGAGGGGTTCGGGTAGTCCGCACACGGAACGCCGTCCTCGAACCGCTGCGCCGCCCGCGCTGGCCGCACGACTCGCGCTGGCCGCACGACTCGCGCTGGCCGCACGACTCGCGCTGGCCGCACGACTCGCGCTGACCGCACGACTCGCGCTGACCGAACAACTCGCGGTGTCCGAACGGCTGGTCGGCCCATGACGCGCGGCACCCATCCCCGCGACGGTCTGTGCGGGCATGGGTGCGCGGGCGGTTCGTCGTACTGGACACGCGTGCGCTGAGACGCGATGTCGGCGGGACCGCCCCCGACGGCCGGCCGCTGAGCGCGCATCCCGTACCGCACGCGGGCCCTCGCCGAGGCGAGGGTGACGGGCCATCAGATATGTGACAGGTCGTCCGGCACCTTGGTGCGCCGGACCTCCTCGTCGTCCGCCCGCTCGTACTGGGCGAGAGCCAGCCCGAGACCGAAGAAGGTCGGCGCCCACTCACCCACGAAGATCCCCCAGCGGTCCGCGCGGTCCACGCCCGCGAACGCCTCGTACCTGTTGGAGCCGATCCACGTCAGGACGCTGAGTCCTATGGACGCGAACCCGGCGGTGTACATGTGCTCGCTGCGCAGCCCCTTGCGGTGGAGCATCTCGACGATCATGATTTCTCCCGGTGGATAGCGTGCACTCTCCCTTCCACCGTCACCCCGGGTCCGGCCGTCCGCATCCTGAATGCCCGTGCGGGCTTCCCTCCGGCCCGGGGCCGGGGCGCCAGGCCGGGCCCTGGCGGGGCGCCACCTCAACCCGGCTGTCCCCGGTCCGCACGGCCCTGCGCGGGCAGCGGCGCGAGCCGCAGGTCGAGACGGCCGTCGGCGTCCTCGCGCACGGTGGCACGGACCTGGTACACGTCCTCCAGGATGCGTGGGGTGAGGACATCCGCGGGGGTACCGGCCGCGACCACGCGGCCGGCGTCCAGCAGAACCAGATGGTCGCAGTAGCGGGCGGCCAGTTCCAGTTCGTGGAGGGCCGCGATCACCGTGACACCCGTTCGCGACAGCATCTCCATCAGGTCGAGCCGGTGACGGATGTCCAGGTGGTTGGTGGGTTCGTCCAGCAGCAGTCCGGCGGGCTCCTGCGCGAGGGCCCTCGCCGTGTTCACCCGCTGCCGCTCGCCGCCGGAGAGTGTCGGCCACGACCGGTCCGCCAGCGCGGACACCCCGGTGCGGGCCATCGCCTTCTCCACGGCGTCCCTGTCGCGGGCCCCGGAGGCCGCCGACCGTCCGCGGTGCGGTGCCCGTCCGAGCGACACCACCTCCCGTACGGTCATCTCGACGTCGACCGCGACATCCTGGGCCACGACGGCGAGTCTCCTCGCCACTTCACGGCGCCCCGTCGCCGCCACGTCCCCGCCGTTCAGCAACGCGTGCCCCGACGAGGGCACGCGCAGCCCCGCGAGCAGCCGCAGCAGTGTGGACTTACCCGAACCGTTCGGTCCGACGAGGCCGGTGAACCGCCCGGCCGGCAGGGTGATGGTGATTCCGTCGAGGAGTTTCCGGCGGCCTGCCCGGAACTCCAGTGCCCGTGCCTCGTGCCGGGTCGGCCCGCCGTTCACGGCGCACCGGTCCGGCGGCGCAGCAGCACGGCGAAGACCGGCACACCGATGAGCGCGGTCAGTACGCCCACAGGCAGCTCCTGGGGTGCGAAAACGGTCCTGGTCGCGGCGTCGGCCCAGACGAGGAAGGTGGCGCCGAGCAGTGCCGCCGAGGGAAGCAGAACACTGTGGCGACCGCCCGTCAGCATCCTGGCCGCGTGCGGCACGAGCAGGCCGACGAACCCGATGGCCCCGCTCGCGGCGACCAGGGAACCGGTGACCACGGCGGTGACCGCGTACAGCAGGGGTTCGGTCCGTCGGACGTCGAAGCCCACGCCGGCGGCGACCTCGCGTCCGAAAGCCAGCGCGTCGAGGTGACCGGCGTACAGCCGGAACAGCACCAGCCCGGCCGTCGTGGTGAGCGCGCAGATCCCCACCGAGGTCCAGTTGGCCGAGGCGAGCGACCCGAGCAGCCAGAAGGCCACCGCCCTGGAGCGTTCGGCGTCGCCCGAGAGAACGACGACGAGGCTGGTCAGCGCGCTGAACAACTGGGAGACCACCACACCGGCCAGTACGACGCGGGTCGTGGACCCCAACGAGCGTCCCAGCAGCAGGAGAACACACGCGAACGCGGTCAGCGCTCCGGCGAAGGCGCCGACGGGCAGGGCGAACACCCCGGCACCGAAACCCAGTACGAGCACGGAGACAGCCCCGGTCGACGCCCCGGACGACACTCCCAGAAGGTACGGGTCGGCGAGCGGGTTCCGCGTCATCGCCTGGAGCACGGCACCGCACATGGCGAGTCCGGCGCCCACCAGAGCGGCGAGCAGCACCCGGGGCAGCCGCAGATTCCACACGATGCTGTCCCGCAGCGGTGGCAACGCCTCCCACGGTGCGCCGAGATGGACACCCACCGTGCGCGCGACATCGAGCGGCGGTACGTCGGCGCTGCCGACGCCGACCGCGGCGAGAACGGACAGCGCGAGCGCCACACAGCCCGTGGCGAGAACGAGCGCGCCGCGGGCGGCCGCGCCCCGGCACCCGCCCGCGGTGAGGACGGCCGTGGTCATCGCCGGGCGAAGACGACGTAGTCGTCGAGGTACTGCCAGACGGTGCCCACCTCGGTGAAGCCGGCCGTACGCAGCGCCGAGAGATGGAAGTGGAGCGGCGCCGGCGGCTGCGGCGGGCGTTCGGCGAACCGGCGCTCCCGCTCCGCGGCCAGCGGGGCCATGCCCGGCTGACCCGCCGCGAGGGCGTACCAGTCGTCCCAGGTGTCGGCACCGGACGCGAAGGCGGCCCGCTGGACCCGGCGGTCGTGGTCCGCCGACAGCGAGCCCAGCGTCTCGTCGCCCGGCCCGAAGCGGAGGTGGTCCGCGTTCAGGAGGACCGCGCCCGGCGCGAGCAGGCCGGCCAGATCCGTGTACACCCGCAGCAGGTCGGAGGGTGAGAGCCAGTGCAGCGCCGTCGAGGACAGCACGGCGTCGAACGTCCGGCCGGCCAGCGGCGCCGTCCAGTCCGTACGGACGAGGTCGGTCTCCAGGACGCTCGCGCGCTCCCCGTGCTCGGTCAGTACGTCCCCGGCGAGCCGGAGCAGGAGCGGGTCGTAGTCGACGGCGGTTACCTGGGCGTGCGGGAACGCGCGGAGCACGCGGTCGGCGAGTGAGCCGGGACCGCACGCGAGGTCCAGTGCGGTGAACGTCTCGGGCAGACGCAGGCCGAGGACGTCCAGCATCGCCTGGAAACGCGGTTCGCGGTGGGCGACATAGGCGGCCTGCTGGTCGTCCCAGCGGTCCAGCAGTTCACGCGGCGGCAGAGGGGCGGTGTCGTTCACGGGGCTCTCCTGGGGTGCTGTGGTGCCGGGGCGGTGAGGGAGGAGTCGTTCATGGGGTGCGTCAGCCGTACAGGTCCGTCAGGCCCTTGCCGACGTTCTCCACCAGCCCGACGCCGCGGACCGAGGGGTCCATGGCGGACCCCGGCACCACGATGAAGCGGTCGTTCCGCACGGCGCTGAGCCGCGAGGTGACCGGGTTCGACCGAAGGAACTTCTTCTTCGACTCGGCGCTGTCGCCGTCCCCGCCGCGCGTGAGGTCCGCCAGCACGATGACGTCCGGGTCGCGCTCGGCTATCTCTTCCCAGTTGCCCGCCGGCCACTTCTGCCGCACGTCGTCGAAGGCGTTGTCCACACCCACAAGAGCGCTGACGGTGGAGGGCAGTCCACCGTGCCCCGCGATATAGGGGGTGGTGGTGCCCGAGTAGAACCACATGAGGCTCGCGCCGGTGTTCTTCGGAACGTCCTTCACGGCCCGGTCAAGTCGCTTCCGCAGATCGGCCACGACCTTCTCGCCCCGCTGCTCGACATCGAAGATGTCCGCGATGTCCTCGATCTCGTCGAAGATCGCGTCGAACGTCACCTCGGCGGGGGTGAGCTTCGGATTCTCGCAGTCGTGTACGGAGAGGTAGGCGGGAACGTGCGACGAGACCCAGTCGGCACGCTTGCCCGCCGCTTCGTCGGCGTAGGCGGACGACAGCGTCGAGTAGAGGAAGTCGGGCTCCTCGGCCAGGGTCGACTCGTGGTTCGCGTACTGCTCGGCCAGTACCGGGACCTTCTCGTACTGGTCGCCGAGCGACGGCAGCACGGGGTCGGTCTGGTACGACGTGCCCACCATCCGGTCGGCCAGGCCGAGGCTGAGCATGATCTCGGTGGCGTTCTGCTCCAGGGAGATCGCACGCTTCGGTGGAGCGCTCACGTCGAGGTCAAGGCCGCAACTGGAAAGGGAGGCGGCGGCCCGAGCCTTCGTCGACCCTGCGGGCGAGGCGGTGGAATCGGTACCGCCGCAGGCGGTCAGACCCGTGAGAGCGAGCAGAGAGGCGAACGCCACTCCGCTTTTGCTAATGATTGTCATGTGCAAAAACTATACGCAGGTCGCCGGCCTCCCTCCGTCGCCCCGTGCGGGGCGCGGCGAGGGCGTGCCGGGGTGCCGCGGTGTGCGGAGGCTCCGTCAAAAGCCTGTGTGTGACGTGAGTTGAGCCGAGAACGGCCCGTGGTGCGGGGGGTTCGGAGTGGGCGTCCTGTCGCATGTGGGGGAGGGGATTGTGGTGAGCGTCACTCCCTGCCCCTGAGCCGCCGCACAAGGAGCCTCGGTCCGCCCCGGGCAGCGAATCGGCGCCGGCCCCTCTGTGGGGGCCGGCGCCGATCGACGGAGCGGATCACGCGAGGACGGTCCCGAGCGGGCGGGGCGCGTCCGGCGGCAACGGCGCCGCGGGCGACAACGGTGCCGCCGGTGTCAGAACTCGTAGGCTCCCACGTCGAGGGGCGTGGACCGTTGTTTCCGGTCGGCGTCGAGCGTGGGGGCGTCCCTGGTGGTTCCGCCACCGATCGCGGGGGAGCCCGGCTTCAGATGGAGGTCTCCGCCCGGATGGTCGACGAAGTAGGCCGAGTAGGTGGCCCCCACCGTGATGTTGTTGGAGTGCTGGGTATTCGTCGCGGCGCCGGTGTTGAAGGTGCGTGCCAGGTTGTTGCGGATGATGTCGCCGTTCGACGGCGTACCGTCCTTCTGATGGGTGAGCCGGATCTCGCTGTCGGTGGCGGGATACCTCGGGACCACGGTGTTGTTGACGATCTTGCTGTCGTTCATGCCGTAGAGGCCCATGGCGAGTCCCACCTCCACCTGGACCACGTTGTTCTCGATGGTCCAGTTGCGGTACGGGCCGTCGAAGGCGCCGATCCCCTGGATCGTGTACGTGCCGTTGTACTGGAAGGGGATCTTGGCGTAACGCGTGCCCGTGCGGCTGATGAAGACGTTCCCGCGCAGCACGACACCGGTGACCGGGGTGAAACTGCCGTCGCCGCGGTAGCTCTGGAACATGTCCCGGTGCGGCGGGTCACTCTCCATGCCCGGCGGTACGACCGCGTAGCTGTTCACAGCGGAGTTGTACTCGACGAGGCAGCCGCTGACCTTGCACCGGAAGGCGTCCTCCCAGAAGTGGTTGACGCTGTTTCCCCTGACCACCGCCCCGGTCGCGCCGGCGCCGGCCTGGGAAGTGCGCTCCAGCATCACTCCGTTGCGCACATTGCGGATCTGGTTGTCGAGAACCTGGTTGTCGGCGCCGATGACCATCACGCCCGTGCCGCTTCGACCGACCCAGTCGTTGTTGTTCCAGGTGTCCGCCGCCGCGTCGCTCGCGGCCCGGACGTGTGAGTTCCGCAGGATGTCGTGGGTGGCCCCGGCGTCGAACTGCACCAGGTTGCCCGTGGTGTACGTACCGTCCGCCTCCTGGGGCGAGACGACCACCCCGTCGACGGTCCAGCGCGTGGCCCCGGACGCGAACCTGAGCGTCTTCATCCGGGGTGTCGCGCCGGGCGCCGCCGTGACGGTCCGGACGCCCGACGCGACACCCCCGGTGATGACCGGGCTTCCGTGGTTCCCGCTGCGCAGGTAGAGGATGTCTCCGGCGGCGAAGGTCCGCCCCGACGCGAAGACCTCCTGCAATGTCCGCCATGGTCGGTCCGCGGTGCCGGGATTGCTCGCCGAGCCCGCGGCGGGGTCCACGTAGTAGGCCGCGGCCGTGGCGGCGGCGGGTGAGGTTCCGGTCCCGAAGGCGGTCCGGTCCGCCTGGAACCCGAGAACCAGCACGACGCAGACGACGCAGACAAGGAGTGAGGTACGCCTGCTCGTTCTGCTGATGGACATGGTGACGGCCACGAGGGGACCTCGGCTTCCGGTGGGGGGATCGGGATGACTCGCGCTGCGCCTGGTGAGGAGTTTGGGTCAAGTCATGCCATGCGTCAACGGATTCATTGGAATGAATGAGGGATCGGCGCTCTGCCGACGGCAGTTCCGCGACGGGCAGGACGGGTAGGGTCGTCCCTCGTCATGTCGGGGCGGTGTCGGCGCGGATCGAGGGGGATGCGGTGAGTACGCCACGTACGCCTGTCGGTACCGCCGCGCGGGGGCACAAGACACGCCTTCTCGCGGACGAGTTGCGACGGGCCATCGCCGAACTGCGCTGGCCGGCCGGCAAACTGCCGACCGAGCAGCAGTTGGCCCGCGACCAGGAGGTGAGCGTCAACACCGTGCGGCGGGCGGTCGACCTGCTGGTTCAGGAGGGTCTTGTCTACCGTCGGCAGGGATCCGGGACCTATGTCTCGGACTCCCGGACGCCCGGCACCGGGTACACCGTCGGCGTCGTAGTGCCCTCGCTGACCTACTACTACCCGCGCGTCATCGCCGGGATCGAACGCGAACTCTCCCGCCACGGCAGCCGGATGCTCCTGCGCTGCACCGAATGGGACCCCGGCCTGGAGCACGGGGCCGTCGAGGAACTGATCGGGTCGGGATCGGCCGGGCTGATACTGGTTCCCACTCTCGGTGAGGACGGCCCGCGGCACTGGCTCGGGGACGCGGGGGAACTCGGTGTGCCCGCGGTGCTCGTCGAGCGGGGAATGGACCTGTCCGCGACATCGCACGAGTTCGTCTGTTCCCACCACGCGGCCGGAGCGCGCGCCGCTGTCGAGCACCTGCTGCGGCTCGGGCACACCCGGATCGGCTACATGGAGAGGACCAGTCCGCACACGGCCCCGCAGATCCGGTCGGGTCTGGCCGTGGGACTGGAGCGCGCCGGGCTCGACCCGGATCCCGTGGTCGCGGCCTCACTGCCTCGCTGGACCGCCCAGGACGCGGACCGTTTCCTCGGCCGTCTGGTGGGGCAGGGGGCGACGGCCGCGCTCTGCTTCGCGGACCGTGAGGCGTCCTTGCTGGTCGGCGCGGCCCGGCGGCGCGGACTGCGCGTCCCCGAGGACCTCTCCGTGATCGGCTATGACAACGAGGTGGCCGACCTGTGTGAAGTGCCCCTGACCGCCGTGTCACCGGCGAAGACGGATATCGGCCGACGTGCCGCGGACATCCTCAGAACCCGTATCTCCGACCCGGACGCCCCGCGACGGCAGGAGGCATTCGTGCCGCACCTGGTCGTACGGGACTCCACCGGCCCTGCGCCCCGGCAGCGCTGAAGAACGACGCTCCCTCGTACCCGCTCCTCGTGCCCGCTCCTCGTGCCCGCTCCCTCGTGCCCGCTCCCTCGTGCCCGCTCCGTCGTAACCGTGGCTCACCGGGCGCCCGGTGACGGGGCGTCAGAGGTCACGCCCATGACGTTCGGCGTACCTGACCAGGTCCTCGTAGCTCTGTCCGTCGGGGCGGTAGAACTCGTCGCGGTCCCGGCCGGGGTCGTCGGCCAGGGCTTCGCCCAGAAGCCGGGAGACGGTCAGGGCGGCGGACAGCGGCCGGTGATTGACGACGATCTCGTCCACCTGGCCCTGGTCGTTGATGTGGAACGTGCCGACCCCCGTCAGCGGCCGGCCGTCCACGACGGCGGTGTACTCGTTCACCCGGCGGTCACCGAACTCGCCCTCCCACACGGGAGTGAACTCCCGGTAGAGGCTGATCACGGTACGGATCTGCGCCCGCACCGCCTCGGCACCCCGCAGACTGCCGTTCATCACCGAACCCGCGAGCACGACATCCGGGGCCAGATCCCTCAGAAACCACGGATCCTGCGACATCTGAACCTCCGACGAAGAACATTCGGTCTGCGACATAATCGTATACGATTAGGCTATGTCGGAATCGGCTCGGTGCGTCCCCGTGGGGACGCGTGGGCGTGGGAGGTCCAGATGAGGCTGCTGGTCGTAGGCGCTGGGGCCACCGGCGGATATTTCGGCGCCAAGCTGGCGCTGGCGGGCAGGGATGTGACGTTCCTGGTGCGTCCTGGGCGGGCGGCCGTGCTGCGGGAGCGGGGACTGCGGATCTCGGGCGCCGGTGAGGACGAACATATCGACCCGCGGCTGCTCACGGCGGCCGAACTCCGCGATTCCCCTGGCGCGTACGGTCCCTGGGACATGATCCTGCTGTCGGTCAAGGCGACGGGCCTGGCGCGCGCGATCGACGACATCGCGCCGGCGGTCGGACCCTCCACCACGATCCTCCCGGTCCTCAACGGGATCGCGCACCTGGACCGGCTCGGAGCCCGGTTCGGCACGGCATCGGTCCTGGGCGGGGTGGCCCTGCTGGCCACCTCCGTCGACGCACGGGGCGACATCGGCGTCCTCGCACCCGGGGCGAAGCTGATGCTCGGCGACCAGCGCGGCGGTGCCACCGGTGACGGCGGCTCCAGCGCCGGACGGGCCTCGGAGCTGCTGGCCGGAGCGGGCTTCGAGGTCAGCGTCTCGGAGAACATCCTCGCCGAGATGTGGAACAAGTGGGTCTTCATCGCCACCGCGGGCGCGGTCACCTGCCTCATGCGCGGCACGGTCGGTGACATCGCCGCCGTACCGGGCGGCACCGCGTGGGTGAAGGCCGTCCTCGCGGAGACGGCCGCCGTGGCCACCGCCGCGGGATACCCGCCCACCGGACAGCAGCGGGCCGCCACCGAGAAGACCCTCACCCAGCCGGACTCGTCCTTCGCGCCGTCCTTCTACCGTGATGTCACGGCCGACCGCCCGACCGAGGTCGAACACGTCTTCGGCGACCTCATCGACCGTGCCGCCGCGCTCGCCGTCGCTACGCCGTTCATGGATCTCGCGACCATGAACCTGCGTGTCTACGATCGCCGAAGGATGAACGCGCACGGCTGAGCCACGATCCACGGGTGCCGGATCACCGTGCGGCCCGCGCCCGCTCAACGGGGCGGCGCGGGTCCGTCGTCGAGACGTGTCAGATGCGCCGTGACATCGTCGGCGAGCCTCCCCAGCAGGCGGCCGAGGTCCCCGCGGTCCTGGTCGGACCAGTCGGCGATGGCCTCGGTGAACCAGCCGACCAGGGAGCTCGCGTAGCGGTCGGCTGCCGCCGTGCCCTCGTCCGTCGGTTCGATGAGGCTGGCGCGCCGGTCGTGCGGGTCCCCGATGCGGCGCACCAGGCCGCGCCGCTCCAGCTCCTGCACCTGACGGGTGACATGCGGGCCGACGACCTGCATCTTCTCCGCGATCTCGCCGATCCGCAGCGGCTTGTCCGCGACATGCAGCGTCATGAGGACCGCCACAGCGGGCCGGTCCAGCCTGAGCCCTGCGGCCTCCACGGCCCGTTCGGCCAGGCGGCCGCGGCTGACCGCGTTGCTCAACTGCGCCAGCCGCGGCATCACGGCCAGCACCTCGGCCTGGGTCTGCCCAGGTTCCTGACCGTCCGACGGCCTCGCGCCCATCGCGGCACCCCACCTCACTTGCATACCTAAGTTAGGTATCTGTATGGTCGTGAGCGGCGGCTTCACCACCGCACCGCGCTCCCGATAAGGATAACTAAGGTACGCATCATGGCGGAGCGCGACCCCACCGGGAAGGAACCCTCGTGAACCACTCCGCCCGTCGTCAGGTCCTTGTCTCCGGCGCCAGCATCGCCGGCCCGGCCCTGGCCTACTGGCTCAACCACTACGGCTTCGACGTGACCGTGGTCGAAAAGGCTTCCGAGATCCGCGGCGGCGGGTACGCGATCGACATCCGCGGCACCGCGCGGGACGTCGTGGACCGTATGGGACTGCTCGCGCGGCTCCGAGAGGCCCACGTCGACACGCGCAAGATCTCTTTCCTGGACCCCGACGGCGGCCTGATCGCCGCCGTCCGCCCCGAGTCCGTCACCGGCGGTACGGAGGGTCTCGACCTCGAAGTGCGCCGCGGCGACCTGGCCGACAGTCTCTACGGTCTGGTCCGCGACACGGTCGAGTTCCTGTTCGACGACTCCATCGCGACCCTCGACGACCGCGGCGATCGCGTGGAGGTCACCTTCGACAGCGGCACGCGGCGCACCTTCGACCTCGTGATCGGCGCCGACGGTCTGCACTCCCACACCCGGGGCCTCGTCTTCGGTCCCGAAGCGCGTTTCCATCACTACCTCGGCCACACCTTCGCGGGCTTCACGATGCCCAACGATCTCGGCCTCGCCCACGAGGCGGTGACGTGGAACGTCCCGGGCCGCGCCGCGGTCTTCTTCGCCCACGAGCCCGGTGAGCGCGTGCACGGATTTCTGAACTTCGTCCAGGACGAACCGCCCTTCGACGCGTTCAGGAACCCCGAGGCGCAGCGGGACCTCGTCGCCTCCAAATTCACCGACGAACGCTGGGAGATCCCCCGCCTGGTGGCCGCCATGCGCGACGCCGACGACCTGTTCTTCGATGTCGTCAGCCAGATCCATATGCCCGTCTGGTCCCGGGGCCGCGTCGCCCTCGTCGGCGACGCCGCCTACGCGACCTCCTTCATGTCGGGCCAGGGCTCCAGCGTCTCCCTGGTCGGCGCCTACGTCCTCGCCGGGGAACTGGCCACGAGAGGCGACCACACCGCCGCCTTCCAGGCGTACGAGAAGACGGCCAGGGACTTCGTCGAGATGAACCAGGCCCTGGCAACCGCCGGTGCCACCGTCGTCGCCCCCCGCACCCAGGAGCAACTCGACGCGCGCAACGAGGCGCTGCGCCACCCGGCGGGCATGACGGGGGCCGAGGGGCGCGCCGCCAACACCGGTCTCGTCCTGCCCGACTACAGCCACGCCGAGTGACTCCGGCGCACGGCCCCCCGGCCTCCGGGCCGCATCGGCCGTGCTGATGTCCCCGCACGGGCGGCGCCGGCATGGGGGCGGCGTCCACCCGTTGGTTGCGAAGGAATTCGCGTAGCCCATACAACTGGTCGCATGGCACTGAGCTGGAAGCTGGTCATCGACAGCACGAACGCGTCCGCCCTCGCGGACTTCTGGGCCGCGGCCCTGGACTACGAGGTGGAGGACCCCGGCGCCCTCATCGAGAAGCTGCTGGCCGCCGGCCAGATCGGCGAGGAGGCGATCGCCGTTCACCGCGGCCGCAGGACGTTCCGCGGCTACGCCGCGATCCGCCATCCCGAGGACCCGTTCGACGAGATCAGCGGCGTCGGCGGCGGGCGACGGCTGCTCTTCCAGGACGTGCCCGAGGGCAAGTCCGGCAAGAACCGTCTGCACCTCGATGTCCACAGCGAGCCCGGCGGCCTCGACACGCTGGTGGCCCGGCTGGAAGTCCTGGGGGCGACCCGTGTGCGCGAGGTCGACAAGGGGCCCGCCGGGCGCTGGTGGCTCATGCGGGACCCGGAGGGCAACGAGTTCTGCGCGGCGTAGGCCGGGCCGCGCGGCGTTGGCCGGGCAGCCGTCCGCGCGGAGGCGGTTGGCTGCCCGCCGGTCGTGCGGGGGTCCGGAACCACGCCGTCGGACGCTGTGTCAGAGGTGGCTGATAGAACATGGCGAACAGCCGGACCTGGAGTGTCGGGAGCCATGTTTTGTCTTATGTGCACCATGTCGAGCAGTTCTACGGGCTGCCCGCCTTTACTTTCTCGCCGTATGTGAGCCCCGCGGATCTGCCCGACCCGGGTTCCGTGGCCTGGCGTCTCCAGTGGGACGAATCGTCCCGGGAAGCGGACTACTGGGCGCGCTTCACCGGGACGGTCGAGCTGGAGAAGGTACGGGCGCTGGTCTTCGGCCACCCCTGGTACGACGCCGACGGGTTTCCGGACGGTGGGCTGGTCGACCTCCGCTCCCGGCTGACCGGACTCGAAGCGCTCTTCCTCGGCGATCTGGAGGACGAGGAGGCGATGATCTCCACGATCTGTCTGGGCACGGTCGCGCCCGTGCTGGAGGCGTTCCCCGGTCTTCGGGAGCTGGCCGTGCGCGGCGGGGAAGGCCTGGGCTTTCCCGTGACGGGCCACGAAGGACTGCGTGTGCTGCGCGTCGAGTCCGGCGGGCTGCCCCCACAGGCGGCGGCACAGATCGCCGCCGCCGATCTGCCTTCACTGGAGCGTCTGGACCTGTGGCTGGGCGACGACGACTACGGCGGTGGGACGACGGTCGAGGATCTCGCCCCGCTGCTCGCGGGCCGGGGCAAGCCCGCGCTGCGCCACCTGGGACTGCAGAACAGCCCGATCCAGGACGAGTTGGCGGCCGCGCTGGCCTCGGCACCGGTCGTGGCCCGGCTCACGTCGCTGAGCCTGTCGATGGGCGCGCTCAGCGACGAGGGAGTGGAGGCACTGTTGCAGGGCCAACCACTCACCCATCTGCGGGAGCTGGACCTGTCGCACCACTTTCTCAGTCACGCCATGATGCTGCGGATCTGGACGGAGCTGGAGCCGGCGGGCGTTCGGGTGGACCTGACCGCCAGGCAGGAGGAGGACGAAGACCAACTGGAATGGGGGCAGGGGCACGGCCGGTACGTCGCGGTCGCCGAGTGACCGCCGTCGCCAGGCCCTGACCCTCCCTCTCCTCGTTCCGTCTCCTCGTTCCGCCACCACTCCCCATGCCGTCGGAAGGCCGCAGGATGTACCACGCCCCCGAGTTCACGGACCCGGACGACCTCCGGATCGCCAGTCGCGAACTGAACAGCCGCCGCCCCTGGCTGGACCCCGGCGAACAGGTACCGTACGGACATGTGCTGCACGCCGCGGCCCAGTTGCGGTGGAGCCCCGCCGCCGTCGTGTCGCGGCTCACCGCCCTGGGGTACGCCGACATCGAGCGCACCGAGGCCTCCCTGCCCGGCACCGTCGGCCTCGACGACATCCCGCTGATCAGGGATGTGAGCGCGCGGTACGGCCCGGTATGGCTCGACGTCGGGAAGCAGGTGTCCCTGCGCCAGGTACTCGAATCGGCGGGCTGGGCCAACCGTGCTCCCGCCGACGTCGCACGCAGACTGACCGCTCTCGGCTACCGGCTCGGTGGCGAGGGCCGGCCGCTGCCCGAGTCCCCCCATCCTGGTGACGCCACACTCCTCGGCACCGGCTCCGGTCACTACAGGACGTGGCTCGACTGGGGTGACGAGGTGCCCGCGTTCCAGGTACTCGGCGCGGCCAGAGACCTGATGTGCAGCCCGTACGCCGCCGCCTGCCGGCTGATCGCGCTCGGCCTCCGGCTGCCGTACACCCCCGAACCCGATGACGAGCTGATCCTCAGGTCCTCGGGGCACCACGGTGGCAGCTGGTTCTACGGGGATCCACCCGTCGGGCACATCCTCGCTGTCGCACAGGAGTTGGGACGCCCTCCGGCGGACATCGCCGCCCGGCTGACGGAGCTGGGCTGCGGCCGGCCGGTCGTGCCCGACACCCCCGAGGCCGACGACCTCACCATCCTCAGCGAGAACCTCGACGGCCGCCGGCCGTGGCTGGTGAAGAACACCGTCGTCGGGCTCCAGTCGCGGCACATTCTGAGCGCGGCTCTCGCGACGGGACGGAGCCCGGCGGACATCGCCGGGAGGCTGGCCGAGCTGGGGCACTGGCTGCACGAGAACGCGAACCTGCCCGCGGTCGCCGACGAGGCGGACATCCGGCTGCTGGAGACGGTCGACCGCTCGTTCCTGGACAACGTCCACCTCGAACACGTCCTGCGCAGCGCGGGTCTGACGGGAAGGAGTCCGGCGGATGTCGCGTCACGGCTGACCGCTCTCGGCCACCGGCTGCCCGACGAGGTGGACTACCCGGAGGTACGGGCTTCCCTGGCCACCTCGTGATCGTCGCGGCCCCGGGGCGCGGGGTGGTGTGGTGCTCCACCCACCGCGGCGGCCGTTGCCCGGCGCACCGCCGGCGCGGGACGCACCGGCGGGGCATGGCGTGCTCAGTGCGTCGACGGGCGGGTCAGGCCGTCCAGTTCGGCCGTGAAGAGCAGGGCGGGGTCGAAGGCCATGCCGGTGAAGTGTCCCGCGAGTTCCAGTGACAGGACGCCGTGGAGCCGGGTCCAGAAGGTCAGGGCGCGGTGGAGTGCCGCGGGTGGGGCGGGGTGGTCGGCGGCCCACCGCCGGTGGGTTTCGAGGTGTGTGCCGAACGGAGTCGCGGGGCTGTCCGAGGGCAGGGCGGTGCAGGCGTCGAGGAGGAACGTCATGATCTCGGAGGCGATCCGGGTGATGTCGTCGGGTGCGTGGTAACCGGGGACGGGGGTGCCGTAGACGAGGAAGTACCGGTGGGGGTCCTCCAGGGCCCAGGTGCGCAGGGTGTGTGCCAGCGTGGCCAGGTCGGCGCCTGATGGGGAGGCCGTGTGGAAGGTGTCGGCGAGGCTGCGGTAGGCGTCCCTGATGAGCTCGGTGATCAGCTCGTCGCGCCCGGCGAAGTACCGGTAGAGCGCGGGGCCGCTCATGCCCATCTGTTTGGCGATCGCGTTGAGGGAGAGGGCGGACGCGCCGGCGGTGGCGATCTGCTCCCAGGCGCGTTCCTTGATCTCCGCGCGCACCTGGGCGCGGTACCGCTCGCGCGGGGTCTTCGTGCCCGTCTCCGGCATGACCTGCCACCTCTCCACGCCTGTGTGCGTACGTCCTCAAGGTTTAGTTAGAGGCTATCACCAAGTCTCCTGACGCCTGCTTTCGAGATCGGCACGGTGGCCACGGTGGAGTGCGAAGGCGAGCCGGGTGCGGTGCATCGCGGGGCGGAGGATCGGCGTCGTCGATGGCCCGGACGTACGCGGACGACTCCGACCGCGTGACGAGGCGCCGGGCCGGGCGTTCCGGGCCCACGAGGATCCGCCGGACAGGGACTAGGACTTGTCCGGCCGATCATGTTCGGAGCCAGATGGTGAGGGCTGCCGCTGTTGCGGTGCCGAGGAAGATGTAGCCGCGCTTGTCGTATCG
>NZ_JBIASO010000041.1:0-23474 GCF_042890865.1 Streptomyces sp. NPDC002018
CCGCTACGAACGCAAAGCCGAACACTTCCTCGCCTTCGTCGGCATAGCCGCAGCCCTCATCAACTACCGCCGACTCACCAAATGAAACGACGTCTAAGTCGGTCGACGCGAGCGTGCTGCTGGCCCGCACGGTCACCCCCGAGCTGATGCGGCCGGGCTGGGCGGACGCTCTGCGGATGTCGTGATCGGTGCTGCCCTACCGGCGGCTGCTGGACATCGACGAACGCCTGGAGCACGCGGCCGCGAAGCCGGTTATCGTGCCGGAGATGATCGTCTGTGATCACGGCAAGGCATTCATTTCCCGGAACTTCAAGGCGTCCTGCCGCTTTCTGGAGATCGACTTCCAGCCCACGCACAAGGCGTCCCCGTTCCAGAAGGGGCACGTGGAGAAGATGCTGGATTCCGTCGGCACGCTCTTCGCTCAGTTCGTCGCCGGCTACACCGGCCGCAGCACCGACCACCGCGGCCGCAACCTGGACAGGCGACGACTGTGGTCGCTGCGCGAGTTGCAGGAGCTTCTCGACGAATGGCTCGTCGCGAAGTGGCAACATCGCGAACACGACGGGCTGCGCGACCCGTTGCACCCAGGCCGGTCGTTCACGCCGAACGAGAAGTACGCCGCGCTGGTCGAGGCATGCGGCTACGTCCCGGTCGCGCTCAGTGCCGAGGACTACATCGAGCTCCTGCCATCGGTCTGGCGGGCGGTGAACGACTACGGCATCAAGATCAAGCGCCGCACCTACGACGGCCCTGGCCTGATCCGCCGCCAGCACTCCGGCATCGCGGAGAAGAAGGGCTTGTGGGAAGTCCACCACGACCCCTACGACATCTCCCGGATCTGGGTACGCAACCACCACGACGGCCAAGCGTGGATCGACGCCACCTGGAAGCACCTGCGCCACACCCCGGTTCCCTTCGGCGAGCTGGCCTGGGATCACGCCGCCCGAGGACTACCCGAGGGCACCGAGGCGCAGATCGCGGAGGCTGCCGCAGCCCTGCTGACCCGCGCCCACGCCGGACCGCAGGACGAAGAGCCGAAGCCCAGGAAGCGCACCCGCCGATCACGCAGCAGTCCATCCGGAACCGCTTCGTACTGTTCGACCTCGAACGAGGCATCACCCACATCGAACAAGAGTGACCCACGCCACAGCCGCCCCGCCGTCCTTGCGTCCAAAATGGACGTAGTGCGAGCCCATGAGGTACATTTATGAGTACCCGATGGACGCATCCGGGCGTCCTCGATCGGGCTGGGAGGAAACATCTATGACGGTCTACGCCTACTGGAACAATAAGGGCGGCACCGGGAAGACCAGCCTCGTCTTCCAGTCACTGTGCTTCTACGCGAACCAGCACCCCGATGAGCGTGTCCTCGCGATCGATGTCTGCCCTCAGGCCAACCTCAGCGAGTTGCTGTTCGGCGGCCTTACCAATCAGGGCAGTTTCCGACTGCTCGCGCAGCAGGGCGAGATCCCCCGTAAGACCCTTGGCGGCTACTTCGAGAAGCGACTGCCGTCGCCATTCACCATGCCGGTCGTAACGCCGAGCGACTACATCTCGACGCCGCACGACTTCAACCCGACGATCCCCGAGAACGTGGACCTGATTGCCGGTGATCCTCTTCTGGAGCTCCAGAGCAACGCCATCTCCACCCTGGCGAATACTCAGATCCCAGGTACTAACTCGTGGCTCGAAGTAATCGACTGGATCAGCGACCTGATCGAGACACTGGAGGACAAGTACGACACGATCTTCATCGACTCCAACCCCTCATTCTCGATTTACACCCAGATCGCGCTGTCTGCTGCCGACCGCCTGGTGCTGCCGGTCATGGCCGACGACTCGTCACGGCGAGCGATCCAGAACGCCTTCTCGCTGATCTACGGGCTCAAGTTGCCGTCCGAGATCTACTCAACGTATGCCTTTGCCACCCGCCTGCAGGCAGCCGATCGTGAACTGCCGAAGGTCCATCTCATCGCGAAGAATCGGCTGACCCAGTACATGGGATCGGCGTCGGCGTACGCCGCGGTACTTCGGTCCATCGATGATGACATTGAGGGGGTGCTGGAGGACCACCCCGAGATGTTCACCTTCGACAAGGTCGAGAAGGGAGTCGTGGACATCCGCGACTTCCAGACTACGGGCGTTGTGGCATTCGCCCGCGGGTGCCCGTTCTATGCGCAGCGGTCCGGTCGATTCGACGTCATGGGGAAACGTGTCCGCGTGGACGGGAACTATCTGGCTAACTGCGTCGAGGCCGTTCAGGGACTGGTAACACACCTCTAACGTGCTTCGTTCTGCGCGGCCCCCGCATGGGGGCCAGCAGCGGATCGCAATCACGATCTTCTGAACTGGTGTTCTTCATCAGCCACTTGGAACGCGACCCTTGCAGGTGGTTCGCGATCTCAAGTATGGGGCCCATCCGTTGACGACAAGGCGCCACCACTCCAGCACGAATAGCAAGCCTCAAGCTGTTTTCACAGAAGGGCGCACCGCTGCGGGGATCGTCCGCAGCACCCAATGAACAAGAGTGACCCACGCCACTCAAACTTCATGAGAATCGCTCAACCTTCGCTGCGACAGGTCAGTATGTCCTGTGCCATCGAAGTTGATCAGTACGGAGTGCGGGTGGTCAGGGGTGGGGGCGGGGCAGCTCGCGGAGGCGTACGCGGATCCGGATCTCGTTGCTTTCGAGCTGAGGTTCTGGAGGACGCGGTACAGGTTCGGCGGTCGTTGAGGGCCTGTTGGGATGTGTGCTTTGAGGACGCGGAGGCGGTGCGTCCGTTCCGTTGGCCAAGGGCGGGGAGAGCTTCGCGGGCTGGTACTTCTGCGCCACGACCGGCGGGCACATCGGCTACGAGTCGTGGCCGGAGCGGGATCGGCTGATCCTGCTGGATGCCGATCCGCAGGTCAGGGGGCATCTCCTCGCAGCCAGCCTGGCTGCACTGGCATGACGGTGCCCGAGGGCGGCGGCACGCGCCGGACTACCTCGTGCGCTTGGCGAACGGACGCGGCAGGGTGGTTCGATGTGCGGGCCTCGGACCGCGTTGACGACGCGGCAGCCGAGCGTTCGCGGCCACGGAGAGGGCCTGCCGGGCGGTGGACTGGGAGTTCGAACGGGCCGGGATTCCTGATCCGGTGCTGATGGCGAACATGCGGTGGCTGTCGCGCTACCGCAGGGCTGGGGCGCGTATCGGGTTGTGATCTATCTGTGGGATTTACCTTTGCGGCGGGGTCCGAACCGGTAGATCGTTTTGCGTGACGTGAGTGCAACTGACGGATGGGGAGTGGCAGTTCATCGGCCCGTACCTGCCGATCGGCGGGTACGGGCCGTACCCCGAGCGGCTGCGGCAGCAGTTCGAGGGTGTGATCTGGCGGTTGCAAGACAGGCGGGCAGTGGCGGGAGACGCCGCGGGAGTTCGGTGCCTGGTCGACTGTCTTCGACCGCTTCCGGCAGTGGCGTGACGTGGGTGTGTTCGAGGCCCTGATGGAAGGGCTGATCGCGGAGGCCGCGAGGCGGGGCGAGGTGGACCTGTCCCTGGTCAGCATCGAGTCCACCACCGCGCGGGCCCGCCACGACGCCGCCGGGATGCACCTGGACCAGGACGTCATCACCGCGCGGGAGAAGGCTGCCGCCGAGGAGGAGAAAGCCAGGTCAAAGGGGGCGGCCGCGAAGGACAGAACGGGCAGGACGTCGAAAGCGATCCCGAACGGGAGGAGCGACGGCGCGTCTGGCGCCGGCGAAAGCTCCGACTGAAGGCCGCCCTGCTGGGACGTTCCAGGGGCGGGCAGACCAGCAAGGTCCACCTCGCCGCCGACCGCAAGTGCCGCCCGCTGGCGTTCGTCCTACCGCTGGACAGGCCGCGGACAGCGCGCAGTTCATCCCTGTGCTGGGCAGGATACGGGTCCGCGGGCCCGTCGGCCGCCCCCGCACCCGGCAGGACGCGGTCGCCGGGGACAAGGCCTGCTCTTCCCGCGGCAACCGGGCCCACCTGCGCAGACGCGCCATCAAGGGAGTGATCCCGGAGAAGTCGGACCAGGCCGCCAGCCGGAAGAAGAAGGGTTCCAGGGGCGGTCGGCCCGTCGGCCATGACACCGGCCTCTGCAAGGAGAGGAACACCGTCGAGCGCCTGATCATCAAGTTGAAGGCCTGGCGAGGCATCGCCACCCGGTACGACAAGACCCCGGAAGCTATGCCTCGCCGGACTTCACCTGCGCGCCTCGATGATCTGGATCAAGGACCTCACCCAGGGCGCCCCCTGATGACAGCCCTGTCGGGTCCTAAGGGCGGGCGTAAGGCCGAGTCATGACCTCCATGTTGTGACCGTCCGGGTCGTCGAAGTAGACGCCGCGACCACCGAATAGACGGTTGATCTGCACGGGTTCAGTGTGGCTGGGGTCGGCGTAGTAGGTGACCCCGACCGCCTCCAGACGGGTGATAACGGCGTCGAACTGCTCGTCAGGGACGAGGAAGGCGTAGTGCTGCGACTGGATCGGCTCGTTCCTCTTCTCGTAGTAGTCGAGGGTCACGCCGTTGCCAAGGCCGACGGGCAGGAACGGCCCGAACGGGGCGCCGACCTTCAAGCCCAGGACCGCGGCGAGGAACTCGGCAGACAAGTGCCGGTCGCTTGCGTAGATGGCAGTGTGGTTCAGCTGGACGCCGGCCGTCGGCAGCTCGGACTCATGCGGGTACTGCTGGTCATAGGACATCAGTGGTGTGTCTCCGGTCTTGAGATCCGCTGGAATGGGGCGCCGGACGCGGGCGCCGGGAGCTAAGACACGGAGAAGGGGCGGGCCTCTTGCCCGCCTCGTGGTCACGCCGAGGCCGGGAACCTCACTCGTGCGTGGCCCATGGCCGACCCGGCAGTCACCTGACCGACCTTAGTGACCATCGCAGGCGGGGGCAACACCGTTCCTTGGCTGTGCCCGGCCGCGGGTCGAGCCGCCGTTGCGTCATAGCGGGTCGTCGAAGTCTGCCGACGCCTCCGCGCTGCTGGCCCGCAGTGTCACCCCGGAGGTGATGCGACCGGGCTGGTCGGAAGCCCTGCTGATGTCCCGTTCGGTGCTGCCGCACCGGCGGCTGCTGAGCATGGACGAGCGCCTGGAGCACGCGGCGGCACGGCCGGTGATCGTTCCGGAGACGATCGTCTGCGACCACGGCAAGGTGTTCATCTCGAACAACTTCCGGGCGTCCTGCCGGTATTTGGGCATCAACTTGCAGCCGGCCCACAAGGCGACCCCGACGGACAAGGGCACGATCGAGAAGACCCTGGGCTCGGTGGCCACACTGTTCGCCCAGTTCGTCGCGGGCTACACCGGCTCGACCACGGACCGCCGCGGCCGGAAGCTGGACGACGGGCCGCTGTGGTCGCTGCCCGAGCTGCAGAACCTTCTCGACGAATGGATCATCGCGGTCTGGCAAACCAGGCCGCATGGCGGGCTGCGTGATCCGCAGGCACCGGGGCGGGCGTTCTCGCCGAACGAGAAGTACGCGATGCTGCTCCAGTCCTGCGGCTACGTCTCGGTTCCGCTGAACGGCGAGGACTACCTCGAGTTACTGCCCGAACGCTGGCAGGCTATCAACGCCTACGGCATCCGGATCAAGCACCACACCTACGACGACGTCGAGTTGGGCCCATTGCGCCGCCAGCACTCCGGGGTGGCAGAGAAGAAGGGTCTGTGGGAGATCCACTACGACCCCTACGACATTTCCCGGATCTGGGTACGCGACCGCCAGGGCGATCGGTGGATCACCGTGTTCTGGAAGCACCTTCGCCGCGTCGGTGTCCCGTTCGGGGAACTGGGCTGGGACCACGCCTGCGAGCAGGTCCCCGACGGCACCGAGGAACAGATCGCGGACGCCGCCGCCCTGCTGCGGCGGGCCCACGCTGGCCCCGCACCGGAGAAGGGTCCTGCGGCCAAGCGCTCGCGCCGCGTCGCCGCCCGGACCCGGGCCACCACCGCCGACCGACCGATCCCGGACACACCCGCCGCCGAGCCCACGCCGGACGAAGAGCCGGACATCGAGCTGGCCAAGGTCATCCCGCTGGGTCTCTTCGACCCGCTCGCCAACCCCTGGAGACGTCCGTGACCAACCCCGAACCGGCAGGCCGCCGAACCGCCCTGCACGAGGCCGATGCCGCGGCCAACCGCCAACTCACCACCCTCGACGGATGGCGGACGTTCGCCGCCGGCCCGCCCGAACCCCCGGTCCGGCTGTCCTTCGACGAACTGCGCAGGCTGTCCCCGGCAGAGCGGACCCTCTACGACGAGGACCGGCTCGACCATCACGCGCGGATGCTCGTAGTCGCCAGCTCGTTCGTCGAGAAGACGGTGGTCTGCGGCCGTCGGCTGGTCCTGCTCAACCGGCACGCGATCAGCGCCCGCCGCGGCCTGATGGTCTCCGGCCTGCCGGGCACGGGCAAGACCAGCGCCATCACCCAGCTCGGGCTCGCCCATGAACTCCTCGACCAGGCCCGTCACCCGAACGTCGCCGGCCGCATCCCGGTGCTCTACATCACCGTCCCGCCAGCCGCGACCGCCCGCATGGTCGCCGCCGAGTTCGCGCGGTTCCTGGGCCTGCCGGTCCGTCTCCGGTCGAACATGACGGACATCATCGAGGCCGTGGTCGGGGTCTGCACGGACTCCTGCACCGGCATGGTGCTGGTCGACGAGATTCACAACCTCTCGCAGGTCACGCGGGCCGGCGGTGAGGTCTCTGACACCCTGAAGTACTTCTCCGAGCGCATCCCCGCGACGTTCGTCTATGCGGGTATCGGCCTGGAGACCAGCGAACTCCTCACCGGCACCCGGGGCGCCCAGATCGCGGGCCGCTTCACCCTCGTCCCCACCCGCCCGTTCCCCTACGGCGACGAGTGGAAGGGCCTGGTCGCGACCATGGAACAGACCATGCTCCTGCACGACCACCCGCAGGGCAGTCTGGTGAAGCTGGACCGCTACCTCCACAACCGGGCCGACGGCATGATCGGAGCGTTGTCCCACGCCATTCGGGGCGCCGTAATCGACGCGATCCTGGGCGGGACCGAACGCGTGACCAAAGAAGCACTCGACGAGATCCCCCTGGACCACGCCGCGGAAACCGTGAGAAAGCCGGTGAAGAAGGCGGCCGCCCGGTGACCGATTCGCTGCCCGAACAGTTGGTCCGGCTCCCCGTCCAGGTCTCACTGCGACTCGGAGAGGGAACCGACTCCTTCATCCGCCGACTGGCCCAGGCGAACCACCTCAAGCCCAGCTACCTTCGTGGATGCCTGGTCGGCCCACCCGACCTCGGGCGCGGGAAACGGCCACGCGCTGACCGACTCGCCGCAGTCACCGGTCGTCGACAAGAGGTACTGGAACGGGTGCTGGCCGATCTGGTGCGACAGAAACGTGCGAGGCCGACCCCGGACAAGCCCAAGCGTCGTGTCACAGCCGGCGCGGACAAGCCGGCGCTCTTCGTAGCGATCCGTCGGGACGTCCAAGCGGGAGAGCAGTCCGTCAGAAAGTTGGCCGCGAGGCATCGCGTGAGCCCATACATGGTCCGCCAGGCCCTCGCCTCACCAATTCCTCCGCCGCGCAAGGAACGCGCGGCCATCCAGGGCCGGGCCAAAGGACGCGTCGGTCCCGCCATCGACGTCATCCTCGACGAATACGCCGCCACGCATGCCGGCCAACTTCCCACGGTCGGGCTGGTCTGGGAGAGGCTGCTGGACGAACACGACGCCAGCGTGTCCTACGGCACTGTTCACCGCTACATGTCCAGCCACCCGCTGAGGAACCCGGACACATTGACCAGGAACTCCGAACGCAGTGCGGGAAACTACCTCGCCGCCACCCAGCAGACCTTCCATGCGAACGTGCTCCAGCACCAGGCCTGCTGACCGCGGTGCGTCGCGAGCCCGCCCGGCACGGCCTCGACGGCTCCTTCTCCTCGATGACCGCTTTTCTCCTCGGCCTGGACGCCGGAAGCTCGTGGAGCATGCTCACAGGGTTCCAGGAGTGGCTCGTGGTCCGCCTCGGCCGAGGCCACGACCTGACCTGGCCCCTCCTCGTCCGCCACCTCACTCCAGGGGGCTGGACTCACCCGCTCAACAAGCAGGCCGACGCCGCAGCGGTGATCACGCTCCACCGGCTCCTCCGCGACTACTTCACGATCCGAGAGCGGTCGGACGGCCTCGCAAGGATCTTCCTGGACTACCAGTCCTGGATGGTTACCCAGGACTGGTTTCAGCTCGACGCAGCAGAGCCTGCCCAGGGCAGCTGAAGTTCCCGGGCGACGTCGCACACTGACCTCTGGTACGAGATCCTGGCCGTTTGCCAAGCGATCTTTACGACCAGTAGGTTTCTGCCACTTGATCTCGACCGGTAAGTGACTCCACGCCTTTCAAGCAGAGCTACCTATCGATGTCTACTGGAACCCCGCGGAGTTGCAGCCGGGCCTTCAGAAGCTCCATCTCCGACAGAGTGCCCACCACACCGTCGTGGCTCAGTTTCTCGGCCAGCTCGCGGGCCTGCGACAACGACACGGCCGAGACCTCGCGGAGGACCTTCAGGACCGGGACAAGACTGGACACCGGCTCGGCCAACCGCAGTCTGGCGGGGCCATGCGCCGCGAGCAGAGCCTCCCGCACATCGTCAGGAGCTGTCCCCGGCCCGGCTTGTTCGCACAGATAGGTGCCGCAGCTGTCGCAAGAGAACTCAGCATCCCACCACAACTCACCGTGATTGATGAACTGGTTCACCTGCCGCACCGCCGCGCTGCCGCACTTACAGAGCGATGCGATCTTCGCTGTCTGGCCGGTCACCTGGGCTCCTTACGTCCTGCTCCTACCATCGTGATCTTCTCGCGGCCGACGATCCCGGTGCGACTGAATTCGAGCACAAGCGCGGCCTACTCGTGGACTCAGCAATCGGTCAAGATCACTTGCCAGAGGTCACACAGGCAAACCGCCGACTCACAACCGTCTCATCCAATCCAGTCCGCGCAGGTCAACGTAATCCGGTCGACTAACTTCGTTGCGACGGGTCATGTCTGACCGCTCTCCCAGGTTTCGGAAGAGGAGAGCGACCGTGGGCCGGCGCTCGCCCGGGAGGCGCTTGCGGAATTCACAGGTCCCGTCGACGCGGATCGCCCCCGTCATGAACTGGTTGTCACGCACAACTTCCTTATTGGCTGGCTGATCCGGGACGCCCTCGACGCGCCCAAGTGGCGCTGGATGGGCCTCAACCACGCCAACGCGGCTCTGACGGCCATCCGCTACGCACCTGGCAAGCCGTCCTCAGTGCTTTTCTGCAATGACATGCGGCACCTGCCCGCGGACCTGCGCTGGACCGGCTTCCCGTCCGCACTCCACATCTGACCAAGAGGACCTTTTGCCCGGACTTGAGTGAGACGACCTTGCGAGACCCCTCTCACTCAAGTCCGGGCACCGCAGCTCGACTGCCATGCCTCACCCGGACTTGTCCGAGACCGGGCAACAGCGGGGACAACGGGACCGGACAGGTACGCGCCTGGACCGGCGACGACCCCGACTGGCGATCAGGGACCAGCAACTGCGGTTGGTCCGCCGGGGCCCGCGTCCAGTCCCTCTTCGACAACGGCGCCGCCGGTGCACCTGTCGCGTTCTTCAGCCGCGCCAACTGCGTCGGCATCAGGGTGGTGTGCGCAGCGCGCGGCGTCCGCGGCGACTTCGCGGAGAACGGCAGCACGGGCTCCTTCCCGCGCTCCCGCACCTGGGCCTGCTGACACGACCACACCCCGGGCTGTGGTGCCCACGCGCGCAGCCCGGCCGGCGAGCGCAGACCCGTTTCGGGCGTACGGGCATGAGTGAGCCGGGGCCGAGCGTCAGCGCAGGTGCTTGATGACCTTGGCGAACGCGGCCATGTGCGGCTCCAGGACGCTGATGTAGCTGGTGCCGTGTTCCTCGCGGTACCGCTGCAGACGGTCAGCGATCTCACGCTCCGAGCCCACCAGCACGCCGGGCAACTGACTGAGCTGGGTGTCGTCGAGGCCACTGGCCCGGCGGATGATCGTGAGGTCGAGCTTGTCCGCGCTCTCGCCCACCGCGGCGACGAACAGGTTCAGCTCGATGTCGTCGAAGCGGTCGCCGGCGGCCTCGCGCAGCACTTGAACGCGACGGGCGAACGCTTCCTCCGGGGCCACCCCCGCCGTGACCCCCGCCATGATGGAGAAACTGAAGATGTCAGCCTCGCGGGCGCCCAGACGCAGCATGCGGTCGCCGGAGCCCGCCAGCATGATCGGTGGCAGCGGTTTGTCGGCCTCCGCGGCCAGCAGCCCCCGCGTCGCGGCCAGGGTCGCCTCCAGCTTCCGCACGCGTTCGCCTCCGGACCCGAACGGCAGGCCCACGGCCTCGAACTCGTCCGGGACGTATCCCGTGCCGAGCCCCAGTTCCAGACGGCCGTCTGTGAGGCGGTGCACGGCGGCAACGTCCCGGGCCAGATACGCGGGGCTGACGATGCCGGCATTGAGCACGTACGTGCCCAGCCGCATGCTTGTCACATCGGCCGCGGCCACCAGCGCCGGGAACGGCGAGGGCGTGCCCAGGTGATCGGACACCTGGAGCACGTCGTACCCCAGGTCCTCCACCTCGCGTACACGATCACGCCAGGCGGATCGGGAGCCCACGTTGAACAGACTGACGCCGAAACGGAATGGGTGATGGGTCATGACAGCCCTCCGTGCTGGTTCAACGGTGAGTCGGCAACCGCCCCACCCTTCACTTCACCACCCTAGAACAAGCCATACCTCCAGGTCGCAGGGGGGAGATGCCCTCCTCTACCCCTCATCCGCGCCGGTCCCATCCCAGTGATCGCTACCGCAGATCATCGGCGGTCGTACGCAGCGGTACGACTTCCCGCACGTCAACGTGCTACCCGCGAATAACCCACACAGGCGACGACAGTTCGCGTCGCCCGACGGCCCTGCGATTCGGCATCAGTCCAGCTCAAAGGGGCTACCACGTCCGCAAACGTGCCCTTATGGACAAAAAATCTGATCATTCTGTATATCCGTGTGCCAGAAGAATCGTTCCGCTTGGGGAGCGTCCCCCTGCACTACTTCCAAGCGGAGAGGAGTCGGCAGCATGGCCGACTGGAAGCAGATCAGTGGGGCGCTGGTGCGGATCGCCGCGGGATCCAGGACCAATGTGTGGGGGGTGAACGCGGGCGGGAACATCTACCGGTACACCAACAATGACGCGAGTCCCTGGGTGCAGATTCCCGGTGCGCTCACTGACATCGGGGCGGGTGCGGACGGGACTGTCTGGGGCGTCAATTCCGCCGGGAACATCTACCGCTACACCGGAGACCAGGAGACCGGCCACTGGAAGCAGATCAGTGGCGGACTGAAGGCGATCTCGGCAGGCTCCCGCACCTCGGTGTGGGGGGTGAACGCGGGCGGGAACATCTACCGCTACACCAATAACGATGCGAGTCCCTGGGTGCAGATTCCCGGTGCGCTGACCGATATCGGGGCGGGTGCGGACGGGACTGTCTGGGGCGTCAATTCCGCCGGCAATATCTACCGCTACACCGGAGACCAGCCCAGCTGACACCATGGCCGCCCGCAGGCGTCCGCTCCCTGCCGGGCGTATCGCCTCGCACGACAGCATGCGAAGGCGCGGCAGCACTCCGCCTCTGCCAGTGGCCGCTGCGGCCGGCCACTCATGACCGCGCAGGCGGTCTGTGCGGCAGCGGGCCCGGTTCTCCGGTCCCCCGGAGATCCGAGGCCCGCCCCCCCCGCACAGGGCGACGCGGAGAGTTCTTCGGCGCGTCAGCGCAACGCACCGCCCAAGTCCAGGTGCCCTGTTCCAGGTCCCGGCCCGCGGCGGCCGCGTCGTTCTCTTCGGACGGGCGACGCGGCTCGGACGGGCGACGCGGCCCCCACGCCTCAGTGCAGCGGGAACGGCACGCCGTGCTCCGAGGCGGGGCGGGGGCCGAGGATACGGCGCTCGGTCCCCTCGATGGGCACGTCGTTGATGCTGGCCTCGCGGCGGGACATCAGGCCGTGTCCGTCGAACTCCCACAGCTCATTGCCGTACGAGCGCCACCACCGGCCGTCGGCGCCGTGCCACTCGTACTGGAAGCGCACGGCGATGCGGTCGTCGGAGAAGGCCCACAGCTCCTTGCGCAGCGCGTACTCCCGCTCGCGCTCCCACTTGCCCGTCAGGAACTCGACTATGGCGTCGCGGCCGGTGACAAAGGTGTCGCGGTTGCGCCAGCGCGAATCCTCGGTGTAGGCGAGCGAGACCTTCTTCGGATCCCGGGTGTTCCAGGCGTCCTCCGCGGCCTGCACCTTCTGGCGGGCGGTGTCGAGGGTGAACGGCGGCACGGGCGGGCGAGTGCTCATGGCATGTCCTCGGGTGGGTGGACGGGCGTACCGGGTGAACAGGGCGTAGTACCGGATGGGCCGGGCGGGTCGGACGGGTCAGGCTGATCGGGCGGGCCGGGCGGAGAATGCTCGTTCTCCGCGCTCGCTGCTACCGTAGAGAACGGTGGTTCTCGGGTCAAGGAGTGATGAACGTGGACGGAGAGGCGGCGCGGGAGCGGGCGCTGGACGCTGCGGAGGAGCTGTTCTACGCACGCGGTATCCGGAGCGTGGGCATGGATGACATCCGGGGCGCGTCCGGTGTCTCGCTGAAGCGGCTCTACCAGCTCTTCCCCGCCAAGGAGCAGCTCGTCGAGGCCTATCTGGCCCGGCGTGACATCGTCTGGCGGCAGCGGCTCGCCGACCGCGTGGACCGCCACCAGGAGCCGCGCGAGCGGATCCTCGCCGTCTTCGACCATCTCCACCAGTGGTTCGGCGAGCCCGGCTTCCGCGGCTGTGCCTGGATCAACGCGTACGGCGAGCTCGGCGCCACCTCGCCCCGGGTCGCCGCACAGGCACGGGCGCACAAACTCGCCTTCCGGCGGTATCTCACCGGTCTGGCGGCCGACGCCGCGCTGCCCACGGGCCTCGCCGACCAGCTCCTGCTCCTCGCCGAGGGCGCCATGGTGACCGCCGCGGTCTTCGACACCACGGAGCCCGCGCTCCAGGCGCGCGAGGCGGCGGCCGTGCTGCTGGAGGCCACGGGACGCTGAACCGGACATGCGGCGTCCTGTCTGCGGCGCCCGTCAGCGGCGTCCGTCAGCGGCGTCCGGCCGGCGCCGGACGTCCGGCCGGGATCCGGCCCGCCACCACCGCCGACGCGAGCGCCGCGTGATCGGCCGCGTTCCGGTCGGCGTAGCGCAGCGAGAAGTCGGCCATGGCGCGGTCGAAGAGGTCGGAGTGGCCGAGGTAGTGGGCGATGGCGATCCGGTCGCCCGACCGCGCGTGGATACGGGCCAGGGCTCTGCCGCACAGCCACGCCTGGTCGTACAGCAGGGACGGCGACAGATCCTCGACCGTGGTGGGGGCCTTGGTGTCGCGCAACTGGCGCCAGTAGAAGTGGCGGCCCTCGGGGCCGGTGACCCAGCCGAGGAAGAGATCGCCCCCCGTCTGGAGGAGCCGCTGTCCCGCGACGATGCGATGGCCCTGATGGGCGTAGGCGCTCGGCTGGAGATGAGGTTCCAGCACGGACCTCTCGGCCTCCTTGATCTGGAGGAGGAGCTGATCGTCGGTGTCCCGTCCCGCCAGCAGCACGATGTGGCAGCGCAGGCCGACACCGGCCACCCCCACCACCTTGCGGGCCGCGTCCACGAAGCGGTACCGGTCGAGCAGGGTCCGCCGCTCCTCCGGGAGCGTGGACCGGTAACCGATGAAGATGCGCCGGAGCATGGCCATGTCGAGCCGCCCCACCGGTTCGAGCAGCGGCGGGTCGGGGGCGATCCTGCGCTGCCCGTCCGGCAGGCAGGTCAGCTCCTCCAGCGCCCGCAGGGCGGTGCGCGGCCGGGCGAGCGCCGCGTCATCCCCGTCGAGGTGCTTCTGCCGGCCCGAGCGCACGAGCGGCAGTATGTCCGCGGTGTCGATGTGCTCGTACCAGACGTCGAGTTCCCCCAGACCGGCCAGCCGGTGCATCGACGTGCGGTACGCCTCGGCCGCCGCGTGGACGGCCCCGCGCGCCTCGATGTCGGACTGCCCGTTGTCACGGGCGGCCACCGCGATGCTCGCCGCGAGCCGCTTCACATCCCATTCGAACGGGCCCGGATGCGTCTCGTCGAAGTCGTCGACATCGAAGAGCAGGGCGCGGTCGGAGGAGGCGAAGGCGCCGAAGTTCAGCAGATGGGCGTCCCCGCAGAGCTGCACCGTCAGCCCCGAGCGCGGCTGGGTGGCGAGATCGGCGGCCATCACGGCGGCGGCGCCGCGCAGACAGGCGTAGGGCGAGGCGGCCATCCGCTCGTACCGCGCGGGCAGCAGCTCCGGCACGCGCGTGGCGAGCTGCCTGGTCAGCACGGTGAGCGGATCGAGCCGGTCGGCCGCCGGTATCCACAGCCCGTGCGAGGAGCGTGTGGCGTCCTTGCGCGCGGCCCTGCCGTGTGCCGCCCGGTCGGCGGGGGTGGTCATGAACGGCCCCTCTCGCTCCGTGTGGTGGGTGCCGCGGCACGGTTGCTGAGCACGAGCATTCCGTCCCCGCGGGCGGGCAGCCCGGCGGGACGGGCATTCGGGTGGTCCTGACAAATGCGGAACCGTACCTGTCGGCCCGCTGTGCGTGGCATGCTCGACAGGAGTTCTCACCGGCGACAACACCGCGCGCTCGCGGGGTGATTCGGGAGGTCGGATGGACGCAGGCGGGGAATCCGCGGACATGTCGTCAGCCCGTACGGGGAGATCCCGCGCGGGAACACCCCCCGAGGAAGCCCGTACGGACACATCGCGTACGGGCACCTCCCCGGCCGCCCACGCGGACGGGAACGCGCGGGCGCGGCGGGCCTCCCGTACCGACGGGACCGGCCATCCGCCGCCGGACGGGGACGAGACGGCGGACACGAGCCAGGACCGCCGGGCGCGGCGCCGCGAACGGCTGCTCGCCACCGCGCTCGGCCTGTTCACCACCCGTGGCTACACCGCCACCTCCACCGAGCGGATCTGCGCCGGCGCCCAGGTCTCCCTGCGCGCGTTCTACGAGGAGTTCGAGAGCCGTGAGGCCCTGCTGATCGCGCTGCACAACGAGGTGGCCCGTGCGGGCATGGAAGCCGTGCTGACGGTGCTCAGCGATCCGGCCGCGGAGAGCGCGGGCACCCGCGACAGGATCACGGCCCTGGCCCACGCCTATGTGGACGCCGTCACGGTCGACCCCGCGGCCACCCGGATCGCCTTCATCGAGGTCGTCGGGGCGGGGCAGGCGCTGGACGATCACCGGCTCCTGTGGCGCGGCCTGTGGGCCGGCTTCCTCACGGGGGAGGCGGAACGGGCCGTCGCGCGCGGCGAGGCCGTACGGCGTGACCACACTCTCGCCATGGTCGCCCTCATCGGGGCCGTCAACGAACTGATGGCGCACTGGGCCCGGGACAGCGGCTCGTTCTCCCGCCGGCGGCTGGCCGACGAACTGGTCCACCACGCCCTCGCCACCCTCGGTGTCCCACCGGGTGACACCGCCGCGGACGAAGGGGACTGACGCGATGGCCGGACTGTGGCACGAGGTCCTGCGCACCATGACCCAGCCCGGGGCGTCCCCCGACGACGATCTGCTGGCGCGGGCCGCCGCCGACATCGCCCTGCGCGACGATCCCCGTCCGCCCGCCGACGCCGACGTCGTCCTGGAGATCGCCCGCACGGAGTTCGCCGCGGTGCTCACCCGTGACCAGGCGCAGGCCGCCCTCGACCACGCGCGCCGCCCGGCGGGGCGGACCGGTACCGCCGGCCCGTCGTCCCGGGTGGGCCCGCCCCGTACGGCCGGTGATGCCTGAGCGGGCCCGGTCCGGCCTGACCGGGCCCCGGCCTGACCGGGTCCCACCGGTTGACGCGCGACGGTCCGCGCACGTCAACGCGTGATCCTTGTGTCGTGGACCCTCCGCCGGGGCGGCTAGCCTGAGAGCACGATGAACCGTTTGACGACACCCTGGGGCGAGTTCGGCCTCACCCGATTCCCCGAACTGCCCCGCGACACCCTGCGCGCGTGGGACACCGCCGACGAATATCTGCTGCGGCATCTCGCGGGGACCGACACCACCGGGCCGACGGACCTCTCGGGCACCGTCGTCGTCCTGGGGGACCGGTGGGGCGCCCTGACCACGGCGCTCGCCGTCCACCGGCTCGACCAGTTCCGCCCGGAACCCCTGGTGCAGATCACCGACTCGTATCTCACCCAGCGGGCGACCCGCGCCAATCTGCGGCGCGGCGGCGCCGACACCGAGGCGGTACGGCTGCGGTCCGCCCGGGACACCCCGCCGGACCGGATCGACGTACTGCTGATCCGGGTCCCCAAGAGCCTCGCGCTGCTGGAGGACCAACTGCACCGGCTCGCACCGGCCGTGCACCCGGGGACGGTGGTCATCGCCACGGGACGGGTCACCGAGATCCACACCTCCACGCTGAAACTGTTCGAGCGGATCCTCGGCCCGACCAGGACCTCGCTCGCGGTGCGCAAGGCGCGGCTGGTCTTCTGCGAACCCGCCGAGGGACGGGCCAGGACCCCCAGCCCCTGGCCGCTCAGCTACGCGCTGCCCGACGGACTCGGCGCCGTGTCGGGCCGGACCGTCGTCAATCACGCGGGGATCTTCTGCGCGGAACGGCTCGACGTCGGCACCCGGTTCCTGCTGCGCAATCTGCCGCGCCGCTCCGGTTCCGAGCATGTGGTCGACCTCGGCTGCGGCAACGGGGTGATCGGCACGGCGGCGGCACTGGAGAACCCGGCGTCCAGGGTGACCTTCATCGACGAGTCGTTCTCCGCGGTGGCCTCGGCGGAGGCCACCTTCCGTGAGAACGCCGACGCCGCCACCCCGGCGGAGTTCCTGCTCGGTGACGCCCTCTCGGAGATACCGGCGGGGACGGTCGACCTGGTGCTGAACAACCCGCCGTTCCACTCGCACCAGGCGACGACGGACGCCACGGCCTGGCGCATGTTCACCGGGTCGCGCGCCGCGCTGCGGCCCGGCGGCGAGCTGTGGGTCGTCGGCAACCGGCACCTCGGCTACCACCTCAAGCTGCGGCGGCTCTTCGGCAACTGCGAGACCGTGGCGAGCGATCCCAAGTTCGTGCTCCTGCGGGCCGTCAAGCGCTGAGCCGGTACGGCGACTTCACCGTGCCGGTACGGGGGACACCGGTACGGGGAGGGAGCATGCCCCGGGACGGCCGCGAGCGCCTTGCCGGGCGTGTCGCCCGAGCCGTACGACCTCGGTCGGACGTTCCTTGTGGTCAAGTCGCATCTGCGAGAGATGATCCGCCGTGAGGATTGTAGATGCGAGGGAGAACGGCCTATCTTGTCGCACATGCAGTCCTACACCATCGGTCAGGCCGCCCGGCTTCTCGGGGTGAGTCCCGACACCGTTCGCCGCTGGGCCGACGCCGGCCGGGTCGCGACCCATCGGGACGAAGGGGGTCGCCGTCTTGTCGAGGGCCGCGCACTCGCCGCGTTCTCCGTCGAGGTCGCGCAGGGCGGCAACGGCGAGGACGACGTCTCGTACACCTCGGCCCGCAACGCCTTCCCGGGCATTGTCACGGCGGTGACCCTCGGCGATGTCGCGGCCCAGGTGGAGATCCAGGCGGGGCCGCACCGGCTCGTCTCCCTGCTCACCCGGGAGGCCGTCGAGGAACTGGGGCTCGAGGTCGGTATGCAGGCGACCGCCCGGGTGAAGTCCACCAGCGTGCACATCGACCGCGCCTGACCGGGTGTGGCCCGTCGAGCCGCCACGAACCCGGGGCGGGAGCCGCTCCGCCGCGCCACGACGGTGCGGCGGTCCGGTGTCCGGCGGCTCACCGCCGTGATGGAGGCGGCCCGGGTGCTCCGGACCGGCCCCGTCCTCCGCGCTCCTGTTTCCCGGTGCTCCTCTCACCGTCCACTCGCGTGCCCTCCCGGGCCCGTACCGCCAAGGAGTCCAGCCTCATGTCCTTCGCCCTCACCCGCCGCCGCGCCGCCACCGCGCTCGTCTCCGCCGCCCTCCTCCTGCCGCTGGCCGCATGCGGCGGCGGTGACGACGGCAACGGGGAGTCCACCCCCTCGGCCGGGCGGTCGGGGAGCGCGGCGCCCGGCGCGGACCTGACCGTGCTCGCCGCCTCGTCGCTGACCGACGTCTTCAAGACGGCGGGCGCCGCGTACGAGAAGGAACACCCCGGCACCAAGGTGACGTTCTCCTTCGCCGGCTCGCAGGAACTCGCCGCCCAGGTCGAGCAGGGCGCTCCCGCCGACGCGCTGGTCACCGCCGACACCAGGACCATGGACGGTCTGAAGGCCGACACCGGTGCCCCGACGATCATCGCCAGGAACCGGCTGGTGATCGCCACCGCCGAGGGCAACCCCGAGAAGGTCGAGAACCTGGAGGACCTCGCCGATCCCGCGCTGAAGGTCGTCCTGGCCGCGCCCGAGGTACCGGTGGGCCGCTACAGCAGGCAGGTCCTCGAAGCGCGGAAGGTCACGGTGAAGCCGGTCTCCGAGGAGCCGAACGTCCGTGCCGTACTGAGCAAGGTGGAGCTGGGCGAGGCCGACGCGGGCATCGTCTACCGGACGGACGCCGAGTCCGCGCCCGACAAGGTCGACGCCGTGGAGATCCCCGACGCGCAGAACGCCATCGCCGCGTACCCGGCCGCCACCCTCAAGGCGTCCGAACACAGCGCGGCGGCAGCGGCGTTCGTCACCTGGCTCAGCGGCCCCGAGGCGCAGAAGATCCTCCAGGACGCGGGATTCCAGAAGCCGTGACCCTCGCCGCGCGTCCGCGTACACCGGCCGGATGAGATCCGCCGTGTGACAGGGCTTGTCCGGGGCGCGGGACCGGACAAGCCTGTCATCACGCCATCACGCCATCACGCCATCACGCCATCGCCCCGATGCCCGCCGAACCTCCCGACGCCGGCCGACCCCCGGCCCCCGGCCCTCAGCCCAGGAACCCGATGAGCCGCTCCCGTCCCCGCACCCGCACCCGCGGTCCCGGCGCCCCCGTCGTACTGGCGGTGCCCGCGCTCCTCGCGATCGCGTTTCTGCTGCTGCCGCTGATCGGGATCCTGGCGCGTACCTCCTGGGGCGACCTCGGTACGCATCTCACCAGCCCCGAAGTGGTCCAGGCACTGCGGCTGTCGCTGCTGGTCTCCTTCTGGTCGCTGGGGCTCTCCCTGGTCCTCGGGGTGCCGCTGGCCTGGCTGCTGGCGCGGGTGCGCTTTCCCGGCAAGACGCTGGTGCGCACGCTGGTCCTGCTGCCGATGGTGCTGCCTCCCACCGTCGGCGGTGTCGCCCTGCTGCTCGGCTTCGGGCGGCGCGGGCTGCTCGGCCCCTGGCTGGAGGGGACCTTCGGGCTCACCCTGCCGTTCCACACCGCGGGCGCCGTGGTCGCCTCGACCTTTGTCGCGATGCCGTTCCTCGTCATCAGCCTCGAAGGCGCCCTCGCCGGGCTGCGGCCCGCCTACGAGGAGACCGCCGCGTCACTCGGCGCCTCGCCGGTACGGGTCTTCCTCACCGTCACCCTGCCCCTGGTGGCTCCCGGTCTCGCCGCGGGCGCCGCGCTGACCTGGGCCCGCGCGCTCGGCGAGTTCGGCGCCACGATCACCTTCGCGGGCAATCTCCCCGGCACCACCCAGACCCTGCCGCTCCAGGTCTATCTGCTGCTCCAGGAATCGCCCGAGGCCGCGACCTCCGTCTCGCTGCTGCTGCTGGCCATCGCCATGGCCGTGCTGATCGCCCTGCGCGGGCGGTGGACCACCGGCGCCGTCGACCGTGTGCCCCGTCCCGGTCCCGAGTCCGGCGGATCGTCCTGCGGAGCGGACGCGCCGCAGGACGGCGGAACCGTCGGCGCCCTCGGATCCGCCGCCGTGGAAGCCGCCGAAGCCGCGGGACCTTCCGCCGCCCAGGAGCGCTGGCGGCTGCGTGCCGAGGTCACCGGCTTCACCCGGCTCACCCTCGACGCCGAACCCGGCACCACCATCGCCGTCGTCGGCCCCAACGGAGCCGGAAAGACGACCCTGTTGCGGGCCCTCCTCGGTCTCACCCCGCGCGCCCACGCCGAACTCCGCCTCGGCGACCTGGATGTCACCCCGCTGCCGCCGCACCGCCGGGGTGTCGCCTGGGTCCCGCAGGACGGCGCGCTCTTCCCGCACCTCAGCGCGCTCGCCAACACCGCGTACGGGCTGCGCGCCCAGGGCGTGCGCCGGGCCGAGGCCCGCCGCGCCGCCCAGCGGTGGCTCGACCGGCTCGGTGTCGGCCAACTCGCCCACCGCAGGCCGCACCAGGTCTCCGGCGGCCAGGCACAGCGGGTCGCGCTGGCCCGCGCCCTCGCCGCCGGCCCCCGGCTGCTGCTCCTGGACGAGCCGCTGGCCGCTCTCGACCAGACCACCCGCGCTCAGGTACGGCACACCCTGCGCGGCCATCTCGACGGCTTCGGCGGGGTCTGTCTGATCGTCACCCACGATCCGGTCGAGGCCATCGCGCTGGCCGACCGGGTCCTCGTACTGGACGACGGGCTGGCCCTCCAGGACGCGCCGCCCGCCGAGGTGACGCGCCATCCGCGCTCACCCTGGGTGGCCCGGATGCTCGGCCGCAACGCCTGGCCGGGCACCTTCGGCCCCGGCGGACTCGAACTGGCGGCGGGCGGGCGGCTGATCGTGGCCGAGCCGCTGGCCGACGGCGCGGGGGCGCTGGCCGTCATCGCGCCCGAGGCCGTCTCCGTACACCGGGACCGGCCGGCCGGCAGTCCCCGTAACGTCTGGCCGGGAACGGTCAGGGAGATCACCGCGCTCGGCAGCCGGCTGCGCGTTCTGATCACCTCGGACGAGGCACCGGACCTGGTCGCCGAGATCACGCCCGAGGCCGCCGCCGAACTCGCCCTGGCCGACGGCATATCCGTATGGACCAGTGTCAAGGCCACCGAGGTGACTCTCGTCGCCATGTGAGAACCGTCCCCGGGAACGGTCCCGGAGAGCAGGGAGCGAGCGATGTTGCTGCGTCAGTTGGAGTACCTGGTCGCACTCGCCAGGGAACGGCACTTCGCTCGCGCCGCCGCGGCCTGCTATGTGTCCCAGCCCTCGCTGTCCGCCGCGATCAGAAAGCTCGAACACGAGCTGGACGTGCCCATCGTGCGCCGGGGCCGCCGCTTCGAGGGACTGACGCCCGAGGGCGAGCGCGTGCTGCTCTGGGCGCACCGGATCCTCGCCGAACGCGACGCCCTGCGCCATGAGTTGTCGGCGATGCGCGGCGGACTCGCGGGGACCCTGCGGATGGGCGCCATACCGACCGCGCTGACCGCCGCCTCGCTGCTGACCACACCGTTCGTGGAACGGCACCCTCAGGCACGCGTCTCGCTGGACTCCCTCTCCTCGCGCGAGATCACCCAGCGTCTGGCCGAATTCGAGCTGGACATCGCGCTCACCTATCTGGACGACGAGAGCCTCGGCCAGGTCCGCAGGACCCCGCTGTACGAGGAGCGCTATCTGCTGCTGACACCGCACGACGGGCCGATGAAGGGGCAGGGGGCCGCGGGCTGGGCGGAGATCGCCGAACTGCCGCTCTGTCTGCTCTCCCCGCAGATGCGCAACCGGCTGATCATGGACGAGTACTTCGCGGCGGACGGGGTGACCGCCGTGGTCCCGGCGATCGAGACCGACTCCGTCGCCGGCCTGTACGCCCATCTCACGGCAGGACGGTGGTCCAGCGTGATCTCGCACGCCTGGCTCCATATGTTCGGCGTGCCCGACGGCATGCGGGTGATCCCGCTGGAACACCCGGCGCACGGCCCCCGGGTCGGACTGGTCATCGCCGACCGCACCCCGGAACCCGTACTGGCCAGAGCCCTGCTGGAGATCGCCAGGGAAGCGGGCGTGCGGGAGGCGCTCGACCAGCTTCTCGACACCTATCTGCGCCCCGCGGGACCACCGGGATAGCCGGTCCCTATCCCGACATAGAAAGGTTCATTTTGACCATGGGCACCACTCCCGAGCAGGGTGGAGACACCTTCCCGCAGCAACGGACGAGGAGCCGCAGTCATGGCAAAGGTGCTGTGTGTGCTGTACGACGACCCGGTCGACGGATACCCGAAGACCTACGCCCGGGACGACCTGCCGAGGATCGACCACTATCCCGGCGGCCAGACCACCCCGACGCCGCAGGGCATCGACTTCACCCCCGGCCATCTCCTGGGGAGTGTCTCGGGTGAACTGGGCCTGCGCGCCTATCTGGAGTCCCAGGGGCACACCCTGGTCGTCACGTCCGACAAGGACCGCGAGGGTTCGGTCTTCGACCGGGAACTGGTCGACGCCGATGTCGTCATCTCGCAGCCGTTCTGGCCGGCGTATCTGACGGCCGAACGGATCGCGAAGGCCGAGAACCTCAAGCTGGCCATCACCGCCGGCATCGGCTCGGACCATGTCGACCTCGACGCCGCCATCGCCAAGGGCGTCACCGTCGCCGAGGTCACGTACTGCAACAGCATCAGCGTCGCCGAGCACGTGGTGATGATGACGCTGTCGCTCGTTCGGAACTATCTGCCCTCCCACCAGTGGGTCCTGGACGGCGGCTGGAACATCGCCGACTGCGTCGCCCGCTCGTACGACCTGGAGGGCATGCAGGTCGGCACGGTGGCCGCGGGCCGTATCGGGCTCGCCGTGCTGCGCCGTCTCGCCCCCTTCGACGTCGGCCTGCACTACACGGACCGGCACCGGCTGCCGGAGTCCGTGGAGCAGGAGTTGGGGCTGACCTGGCACGAGAGCGCCGCCGCGATGGTCCCGCACTGCGACGTCGTCACCATCAACGCGCCTCTCCACCCCGAGACGGAGGGCCTCTTCGGGGACGAGCTGATCGCCACGATGAAGCGCGGCGCGTATCTCATCAACACCGCCCGAGCGAAGATCGCCGACCGTGACGCGATCGACCGCGCGCTGCGCAGCGGGCAGCTCGCCGGGTACGCGGGCGATGTGTGGTACCCGCAGCCCGCGCCGGCCGACCACCCCTGGCGGACCATGCCGCACCACGGCATGACCCCGCACATCTCGGGGTCCTCGCTCTCGGCGCAGGCGCGGTACGCGGCGGGGACCAGGGAGATCCTGGAGTCCTGGTTCGCGGGCACGCCGCTGCGGGACGAGTATCTGATCGTGGACAAGGGCGCGTTGGCCGGGGTGGGGGCGCATTCCTACTCGGTCGCGAAGGGCTGACGGGCAGGCGGGGCCTGCGGGCGTCCGGGCCTGCGGGCGTCCGGGCCTCCGGTGTCCGGGCCTCCGGCCCTCCGGACCCGGTCAGCCGCGGGCGGGCCCGCCCCGGCCCTCCCGCGGGTGCGTTTCCTGGCGAGGCGCGTGGTGCGGCGCGCGCCTCGCGGGGCGGGGTGCGGTGGGTGGGTGGTGCCGGGTGCCGGGGCCTCCGGAGGTACATGTCCGGACGGCATGATTTACGGCGCCCCTGGCCGTGCGCTGG
>NZ_JBIASO010000042.1:0-17763 GCF_042890865.1 Streptomyces sp. NPDC002018
GATACGACAAGCGCGGCTACATCTTCCTCGGCACCGCAACAGCGGCAGCCCTCACCATCTGGCTCCGAACATGATCGGCCGGACAAGTCCTAGTCGAGCGGCTTGAGTCGCTGATGCGGGCCGCCCTGAAGCCGGAGTACGAGGGCTACTACGGGCAGCTGATCCTCAGCGCGGACGATCTTGCGGAGATGGGCGATCTCAAGGACGTGCGACGTGCCGCCAGGGAAGCGGGGCGGCGTCTCGGCTGGAAGACGACCACCCACCTCGTCGGCGGGAGGCTCTTCGTGCTCGACGAGCGCGAGGTGCCCGAGCGGATCGAGCGGTTGGCTGGGAATGCGGCCGCTGCTGCGATGGACCGGTTCTGGGAAGAAAGCCGCCGACCGCGACTGACCTGATCCGGGGGAGACGCAAGGGGGCACCCCACCGCATCAGCGCGGCGGGGTGCCCCCTTCGGTTCCGGCGCCCCGGCACGAGTTAGGCACACATCACGCGGCGTCTTCCTCCAAGGCGGCCACCGTCTCGGCAGCCTCGCGAGCCTTCCTTTCGGCCTTCTCCAGCTTGGCCTTCTCCTTGGCCAACTGCTTGGCGCGGCGCTTGTGCATCTTCTTCGAGACCTCGTCCAGGCGGTCCGGGAAGAGGTGCCCGTACGTGTCCAAAGTCAGCGTCGCGGACTTTTGGCCCAGCATCGTCTGGACGACGTTGACGTCCGCGCCGCTGGCGATGGCGAGCGAACGATCTGCGCGTCCAGGCGGAGATCGAGCGCGACGGGGTGGCGACGCAGGCCAGGGACGAGGTCTCGCATCCGCGCCGCGACGCTGTCCCGGCCGCCGTGCGTGGCACACTCCTCCAGGCCCGCCCGGACCGCGTGGAGTTCGCGTGCGGTCTCCGCGACCGGGGCGAGGCTTCCAGCGTCGATCGCGTCGAGTTGGCCCACCAGATACCCGAGTGCGTCGGTCTCGGTGCTCGGCGCCTGCAAGCTCGTGATCAGCACCCGCCGCCGGATCAGCTCCGCCAACAGTTGACGCGCCTCCTCGGGACCGGCCTCGGGGAACTCCGCCTGGAGCTTGTTCACAAGGGTGCCGAACCGGATCGGCAGTCGGGCCGCGGCGAGGACGGCGTGCACCGGTTCGGTCAGGGCCAGGGACGCCTCGACCGCGCGAGTCCGGTCGTCCTGGACATCGGGCTGGAACGGCACGACGAGCCGGTCTCCCCGATACGTCACGGTGTTGTTGACGACGACGGGCAGCCGTTCGAGGAGGTCCGGGCACGACTCCAGCCGGTCGACCACGGCGGTCAGCCACTCTGCCCCCGCGCGGCCGACGGCCACGTGCTCCTCGCCCCAGTCCGCCCGTGCCTGCGGGCCGAACTCCGCGGTGGCCACGCCGGCGAACAGGCCGAAGGGCGTCGCCCGGTGCTGGGCCCGCAGCAGGTAGCGGGCCACGGACAGCGCCGCGCGCTGCACATCTCGAAGGGTGGGATGCTCAGCCGTGCACAGGGCTCCTACCTGCGCGGCCAGAACCGGGCTGGAGTGCTGGAGTGCATCGGCGACATCCTTGTCCGCCCACACAGCGCGTAGCCACGCCACACGGGCAGACGCACCACTGGGCGAGCGGTCATTGAGGTCAGGACATGGAGGAAACGGCAGCGAGGGCCGGGCCACGGCGCGCACGAGAGCGGTGGAACCAGCGCGGAACGCTGCGGGCGGAGCAACCACCAAGTACCTCCGTAGGTGAGGGGGCGGGCGACTGGTGCCGCCGCGGCGAGACGCGGCGGCACCAGACCGGAGTGATCTCGGAACCGGGTCAGGCGACGTTGGTGGTGCAGGCGCCGCAGGTGGACCCGCAGTTGTCGTCGGTCAGGTTGACCAGGCCCGCCGGATCGGCGATCTCAACGAGGGAGACGTCCAGGTCGAAGCCGTCCGATGCCCCCGGGATCTGCGGGCGTACTTCGGTGCGGCTGGGAACTACGGTGCTGCGCGTCATTCTTCAACTCCTCGTATTCGTTGTGGTGTTACTGGGCGGGAGCGCCCACCAAGTGCCGTCACGGGAGCGTTGCCACACGGCTGCTCCCCGGACGGCTCCTGGCCGCCCGGCACGAAGGGACGTGCTCCGCGTAGGAAGTCCCTCGCGGGCCGCCTGCCTCCTGCCGGGAAGTCGTGTGCCGGACGTCTGATCAAGCGGACGCCGGCCGCCGCCCCATGAAGTAGGCGAACGCCTGGGCCTTGAGGCGATCGAGGCACGGCTCGCACGCGTAGAAGGGGGCGTGCTGCCCGTCCCACTGCACCAGGCCGAGCCCAGATCTCCAGGACTCCGGTACGCCCGCAGCCGAGCCAGCAATCACCGGTGATCCACGGCCAGTCCATGGGGGGACGCCCCTTTCTCAGCTGGTCGGGATGGTCTATCTGGCGGCCTGACAGTTGGGAGGGCAGGCCCAGAGCTGGAACGGCAGCCCCGATGACGTATCTCGCCCAGCCGTCGACCGCTCGCTCCCAGTGGGCGGGCGCAGAGGGCGCAGTCCATGGCCATCTGCTGGCGGGGCCGGAGTCGGGCGAGGTCCGGAAGGGGCGAGGGTGCCGTGGCCGGGATGCTCACTTACCGCCCTCGGTGCGGAGTTCCGCCCAGACCTCTTTGCCCCAGGGCGTCTGCCCGAGCCGTGCAGGTCGTAGCCCCAACGGTCGGCGATAGCATCGACGAGGAGCAGCCCGCGCCCCCGACTCGTCGTCAGCCACCGGGCTGAGTATGGGCAGACGCGTTGGGTCCCGGTCCACGAACCCGACACGCAGTCGTGTCCCGCTCGGCCGCCCAACCGTGAGGCGAATCTCGGGACACGGACGGCGCCTGGAGGCGTTCGCGATGAGCTTCGTGATGATCAGCGCAGCACGGTCGGCGAGGCCGTCGAGGTGCCACACGCCGAGGACATCTCGGACGAGTTCGCGGCCGAACTCGGCCGTGGACGGCTCGCACGGGAAGGTCTGGCTGTAAGTGGGGTGGCCGACAGAGAGGGCCTCAACTGGTGTTCTCAGACTCGTCATTGAGGTGGAGCCTTCGTGTCGTCTCGGAGCCCGGCCCGCCCCTGCGAGGAAACCTCAGGGGCGGGCCGAGCCGTCAACAGCCGCCCGCACCGTGGGGCGCGGCGGGCGACCAGCACCCAGACAACACCCCTTCCCCGCAGGTTGGTTAGGACGTTCAGGTGCTCAGCCGACGGACCGACCTAGGGTGTTTTGACCTCTCCTTTACCTGGCGGGTGAGGATCGTGCGGGCTACCGTGCCCGCATGGACACCACCCGCAACAGCGTTCTTGAGGCGTGGATGACCGAACACGGCTACAGCTCCAACAGCCTCGCCGAGGCCGTGAACAGGGCCATTGAACGGTTGACCGGACGCCCTGGTGGACTCGACGGCTCGTCGGTCCGGGCCTGGAAAGCGGGCCGGGTCACCTGGCCAAAGTCAGTCGGCTGCAGGGCACTTGAGGACGTCACCGGACTACCCGCCATCGCCTTAGGGTTCGTGCCACGGAGCCGGCCTTCGTCCACCCCGGCCCAACCGCAGCAGGAGGACCCCGACATAAAGCGCCGCACCCTCGTCGGCAGCATCGCGGTGGCTGCCGCCGCAGCAGCCGCACCCGGCATGGCATCGCCGCGCCGTATCGGCATGAGCGACGTCAACCGCCTCAACAAGCGCTTCGCCGAGATCATCGCCAGCGACCACCGCCACGGCGGACAACTCGGCATCGAACAGCGGGCCGCCGCCCTTGCCGACGAGGCGCTCAACCTCCAGAACGCGGGCAGCGCCCACCCAACGGGTACGCAGCAACCTCTACGCCTCAGCAGCCGCCTTCCGCTCCTCCGCGATGTGGGCCGCCATCGACGGCCGGCGCTACGACGTCGCCAAGGCGCACATGCGTGAGGCCCAGGCCCTCGCCGAGATGTCTGGTGACCAGGCGATCAAGTTCCGCATCTGGAGCCACGCGGGCACTATGTACCGCCACATGGGCCGACCGGCGGAGGCGTTCGCTGCCAACGACGTCGCCCGCAACCTGCACCTGACCCGCCGTGACCCCCTCTTTGCCTCCCTTGGCCTGGCCCGCCAGGGGGCCATCCATGGCGCGGCACAGGACCGCACTGGTACCCGCCGGGCGTTCGAGCAGGCACAGGACGCCATGCTGCGCGCCGACCCCGCCGACTACCGGCCGGTGTGGATGCTCGCCTTCTACGACCAGTCCGAGCTGGACTCCCTGGCCCTCTCCGCGCACTTGGCCCTCGGTGACTACTCGACGGCCGAATACCACGCCCACCGCTGCCTGTCCGCCCTCCGGCCCCACATGATCCCGTCCCGCGCCATCACCACCACCCGGCTCGCCCACGCCCAGCTCGCTCAGGGCGCCCCCGACGCCGCCACAGTGACCGCGATGGCGGTCCCCGCCGAAGCCGCCACCCAGCACGCCCGGGTCACGCGCATGCTGCAGGGGTTCGGGGCCGCACTCCGCGCCACCGCGCCGGGAAGCTCCACCGTGCAGACCTGGACCGAGCACACCGCCACCTGGAGGATGGCCGCATGACCACGGCGCCCGCCATCGAACTGCGCACCTTCACCACCCTCGACACCGCCCGCGGCGACCTCCTCGACGTGTACGCCGACGTACGCGCCCCGCTCCTCCACCTGCCGAACTACGCCGTCACCGCGTGGGCGAACGACTGGACCGGCACGGCTCCGAACCGGGGTTCACGGCCGTCCTCGCATACGCCGACGGGCATCCGGTCGGCTACGCCTACGGCAACACCATCGAGCACGGCGACCGCTACTGGCAGCGCACCAGCCCGGCGCCGGCGGACACGTACACCGAGCGACCGGCCCTGGCCCTGAAGGAGATCGGCGTCCGACCGACCTGGCGGAAGACCGGCACCGCCCGCCGCATCCACGACGCCCTCCTTGCCACACGCGACGAGCCGTACGTCACGCTCATGGTCAACCCGGCCGCTGGCGACGGAAAGGTTGACGCGCTCTACAAGTCGTGGGGGTACAAGGACATCGGCCAGAGTCAGCCGTCACCGGCCTCACCGGTCCTCACCGTGATGATCCGCGCCATCCGCTGATGGCTGTGAGGGACATCGCGTCCCGTCCCTCACAGCCATAAGAAGTGACACGACCGTGAGACAGAGCACTCCGGGCAAGCCGTGAGACAGATGTAGGGCACGCAGATCACCAGGCCGTCCTACGCCACGGATCGGGAGACCTATAGCCGACGCTCGGCGGGCGCTGGTCTCCAGCACCCGCCGGCATGGCGTACGGTAGGGATCACCGACGCGGGGTGGAGCAGCTCGGTAGCTCGCTGGGCTCATAACCCAGAGGTCGCAGGTTCAAATCCTGTCCCCGCTACTGCATAACGTAGGGCCCGGATCCACACGGATCTGGGCCCTACGTCATTGCTGCCGACGGCCTTTTCGCTGCTGGCGGTTTCAAACCGTAGAAGCGGGTTTGGCGGGATTCATGACGCTCCCCCAGCAGCTGTCTATAGGTGACTGGATTTCGCCATCACGTGATCAGCCGTGCGTGGTGTCCACGGGTGCCAGTAGGGTTCTGAGTATTTCTTGGTGTGATCTTCTCGGCGCGCGGACCTGCGTGCCTTCGGCAGTGATGGGGAGCGAAGCGCAGTGGCCACGACCACGTCGGTGCACGACGTCATCAGAGCGATCCGTAACGGCTCTCTCGGGAACCGCGATCGTGGTACGCGCTTCGAGGAGCTGATCCGCCAGTACCTCAGCACCGACCCGCAGTGGACCGAGCAGTTCAGCCGGGTATGGATGTGGGCCGATTGGCCGGGGGCGGAACACGACAAACGCGACACAGGTATTGACCTTGTGGCTCAAGACCGGGAGACCGGAGGCTTCTGCGCGATCCAGTGCAAGTTCTACGACCCCAAGCACACCCTCCAGAAGGACGACATCGACTCCTTCTTCACGGCCTCCGGCAAGGGCGGGTTCACCCGCCGCATGATCGTCTCCACGACGGAGAAGTGGGGTGTCCACGCGGAAGCTGCACTGAACGACCAGCAGATCCCGGTCACTCGCCTTGGCCTGTCTGATATCGCCAACAGCCCGGTGGAATGGCATCTACCCGCGGCCGATGAGCCTTTCGAGCTACGCCTCCAGACGAAGAAGGCCCCGCGCAAGCATCAGCGTGCGGCAATCGACGACGTCTTCGCGGGCTTCGCCAACCACAACCGCGGCAAGTTGATCATGGCCTGCGGCACCGGCAAAACCTTCACTGGCCTGAAGATCGTGGAACGGCTCCAGCAGGAGCGCGCTGCTGCTGGCGAAAGCGAGCACACCACTGTCCTGTTCCTGGTGCCCTCCATTGCCCTGCTCTCACAGTCCCTGCGCGAGTGGTCGTTCGAGGCCGAGGCGCCGCTGCGTCCGTTCGCGGTGTGCTCGGATACCAAGGTCGGCAAGCAGCAGGGCGACAACAAGGACATGGCCACGCATGACCTGGCCCTGCCCGCCACAACGGACCCGGATCGCCTGATCAAGCAGATGGCCAGCGTGGAGACGGCTCCTGGACTGACCGTTGTTTTCTCCACCTACCAGTCCATCGCCACGATCGCGGAGGCCCAGAAGAAGGGCCTTGGCCGCTTCGACCTCATCCTGTGCGACGAGGCACACCGCACCACGGGTGTCACCCTGGCCGGCCATGACGAGTCGGCCTTCGTCCGGGTTCATGACGACAATTACCTCGGCGCCGATCGTCGCCTTTACATGACGGCCACCCCGCGCATCTACAACGAGGACACCAAAGCCGACGCCAAGAACGCGGCAGCCGTTCTGGCCTCGATGGACAACGAGCAGATGTACGGACCGGAGTTCCACCGTCTCGGCTTCGGCCACGCTGTGGAACAGGGACTACTCACCGACTACAAGGTCCTCATCCTCACCATCGACGAAGGAATCGTCGCCAAGACCCTTCAGGAAGGGTTCGCAGGCGGGTCCTCCGAGCTGAACATCGACGACGCCGCCAAGATCATCGGCTGTTGGAACGCCATGGCCAAGCGCACCGGCACCTTCGCCGACGGCTCCGGCTTCGCCGAGGGCGAGGCGCCCATGAAACGGGCCGTCGCCTTCGCCCGCTCCATCGCCGATTCCAAGGCGATCGCCGCGCGCTTTAACGAGGTCGTCGACGCCTACGACGACGCGGACGACGACGTGCTGCACTGCGAGGTGGACCACGTCGACGGCACGTTCAACACGCTGCAGCGCAACCGGCTCCTGGACTGGCTCAAGCAGGACCCGGGCCAGAACCAGGCCCGCATTCTCTCCAATGCCCGCTGCCTCTCTGAGGGCGTTGACGTTCCCAGCCTGGACGCCGTCCTCTTCCTCCACCCCCGCAATTCGGTGGTCGATGTCGTCCAGTCCGTCGGCCGCGTCATGCGCCTGGCCCCCGGCAAGAATTACGGCTACATCATCTTGCCGGTCGCAGTCCCGGCCGGGATGCTGCCGGAGAAGGCCCTCTCCGACAACCAGCGATTCAAGACGGTGTGGCAGGTCCTCCAGGCCCTGCGCGCCCACGACGACCGCTTCAACGCCACCGTCAACCAGATCGATCTGAACAAGAACAAGCCCGACAACAAGATCGGGATCGGTGCCATCGGGCCCAACGACGAGTCAATCGGCGACAATGACGGCTCCAGCACCGCGGATAGCGCACAGGAAGCCAAGGACAGGGAAGCCCAGAGCGCCCAGCACATCCAGGACGTCCTCTTCTCCGTCAGCGACTGGCGGGAAGCCATCTATGCCCGCATCGTCGACAAGGTCGGCGAGCGCCACTACTGGGAAGACTGGGCCAAAGACATCGCCCAGATTGCCGAGCGCCACGTCACCCGCATCAAGGCCGCACTGGCGATCCCCGAGAAGCAAGCAGCCTTCACGGAGTTCGTCAGCGAGTTGCGCGCGACGATAAATCCTGGCGTGACCGACTCCGATGCCGTCGACATGCTCGCCCAGCACATCGTCACCAAGCCGGTGTTCGACGCTGTGTTCAAGGACTACGGCTTCGCCAAGCACAACCCGGTCTCCAAGGCCATGCAGCGGATGCTCGACATCCTTGACGACCAGGGCCTGGACGCCGAGACAAAGACCCTTGAAGACTTCTACCACTCGGTGCGAGTCCGCGCGGAGGGCATCGACAACCACGAGGGCCGCCAGCGCGTCATCGTCGAGCTCTACGACAAGTTCTTCAAGACCGCCTTGCCCAAGACCGCCAACGCCCTCGGCATCGTCTACACGCCGATCGAAGTCGTCGACTTCATCCTCCGAGCCGCCGAACAAGCCCTGGCCAAGCACCTCGGCCGTTCCCTCTCGGATCAGGGCGTCCAGATCATCGACCCCTTCGTCGGCACTGGTACCTTCCCCGTGCGACTCCTTCAATCCGGACTCATCCGGCCGGAAGACCTGCTCCGAAAGTACACGAGTGAGCTCCACGCCAACGAAATCGTGCTCCTCGCGTACTACATCGCCGGCGTCAACATCGAGGCTGCCTTCCATGACCTTGCCGGGGGCGACTACGAGCCCTTCGAAGGCATCGTTCTGACGGACACGTTCCAGCTCGCCGAGGGCACAGCGAAGCTGGACGGTATGGAAGTCCTGGAAGGCAACAGCGAGCGGGCGAAGAAGCAGCAGGGACAAGACATCACCGTCGTCGTGGGCAATCCTCCGTACTCGGTGGGACAGGACAGCGCGAATGACTCAAATCAGAATCTGAAGTATGAGGCGCTCGACAGGCGCATTTCCGAAACCTACGTGGCTCGCTCCACCGCCACGCTCAAGAACTCACTGTACGACTCCTATATTCGCGCAATCCGTTGGGCATCCGACCGCATCAAGGATGAGGGCATGGTCGCCTTCGTATCTAACGGCGGCTACATCGACGGCAACACCGCGGATGGCCTTAGGAAGTCCCTGACAGACGAGTTCAGCACGATCTACTGCTACAACCTTCGGGGAAATCAGCGTACGCACGACTGGAAACGAGAGGGGGGGAAGATCTTTGGCTCGGGGAGCCAGAACACCGTTGCCATCCTGATACTCATCAAGGGAGGCAAGGACGTCGGAAAAGAATGCGCCATGCATTACTGCGCTATCGGCGACTCTCTCAGCCGCGAGGACAAGCTCCGCATCCTCGCCAGGCAGGACCTCCACACCGTTGACTGGCGGCAGATCACGCCGAATGCGTCCGGCGACTGGGTAAATCAGCGTGACGAACGGTTCGCCACCTTCCAGGCCATCGGTAAGAAGGACAGGAAAGACTCTTCAGTATCGACTTTCGAGGTGCACTCCAGCGGTCTAATGACAGGTCGCGACTCCTGGGTCTACAACTTCTCCAAGCAGCGCCTCACGGAAAACGTGGAGTCGACGATTGACTTCTACAACAGCCAGGTAGATGGGTTCGTGGATCACTGTAAAACCGTAGGCGTCGTGGCTCCCAAGGCGTCGGACGTGGAAAAGTTCATCGATCTCGACCCGAAGAAGATCAGCTGGGATAGGGCCGACAAGACTCGCATTTCCAAGGGAGAGAAGTATTCCTTCCTGAGAGAGCGAATCTTCACTTCGTTCTACCGCCCCTTCACGCGCGAGTTCGCCTACTTCGATCGGAAGCTCAACAACACGGTCTATCAACTCCCGCAAATTTTCCCCACGCCGACGCATGAGAACTTCGGGTTCTACATCACAGGCACCGGGACTGATGAGCCCTTCTCCGTCCTAATGACAGACGCGGTTCCCGACCGTCATGCCGTCGGCACCAAGAGCATCGGCCCGCACTTCCCCCGCTACACGTATCGCGAGCTGGGCAAGGGAGACGACCTGTTCGCTGCCATTGAGGGCGACGGCTATGAACGCGTTGACAACATCACCGATGCGACCCTCCGCTCCTACTTGCAGAGCTACGACGACCCCGCGATCACCAAGGACGACGTCTTCTACTACAGCTACGGGCTGCTGCACTCACCGGAGTACCGCGAGCGCTTCGCCGCCGACCTCAAGAAGTCCCTCCCCCGCATCCCCAAGGTGAGCGATTTCCGAGGCTTCGCCGAGGCCGGCCGACGACTCGCCGATCTTCACCTCCGCTACGAGCAAGCAGATCCGTACGCGGGCATCATCGAAAAGGTCTCCGGTGATGTATCCGGCACGCCGCCCCGAGAGCTGTACCGGGTTGCCAAGATGAAGATCCCGAAGGTGAAGGGCAAGCCGGATCGTTCGACTGTCATCTACAACAACCGCATCACCCTGACCAACATCCCAGAGGAGGCGTACCGCTACCAACTGGGTGCGCGGTCTGCGATCGAATGGATCATCGATCGCTACCAGTTCACGGTCGACACCAAGGGCAAGAGCGGCCTCACCAACGACCCCAACGACTGGTCCGATGACCCCCGCTACATCATCGATCTCCTCAAGCGGATCGTGACCGTCAGTCTGGAGACGATGAAGATCGTGGACGAGCTACCGCAGCTGGACATCTTGGAGTAGCCAACAACAGGTGGGCGCGGCGTCGAACCTACGCAACGCCGGGTTGGAGGACGTCCGTGCGTGAGCGATGTGTGCGCGGGTGATCGAGCACCAGTCGTCACATCCCGGGACCGAAGATCACACGGGGTGGCACTGACCTGCAAGGACAGCACCACCCAGCACCAGCAAGCACCCCCGATCAAGGATCCAATCCCACTCCTAAAGCGGGTGTCGCGTTCGAATCCTGCCGGGGGCACAGAGAAACACCTGGTCAGAGGCCCTTCCGTTTAGACCGCGGAGGGGCCTCTGCTCCTCCAGAGCCGATGCAGCGCACGAAAAAAAGGCGTCGCATCGCACGGGCGACCAGACACCGCCTTGAGGGCCTCTCGACGTTCGGTGATGTTGCACTTACCGTGTGTTGAGTTGGACACCGGGAGTGTGCTGGCCTCTGGGGGCGGGATGCAGCGCAGGGACGGGTTTCGGCGGATCATCAGCGAGTTTGGTGCGACCTGCAAGCAGGCACTGGTGCACGGGCAGAAGGAAGCCGCGATCCGTCGCGCAGTGGAGACGCTCCTCGCCGACGCGACGAACCTGCTGGGTCTACAGGCTGTCCTGCATGCAGAGGTCGCGATCGCCGCGCACCGCATCCGTCCCGACTTGGCAGTGCGCATTGGGAAGTTACCGCGCAACATCGTCGGCTACGTCGAGTTGAAGAGCCCGGACAAGAGCGTGATCCATCCCGGCGGACTGAATCAGCGCGACCGCCGTCAGTGGGAGGGCATGTCGAAACTCCCGAACTTGATTTATACCAACGGTCAGACATGGATCATGTACCGCTCGGGCCGACAACGCGGCGAAACCATCCATCTAGAAGGCGATCTACGCACTGCCGGCTCTCGCTTGCAGCTGTCTGCTGCCGACGAGGTCGCCTTAGAAGCGATGCTGACCGCGTTCTTCAGCTGGCAGCCGCAACCGCTGACGTCGATGCGGGAGGTGGTCGCACAGGTGGCGCCCCTGTGCACCCTCCTGCGTGATGCAGTCCACGAGCGCCTCGACGCCGAAGCCGGTCTCCCACGCCACCAGCGCCCCTTCGCCGACCTGGCATCCACTCTTGAGATCGACCTCTTTCCCACCACCGACGATCGCGACAAACGCGCGGCTTTCGCCGACCGCTACGCCCAGTCCGTAACCTTTGCTCTCCTGCTCGCCGGCTCCGACACCACCGATGGCAACACCAGCTCATTGGCCAGTGTGAGCCTCCACGAGATAGGTCGACGTCTGGGGGCGGAGCACTCCGTCATGGGCCGTGCCCTGCAGATCCTCACCGACCAGGTCGAAGGAGAGTTCCGCGACAGCCTCGACATGCTCATCCGCGTCATCGATGCCATCGACTGGAGAAGTGCTCTGGCCGACGACCCCGGCTTCCACATCCATCTCTACGAGCACTTCCTGCAGGAATACGACGCCGACCTGCGCAAGAACTCCGGCACCTACTACACCCCAGCCTCGCTGATGACGGAGATGATCCGCCTTGTCGACGAGGTGCTAGCCACCACGCTGGATTGCCCGGACGGTTTCGCCGATCCCGGTGTTTCAATCATCGACCCTGCAATGGGCACCGGCACGTTCCTCACCGGCATCATTGACCTCGTCGCCCGCAAGCGGACCGAAGGCGGAAACGAAGGCTTCCGCTCCGAATCGGTACAAGAACTGGCCGGCCGACTGATCGGGTTCGAGAAGCAGATGGGCGCCTTCGCCGTCGCTCAGATGCGTGTCGGGCAGATGCTGCGCCGACTCAATGCACGTGTGCGGCTGCGTGACATGCGGCTGCACCTAGCCGACACCCTTGCCGACCCCTGGCGACCTAGGCGCTGTTTCTCGGATCTTCCTCCGCGGGTGGGGTATCGGGGGCAGGCTGACTCCATGAGACGCGGAGACCTGACGAATGCGGAGTGGGATCGGCTGGAGTCGTACTTACCTCGCGGTGGTGCACGTGGGGGCCGGTGGAGCGATCACCGACGGGTGATCAACGGGGTGCTGTACCGGGTCCGCACAGTGGCGGGATCTGCCCGAGCGGTTCGGGCCGTGGGAGACGGTCTACAAACGCCATCGCCGCTGGTCGGCGGACGGTACCTGGCAGATGCTCCTGTCGAAGGTGCAGGCCGCCGAGGACGCCGCAGGCCGGATCGACTGGGATGTGTCCGTCGACTCCACGGCGGTGCGGGCTCACCAGCATGCTGCCGGCGCAAGGAAGGCACCGCCCGCCGCGGTTCCTCAAAAGGGGGTTCGCACGCGGACGAACCAGGTCGATCCGGTTCTTCGGAAACTGGCCGTCCGACTGGAGAAGGTGGTCAGATCGGCGAGTGCCTGGGACGCTCCCGCGGCGGCTTCACCACCAAGATCCACCTCGCAGCGGACGGACGATGCCGACCGCTCGCCGTTGTCCTGACGCCCGGACACTACGGAGACGGCCCCCAACTGCAGCCTGTCCTGGAGCGGGTGGCGGTGCCCCGCAGCGGCGTCGGTAGGCCTCGCAGCCGACCCGACCACGTCCTGGCCGACAAGGCCTACACATCCCGCAAAAACCGCCGCTACCTGCGACGACGCGGAATATCGCACACCATCCCCGAACGACTCGACCAACGCAGACACCGACGCAACCGCGGTTCCCGCGGTGGTCGGCCCACCGGGTTCGACCGCGAACGCTACAAGAAGCGCAACACAGTTGAACGCGCCATCAACCGACTCAAAGGCTTCCGCGCGGTCGCCACACGCTACGAGAAACGGGCCTACATCTATCTCGGCACCATCACCCTCGCAACCCTCGTGATCTGGCTCCGCACATGATCCGAGAAACAGTGCCTAGTGAACTCTTCGATCGATACGGCGCCTTGTGGGGGCCTTTACGTGATGACGCCGAGGCTGCCAGCACCATCCAGCGCAACGAACGCATCACCGTCGTCATCGGCAACCCTCCCCACCGCGAACAGGCAGAAGGCCAAGGTGGATGGATAGAGAAGGGTTCTCCGGGCCGCGGTGCTCCGCCTCTGGACGCCTTCGGGCTACGCGGTGCGGCAGGCGTGTACGAGAACAAGCTGAAGAGCCTGTGCACCTACTTCTGGCGCTGGGCCACCCACAAGGTCTTCGACCAGCACGACGACCACCGTCATGGCGTCGTCTGCTTCGTGAGCACCGGCGGCTTCATCCGGGGCGCAGGTTTCCAGGGGATGCGCTCCTACCTGCGGCACACCTGCACCGAGGGCTGGGTCATCGACCTCACACCCGAGACCAAAAGGCCGCCGGTCAACAGCCGCTTCTTTCCTGGAGTCCAACAGGAGTTAGCAATCGCAATCTTCGTCCGCCGGCAAGGCGAGCGGCGAGACGAACTGGCTCCCGTCCACTATGCGGCCGTTCATGGCACCCGCCACGATAAAGAAGAACAACTGCACAACTTGCATATCAACGGTCCCGGCTGGCGCAGGTCACGACCTGCCGAGTTCGCCCCCTTCACACCCGCCTCTCAGAGTGGGTGGGACGCCTTCCCCGCTCTCACCGACCTCATGCCATGGCACAAGCCCGGCATCAAGCCCAACCGAAACTGGGTCATCAGTCCCTCGAAAACCCTCCTGCAACGACGCTGGAACCTGCTCATCCAAGAACGCGACCCGGCCACAAAGCAAGCGCTGTTCAAGGAGACGGGCGACCGCACCCTGGACAAAGAAGCCCTCCAGATTCCTGGGCATCCCCACCCACCGACCCTCCTCCGCGACGAGCAGAACCCCTGTCCTACTCCGGTACGCATCGCTCGCAGAGCCTTTGATCGCCAGTGGCTCATACCCGACGGACGTGTCATCGACCGCTCCCGTCCAGAGCTGTGGCAAGCCTCCGTCGACGGCCAGCTCTTCGCGGTCGAACAGCACACCCAACGCCTGAAGACCGGCCCGGCACTGCTCTTTACCGCTCTCATCCCGGACATGCACTACTTCAACGGCAACGGCGGTCGTGTGCTGCCGCTCTTGCACACCGACCGCACCCCCAACATCGCCCCCGGGCTGTTGCACCACCTCGCAAACTCCTACGGCCTCCAAGAGGTCCTTGCTGAGGACCTGCTGGCCTACATCGCCGCCGTCACCGCCCACCCCTCGTTCGCCGAACGCTATGCGGACGACCTCAACTCCCTCGGCGTACGGATCCCCTTGACCGCAGCTAGTGACCTCTGGCACGAGGGCGTCAGCCTGGGACACCACATCCTGTGGGCTTCCACCTTCGGCACACGCTGCATCAATCCGAGTGCCGGCCGCCCAGCAGGCTCATCGAACTGGTGGCGGCGTCTGCACCCCGAGATCACATACGCCCGAGAAGTCGCGCCTGCCACTCTCCCCTCCACAATCACCTACGACGCCGGAAACGAGCATCTGATCATTGAGGGAGGCGTCTTCACCGGTGTCACCCCGCGTATGCGGAACTACACCACTGGAGGGCGCAACGTGCTCGACAGCTGGCTCGGCTACCGCAGCAACCGCGCCACCGGCAAAGTCACCAGCGAACTGGATCGCGAGCGTTCCGAGGGCTGGGCAGCTGAATGGAGCCGGGAGCTTGTCGAAATCCTCGCCGTACTCAGCCACCTGACCTCCCTGGAACCGCAGCAGGCGGGGTTACTCAACCGCATCATCGTGGCGCCTCTGATCGACGTCGCTGAGCTCACCCGACGCCGCATCCTTCCGGTACCCGAACACTCAGAGCACGGCCACACCGGCCCGGCCAGCGATTTCCTGCCTGGCATGGAATCAGCCGATGGCCAACTGCCTGGGCCCGTCGAGCCTCTAACCCCACCGAACGACCCCCCAGGAGCCGCCCCGCCCGGGCGACATTCACCTGTGCGACCCGGCCCACGCACTCGCCAGCCCCGCCGCCGGTCCTGATCAGCCCAGAGACGGTAACCAGTCCTTCGCAACGCTCTCGCCTGCCTACTTACCGACGCCCTCGCTAGTCGCTGACCGCTCGTCGGGGCGTGACCCGCCAGAACGGATTCAGCACACATGGGGCCGGGAAACGTCGTGACACGTGAGAACTACGGAGGGGTGTTTCCCCAGGCCAGACCCCTATCGTCTACGTTTCCGCAGGTCACAGCCCCGCCCAGGGAAAACTCCTAAAGCGGGTGTCGCAGGTTCGAATCCTGCCGGGGGCACAGCACGTCAAGCCGCTGACCTGGGGGTTTCACCCCCAGAAAGGCATGCCATCTGGCCTCGGACTCCTCGTCCGGGGCCGTTTGCGTGAGCGGTGCATGAGCGGACGGAGAGTTGATCTCCGGAATTCCTCCCAACGGCGTCGGTCTCGTCATCATCCGGTTCGGGACGTCTCTCCGACGGCGGCTGTTCGCTGGAGGACTTCTTGCCGTAGGCCGCCTTGGACCTTGTCACCGACGACCGTGCCGGATCCGTGGTTGTGCTGTTCCCGGTGCTCAGTGTCCGCCATCTGGCGATCCGCCGTGGTTGAAGATCACGTCACCTTGTACGTCACGGCCTTGTGTCGACGCATCCTTCAAGCCATCTCTGAGTGACGCGTACGTCCGCGCACGTCCTTCGGTGACTTGAGACGAACCCTTCGTTCCCACATGAAGTCCCTGATCCCAGCGGTGGCCGTCCGCCGGCAACCACACAAGCGTCCGCCTCAAACCGAGGATGAATCGGCCATCTCGAAAAGGTCCAGTCGGTCGTGACCTTGTTGTCCTCTAGTGATCACTGGCTGCCATATGCAGGATGAGGCGCGGTCTCGCACTGAATCACGGGGGAAGTTGCACGGATGGCCCTGTTCGCTTGGCGGAGCACACGCTCCATACCCGCGTCCTCCAATGGCAGCGGGCCCGGAACGCCGGAGCCAGCGCCTGGAATACCAGTCGATGCGGGGTCGGTCGACTCCTTCACGTAGGTACCGGCGACAGGCCCGCCCCCGACTCGGCCATTAAGATTCCACCGACCCCCTGTTGAACTAGGCGCTACGGGAGTGGTTTCTCCGCCTTCTCTCAGAAAGCGTCTCGTCGCTTGCTTCTATCGCTACAAGCGTTCCTTGCCCTTGCTCTACGCGCTCGTCAACAATATTTCGAAGGGTTTCTACGTCAACACCCACGCTGCCAATAAATCCATCTTGAACAAGTTCGATAAACTGCGAATTCGTGAGATAGCGCTCCACTTGCTCATAGCCGAGATTTCGCCCTTGCCCGCGAGTAGCAGTTGCAGAATCTTGTAGTAGCAGACGAATATACGTTACCGGCAAGATCAGCCCATTCGTTGGCGCCGCGTCGCCCGCGGAGTCCTCTTCTGTCCAGTGAGCAAGTTTAATGAAGCAGTGATCACTAGACAATCGCCAATCGCGCGCGGCGGCCGGCACTCGACTTTTCCTATTCACGGCTTCAAGTCGATCAATCTGAACGTGCAGTCGATCATTAGGGCCTACGTACATGGGGCGCCCACCCTGGCCCAGTTTCTTATATTGAACGAGTGTAAAACTGTGAGTACCGTGGTGATAGTAGATCAAATCTGTCCCGAGCCGACCTTCGATGGGAGTGGCATTTACGTTAGCTATTTCCAGCCGTCGGGCTCCATCCGTAAAGACCTGGATATCACACCTTCCTTGCGGATACTTACCCCCGGACCATCCGTCGAAGAAACGCGTGTCGTGCTCCATAAGGGCCGCCTCGGTGGGATCGCGTATCAGACCAGCCAAGTACGGCGCGTTCCTGTCGGTCGGCCTGCGCCACACCCCCGCAAGTGCCGTAGAAAATTGACCGATGCGCAATATCGTCCGCATAGCGTCACGCTCTTCGCGCCAGAATTGCTCTTCAGGCGAGACCGAGTCTAGCGAGTCTGAATTCACCGCAACCTCAAGGAAGTTCAACAGTTCGTTCATTTCGGGGCGCAAGTACCGGACAGCTCCAAGCGTTGCCCTGGCCATATCCTTAGCCAGCGGGTAGATTCCGGAAGGCTCCATGGCGGCGACTTGAAGAGCACGCCCCTCATGCTTTCGAAGGACGCGAGTCAGGTCTGTCAGAGATACAGGTCGCGACACCTTGCGGACCAGTTTGATGCGTGCGCGATAGTCCAACGAGGTTGACTTCTGATGGATTCCGCTAAGCATTGCACCAACCCAGACAAGGGAAACATTTTCCATATCACTCTTAGACGTCGTTTCTTATGGCGTGGTCAGTCGTTGAACGATGCATGGCGGATCTGGTTGAGCGGTTGGTGCCGGATGAGTTGTGGGTGTTGTTC
>NZ_JBIASO010000043.1:0-17525 GCF_042890865.1 Streptomyces sp. NPDC002018
CGCTCCCACTCAGCATCGCTCAGATCACCCCGCCCCATGCCCACACCAACGACCCGCACACGAAGCAGTCACATGATCGACCGGACAAGTCCTAGGCTCCGCTGCTTGTTCGTCGTTCCGCCCGTTGGAACTCTCCCGCTGGCGCTGGAGCGACCCCGGCCGATGTCCTCTGCCGACCGGCACTCCCGGCCGGGCGCCACGTCGGCCAATCGAGGCCGTCTTATGGCTGTTGCCTGGCGACGTCGAGCCGCAGGTCGTCGGTACTCCGGGAGTCCTGATCAGCGGTCGACGTGGGCTTACCGCATTCGGGTATCCGCGTCTCGGCCATCTCGACGCCGACGACGTGACGGCCGTTGAGGTCAAGCAACCAGCCATCGCAGAAGTAGGCCCGGCGCCCGTCGGCGAAGTGGACGTATCCGGACCAGGCACCGACGTCGAGCGCGTAACCGCGGGAGTTGAGATTATGGCGCCTGGCGCAGTCGAAGAGCCGGTAGTCGAGGTCGCCGGAGGAGGTGTAGAACCAGTAGTACACGTACGACCCGCAGGCCTGGGCGGCTGGTTGTGTTGCAGAGGCCGCCGGAGGCGCGACGCCGATTCCGGCGACCGCGCATACCGCCGCTGCGGCAGTGACTAACCGTGAACGCAACTTCATGGATCCCCCAGTTTCGATTCAGACGCCCGCGGTGTCGGCCTGAGGCCGACGGGCGCACTCTTTGTGACAGCTTGTTTCTTTCTGAACCCCTGCACCGTGCGGCGACCGAATGGCGGCCCGTTCGTTCCCCGAAGTTCGTCGCGCTTCGGGGACTACGAGCAGCCCCGCTGCGCTTAAGCCGTCTCTCGGACGAGGCCGACCGTGCGGGACTTCTTCGACTCCGGGCGACGCCCTCCTTACGCTTGGCTGCGGGTAAAGCTCCGGTTGAAACTGTTCCGTGTGCTGTTGATGCAGTGGTTAGCGCAAAAAACGCGGCAACGCCGGGCAAAGCCGATGGTAGGCGCTTACGCACCCTATTACCTATCGGACAACGCCAACAGGCCGATGGGCCCTGTCTGTCTTGGGTTGGATCGTAGCTGTCCATTGCTGTGAAGGGCATATCTCATCCCAGACCAGATCGATACCCTGGAGGGTATGACTCAAGATGAGAATGAGAGCGTCCGGTTCTCCAGCGCTGCCGGGCAAGATCACCGAGGGCCCAGCATCCGCCGGTTGGGACTCTTCCTGACCTTGGCAGAAGAGTTACATTTCGGCCGCGCGGCCGCACGCGAACTCATTTCGCAGCCCGTGTTCAGCCGGCAGATCCACGCTCTCGAACGAGACCTGGGCGTTGAGCTGATCAATCGTACGAGCCGTGCCGTGGCCCTGACCGCAGCCGGACAAGCACTGCTCCCCGACGCACGCCAGGTTGTCGATGCTTACGCCCGACTCCGGCAGACGGCTGACCTCTGCGCCCGCGCAGTGTCAGGACAGATGCTGCTGGGCGCGCTTGAGGCCGTGACAGCGGTTCCCCCCATACCCCGGATACTCGAGCAGTTGCGGGCACTCCACCCTCAGTTCGAGATACGGATTCGTCGGCTGGGATTCATCGATTTCACCAGCGCGATTCTCAAGGAGGAGGTCGACGCGGCCTTTGTATTACTGCCGTTACCGGAAGGGATCCAATTCTTCCCTCTGTCCACCGGCCCGCGATGCGGCGCCATGGCCAGAAGCGATCCCCTGGCCCGTCGAAATGCGCTCACGCTGAACCAACTCTCAGATCATTCGCGGATCGGCTTCTCTCTTCAGGTCCCCAGAGTATGGCGCGATTACTGGTCGGCTAACCCACGCCCGGACGGCAGCACAGTACGCTACAGCCCTCACGCAGTAGCCGACTTCGAAAGCGCCCTGTCCCTCATCGCTCTGGGCGAAGGAATCCAATTCCCCCCGGCCCCCGGACGCCACCTGTATCCACGTCCCGGCGTCAGCTACATAGACGTGACCGACATCCCTCCCTACACCACAGCCCTCGCCTGGCTACCAGCCAACCGCGACAAACCCGTGGTCAGCGCACTCCGCCACATCGCCCGGGCGGTGGCACCCACGCCAGTGCGCGGCTCCACAACCGATTGATGAATCGCCCCACGATCCGCGATCATCAGGCAAGCGAGGAACTCGCGGCGACGGCCTACCCGTGCGGCCGGGGCGGCCCCCCGACCCGGCCGCACAGCCGACCGTGCCCGCCGCACCGGCCCAGCGACGCACCCCGCCGGACGGCTACCGCCGCAGCATGCAAGCGCACCGCCAAGCCGCACCGCCGTGCCTGGTCGATTCGGGCATCACGGAGGCGGTGGAACGGCAGACCGCCGCGATGGGAGCTCGGCCGCCGCGCGTTCCCCGAGACCGCCCCGGGCACCTGGGCGAGGCAGCCCAGGTGCCCGGGTACTACTTCCGGCGCAATGTCTGGACGCTCTCGGAGTTGGTCAAGGGCAGATGGGATCAACGATGATGCTTAGACAGGCAAGGTATTCCAGCCAGGTCACGGGACGTCGAGAACTCCATGATCCGGGAAGCTGTGCCTGTTTAACTCTCCCCGCCAACCGTCATGAACCGAATGCCCGGCGACTCCGCCGAATTCCTGCAAAACTTCACCCTCTATTCACCTCTCGTGCGGTTTAATATTCGCTTCTTGGGTGGATTTACATTCCCTTCCCGGAGGTTACGGCGGTCCAATGCGAGGACCTTGCCCAACCCCCTCAAGCCTGATCTAATGGCGACCGGAATATGACACCAACACCAGATGGGGAAGCCATGGGAATGCGAAGATTCATTACGGTCGCCACCGCTTCGATCTCCCTATTCGGGGCCTTGGTCATTCCGGCTTCCGCCAATGATGCCCCAATAACGGATGACGACACAGCTATTATCATCAAAAGGGAGGCACGCAGCGCGATTCAGGGGTCAAGTCGCGCTGCGAACGGAACGGTAAATTGCTTTGGGTGGATTGGGACTGTCAAGGATGGTCCGTACACCAGCTTGCAAGTGTCTTGGCATGATGGGAGGCAGGAGTGTTTCGGAATCGCTCCATCTCGTAGCATCTGGCATACCTGGCCCACTGCAGAAAAATGGTTCGAGATGCCGGGAAATGGCGCTGCCGACCAGGTGGTAAACGCTTGGGAATGGTATGACGGGTCTTACGATTATGGCCACGCCGTGGCCGTTTGGGTCCAGGCGACGGACAACTGGTACTGCAATTTTAATGAATACGCCACAAATAAGTGGAGTGGATGGCGACTGGACGACCGGGGACTTTGTCAATATCCCCCATTTGGCGTGGGCCGGTAGGCTATTGCAGTTTGACGTTCCCCATCTCAGGCGGAGTTGCCGCTGACGCGGCGACGAAACACTCCCACCGACACTGAGCTACAGAGCGCCTCGCCCGGGTTCGACCGGTCGGGGCACTCTGGCGTTCGGTCACCTTTCGGTGGCCTGGTGCTCTCGCTCCTCTGGGGGGAGTCCCGGTGACATGAAAACGGCGAAGCCGACGCGGCCTGCAGGCCGGGCGCCTGGGGCCGTCCACGCCGTGCGTTCGAAAGTCGTCGGACATCTGTGCGCCAAACGACTCTGCCTGGCACAAGTCAGCGCCATGAATGAGGGAGCGTGGCCGTATGGGCCGCCACGCGGGCGGCACCAGCTTGTCATCCCCCTCGCGCGGCAGCAACGGCTTGACGCCCACCTTCCGCCGGACCAGCGCCGGGAGGGCGCGCACCCCGGCCAGAACCCGCTTGCTGGCGCTCGCCGCGTCCAGCGCTTCGACTCGCCCAGCAGTGACAGGGAACGGCCGCACTGTGGCGTACCAGGTCGCGAGCGCGGCCCGCATCGCGACCTCGGCCGAGCCCTCGTCCTCGGGCACCAGCGAGACCACCGTGGCGGCGGCGCGCGAGGCGACCTCCTCCAGCGCCGCCCACAGCGCGGCCACGTCCAGGCCCGCGCCGTGCTCCTCGACTTCTCTCGACCACCTCCAGCTCCTCGAACAGCACCTTCGCCGCCCGCGCGAGCGTGCGCGACGTGGTGGCTGGCGCGTACTAGACCGTCGGGCCGGTCCAGGCGAGCTGCCCCTGCAGGCTATCCGCGAACGCGGACGGTACCCCAAAGGCGGCGGTCGACCTTGACGGGCCGGATCCCAACGGGGTGCTGGTATCGCCGTATGTGGCCTCGGGCGCCTTGGCAAAGGTAACGGTGCCGTACGGCATCCTGAAGCCCGGAGTGCTGTACACGTTCCGCACCTCCGCCTACGAGGCAGCCTGAGTTCAACCAGCAGATCGTCATCGCCCCGCAGAACATCGACCCCGTCCTCAGAGGTGTCACCCTCGGGTGGAACGTGGGCAACAGCTGTTCTTCCTGCGTCACCTCCAACGTCCGGTGGACCGATGACCAGAACAATCCCGCCGACGCGTACTGGAGCGTCTCCGACCTCAACCCCTACCAAATCCGCCGCGGCAACGTGACCACCCAGTGGAACGGCACCGGCAAAGAGCGCCCGCGCGGCGCCGGACGCACCTACGCCGCGGTGGTCGCCAAGGTGAACGTGGAACTCGCCGGTACTGAGGGCTGGGAGCCGCTGCCCGAACATATGGAGCAACTGCGCCGCGGTGTCGCCGCCCCCGGGATCCACCTCGTGCCGCCCCGGGCCGGACGCCGAGGCGGCGGCCGACCTGATGGCCCGTCTGGAGACGGCCGGCCGCCAGCTCGTCGCACTGCCCGATTTCCGGGCCGCCGCGACAACCGGCCGCGCTGCCCGCGACGAGGCCCGCCACGTTCTGCGTGAGGCGTGGCGGATCGGTGTCGAGCATCGGGTACAGCTCGCGGCCCTCAGCTCCTGCGGCCTTCTCGCACTCGATGTTCCGCGCGCCGGATGGGAGCCGGAGCTGCTGCGTGCCCTGGACCGGGCGGCGCACTTCACCCCGCTGCAGACGTGTTGGGCCCAACGCCCCTAACGCGCCGCATACGCCGCGCTCAGTGGTTCTTGACGACTGCTGAAGCTTTCCTTGGCCGGTGGCGGAGGGCCTGTGCGTACACATGCCGGTGCCCGGCCCCTGCGGGAGCCGGGCACCTGGCGCCGGCCTCAGCCTCCCAGGGCGATCTGCTTCAGCAGGGTCCAGTCCTTAACCGGGTAGCAGCGGTTGGTCCGTTCCCCCGGGCTGAAGGCTTTCAAAGCTCCGGCCTGCCGGAGTTCGGAGATGGCCTTCTCCACGGTTGCCCGGCCCAGGCAGAGGGCGTCTGCGATGTCGGCCTGGCTGGGCCCCGAAGCGACCGGTTCCTCGACTACCGTCATCACGAGTGCCCCGTCCTCCCTGGTCTTGATCAGATTCCTTCTCGTGGTCTCCGTCAGGTAGTCCAGCACTGCGGCGACCCGGGTAACGGGGTTCGCCCGGGTCGCGGTGTAGAGCCGTTCCGCGATGACGTATCGCTTGTTCGCCATGCGCGCGAGCATCAGTCCAATCGCGGAGTCCTCTGTCGCCACCAAGCTCAGTTTCGAGTTGGGAAACTCGATGAAGGTGCTCCGTGACAGGCACACCCCGGCGTACGAGGTGGTCTGCTCGGCGTAGATGTTCGTTCTGTCCTCGTTGTACGTGCCGGGGAGCGTGTTGCTGCTGACGCTCTCGAAGAGCATCGAGTCGCGCCACAGACGTACCTTTCCGGGCTGTCCTGTCTGGGAGATGCATCCGTTGACCAGGAGGTAAGCGGCTCCTGACAGCGAGAACGCGAAGTATGTGCCCCGGGCGCGGGTGCGCAGACGGCCCATGCGGGAGAGGGTGCCCACGGAGTCCGCTGGCAGGCCGAGCAGGGACAGGTGATTCCCTACGATCTCGGCTTCGTATTGCCTGCGTGTCTTGATCTCGGTCTTGAGTTCGGTCATGGTCAACTCCCGGCAGGCGCCAGGTCCGCCGGGCCGGGCCCGGCAGCCCCAGGAGCAGGGGGCGCCGTCGGCGAGAAGGTCGGCCCCGATACCGAGGGCGCGACGACTTCGGTCGGCGCGGCCGAGGGTTCGGCCAGGAGGCGCACGACGGGGACCAGTGCACCCACCAGGAGACTGAGTGCGATGATGACGGAGGCGATCTGAGCGGGCCTGCTCTCCAGACGGCGCACGGCGTAACAGGCCGTGGCCAGCACGATTCCGAAGATCAGGACGATCGCGACATAGACGTCGCTGAACAAGGGCATGACCCTTCGTAAAAGCGGCCGAGCTCCGACAGGTGTCGAAGCCCGACCGCGGGATTTTTTGGGAATCTCGCTCACCGATGACGTTCGCGGCCGCGGCTAACGGCCCGTCACGGTTACCCCATGGATATTACGCCATCGTGATGACGGGACCCAATTCCTCCTTCAGGGAGGGATTACGTGTGACGCCACTCCGAAAGGCCGTCAGCTGTGAAAGGCTCCTTTACCCCTGACTGCGGCTTGGTTGAATCAGGGACGCATGCGCGGAATCAGGAGTACCGCTTTCCGGCAGGGCGAAACACGGTCCCCGTGGCGGCTTGTAGGCTGCCCGCAGGCACGGCGAAGGCCCTGCCGGCGAAGAGGGCAGGGCCTTGCGTTGCCGGATCGGCAGAGGATGTTAGGCCGGGGCCTCGTCGAGGGAGCCACCCCCGAAGGGCCACCGGCCGGTGCTGAGCGAGAGCTCCCAAAAGCCGTTGTTCAGCGATGAATAGGTAACCCCATGCGGGATTGTGAATCTCCCTGCTGGTAGGGGTTATGGGAGTGGGGCGCGTGTAATCCCTACCGGTAGGGATTACGGGGCTTCTTCTTATATCCAGTTAGCGCCCGTGGTAAGCGTCGCAGGGCCCGAGGCGCGCATACGACGCCCTAGCCTCGAACTTTCGTGGGGATCCGTCGACGGAGTCGGCGGATCTTTCGTTTTCTGGGGCGGGTGGTGGGTAGGCCGGTGGCCCGAGTGTCGCGTCGGGTGGGCGCCGGGTTCCACTGCCCGGGGTCGGGTGGTGCTGCTGTCGGGACGGGTGGTCTGCTGGTCAGCCCGGGTTGGGCAGCAGCGCGAGTCGTTCGAGGGCGCCTGTGATCTCACCTGTCCGGGGCCAGTGCTGGGTGAGGCGGAGGATCCTGAGCCGGCCGGTGGTGACGAGTTGGGCGGACGCGGAGAAGAGGCGGAACCGCAGTCGGCGGGGCTCCCAGAGCCGGGCCTTGCCGGTCAGCGCGAGCATAGGCATCCAGGCCAGCAGGTCGAGTGCGATCTGGACGATCTCGAGCCAGACCTGGTTCTGCGCGGTGTGGTGGAGGGGCAGGTTGCGCAGGCCGGTGGACCGGGCAGCCCGGATCCGGTCCTCGGCCCGGGCCCGCAGCCGGTGACGGAGTTCGAGCTCGGCTATCGGCCGGTTAGGGGTGTTGGTCGCGAAGCACGTGATCCGCATGCCGTCCGCGTCCGTGATCCTCAACTGGGCCCCTGGATGTGGTCGTTCCTTGCGGACGATCAGCCGCATGCCGTTGGGCCAGCCGTCCAGCAGCTTGCCCGTGAGCTCGGCAACCCAGGCCCCGTCGCGGACCTTGCCGTCGGTCTCGACGGCCGGCGTCCAGGCCGAGGCCGGGATCTTCAGGAGGTACTGGTGAATGGTGTCGGTGATCACCATGCCGACCGAGTAGGACAGCCATCGGCCTCGCTTTGCGAGCCAGGACACGAAGTCGTGGGTGCCGCCGGCGGAGTCCGTGCGGATGAGCGTCTGCCGTCCTCGCCGGTACTTCTTCGGCAGCCGGGCCAGGGCCAGTTGGGCGGTGGTGATGTGGTCGGCGGCCGTGTTCGAGCCCGCGTTCCCCGGTCTGAACAGGGCGGCGACCGGTTCTCCGGTTCCGCCCGGTCCGTGGTCGACGAAGGCCGTCAGGGGGTGATGGCCGTAGGTCTTCTTCCAGGTCGCGGTCGCGTCTTCTTTGTCGGAGTGCGCGATCACGAGGACGCCGTCGAGGTCGACCGTGACCTGTCCGTCGGCGTCCGGGGCGTTCTGGCCCGCCAGCGGCCAGACCCGGTTGCGGACTTCGGACCGTGCGGACCGGACGGCCTGCAGGGCTTTCTCGCCGGAGGCTGCGAGAGTGTCGATCAGGCGGGAGACTGTCGGGTCGGAGGCGACCGGTCCGAAGACGGCCGGCTCACACCGCAGCATCGCGACGTCCGCGAGGCAGTCCCCGCCGAGTGCGACCGACAGTGCAACGTCCAGGAGGACCTTGCCGGGATCGTGGACGGCCCGCGGCTTTCGCCACGGAGCCAGAGCGGCGGATATGGCCTGGTCAAGGCCACTCTTGCGGACTGTCTCAACGAGCAGGACCGACCCGGCCTGGGAAACGACCTGACGGCCGTCATCCTGAACGCGGACACGGGGATAGGACCCGATAGGGTGCTTCACCTGGGAAGTGCCTCTGGTTTGAGCGGGAACAAGGACCTCGACAATCCTCATTCTTGCTGGTCAGAGGCACTTTCTGCTTTCCTGACCGTCTGTCGGACAGCCCGCTTCATGAAAGCCCGAGGCTAGGGCGGCTCGGGGGGCGGGCCGGTCGGTAGGGACGGTCGGAGCAGACATGGCGATTCCTTCGGTCGGGCGCGTGGGGGATCGCACGCGGAGAGACGGAGCATGGAACGCTCCACCCCTTTGCGTCGCGGGATGGAGCTGGACAGCAAGAACCGTCGACCTGAGCCGGGGCAAGCCACGCTTGCCTGGCGAGCGGCCCGGCCACGGCGAACCGGGCAAGCATCCGTGGTCCTGGGTTCTTGACTTAGTTATGTCGGGGTGAAGAGGAAATGTGACGCCGCTTTCCGGACGGGCCTGGCGCGCGCCGGATAGTGGAGCCCGCCGCGCGAGGAGGCCGCGGACCGGGTGGCCGAACGGCTTGGGGTGGGCGAGGAGGTGGGCTGCTTCGACGCTGCGTCCGGGCTCCCCGCCTCCGCCCCTCCCGGTGCCTGACCGAGGGCCGCGAACGCAACGGCCGTACCGACCGTGAGATCGCCGTCCGTCGGCGATGGAGCGGTAGCAAGCTGGCGCGGATGGGGGCGGGGAGCAGCGACTGAAGGGCGAGAGTGGGCATCCTGGAGAAGGAGGAGATCGGGGGCAGGCACAGCCGTACGGGCGGCGACAGCCGGGCGGCGGCAAGCGGACCGGGAAGGCCCCGGCCCCGTGCCCTCCGGCGCCCAGTCCGCCGCGGCGAAGGGCTCTCGTACCGGACGGAGCTGATTTCCGCCGGGCTCCTGTCCCCGGCGAGGCCGACCAGGACTGCGGGCAGCACCATGGGGCGTGTGCCTGAACAGTCACTGAGCGGGCGCGGCCGCCAACGAGCGGGTACCGGGCGCGAACGTCCATGCCTTGTAGGTCCTGCCGCCCGTGCCCGCGAGGACCGGCCCCGCCACGGTCGGCGATCGCCGCCCCGGCCGCACAGTCGGCCGCACCCGCCGCACTGCTCCAGCGACACACCCCCGCCGGACGGCTACCACCGCGCCCTGCAAGCGCGCCGCCAGGCCGCGCGTCACTCGGTCTTCTCGGTGGTGTCGCCACCGCCCCGCTTGAGCGACCGGTGGCTGCGGGGGCCGACGTCGACGTTGGTCTTCGTCGCGAGCGTGTCGGCGGGGCCGAAGTCGCCAAGCTCGATGGCCAGCAGTGCACGGACGAACGTGGTGGCCGTGATCCAGTCGGTCCGGACCTGGAAGCAGCGGTAGACGTTGCCGATGGAGAACCGGGCGTCGTGGGTGCAGCCAGCCAGGACGCACTGGCCTTCGGCCGCGAGGGCGAGGCGCTTGAAGGCGTCCTCCTTGGCGGCGGTGGTCTGGGCGTCGCAGCCGAGGTGGTCGAGGGTGATCCGGTGGTGGGTGGTGCTCTTCTCGATGGTCAGCCGACCACCGCCGGGGGTGAGGTAGCGGCCGGTAGAGACGTCGTCGTACGGATGGATGCGCGGCAGGGCGATCTCCCTGCTGTGCAGCGGCGGGAGGCCGTCGAACGCGATGTACGGGCCGGACGCCCCGTTATCGGTGCTTATGTCTTCTCGCTCTCGTCGAAGGTTCTGGCCTGTCGGTCTTGGTGTTCGGCGGGTCCGGCCCATTGGGCGCGGATACCAGCCAGGAGGCGCTTCCTTGTGCCGCAGGCCGAAGGAGCGCGGGCTGCGGCCGGAGTACAGACGGTCAGCACTGGGACCGCGCCTCGCTCCACCGCGAACGCCCCAGGCGGCGCTGGACCGCCCAAGGTGCTCGCTGCGGCCAGCGCGTCATTCGGCCGGACCTATCGGAAGCGCCAGTCCGAGAAGACCCGTTCGACGTCGGCTTCGATGACGTCTCGCAAGTCCTCGTCGTCGTCCGGGGCTTCAAGATCAAGCGCGGCGACAACGCGGCGGTAGTACTGGTGGGCGAAGTGTGGATCACCCGCCGCCAGCAGGGATGACAGAAGCGGCTCGTCACCTGCTGTGGCACGGTCGACCTGGATCAGCACTTGGACCCGCTCGCTCTCGTTCAGGCGGGGGAGCGCGGAGCCGAGCTGGTCCTCCAGCCGTTTCCAGCTGGTGGTACTCCGCTCCCGCGCGGCCTTCTTCAGCGCCCCGTGGACGGCGGCCGCTACGGGCACAAGGCGTGCTGGTGTGCCGGCAGGTACCGCGGACGAGTTAGGTTCCGACTCCGCGGCCGCAGCGGCTTCTTCGTCGGCCGGCGGCCATTGCGTGGGGTCGGCGAGTTTCTTCACCCACTCCTCCACATCGTGCCGTTCCGCCACCGACAGAAGGTCGTCGGCAGCCTTCGCGAGGGGCACCAGATCCTCGATGAGCTGCTTCTCCTCGCCCGCCGGAAGCCCCTTCACCCGGAGTCTGCCGATGAGGCTCCGGGTCTGAGGCAGCGCCGTACGCCGCGCCTCTTTCTCCGACCGCGTCGGTTTCGTGCGCTGGCGCACCGGCGGCGAGGGCCGTTGCGGCCGGCCGGCTCGTCGGTGCATCTCCTGAAGGAGCACGTCGGCGGTGTTGAGGACGCTCGATTCCTCCTGCGTGGGGTCCACGTCGTGCCGGAGGATTTCCCTGACCTGGGGAACCAGCGCGCGGACCTCGAAGTCGTACCCGTGCTGGACCGCCTCGTTGACCCGGTCGAAGAGCAGCCGGCGGATGCGGTCCTGGTGGCTGAGCCACTCGTTCGCGTGCTGGATCGCACCTTGTAGGTGCTCAAGCGCCTGTCCTTCACAGCGGGAGGTCTGAAGCTCTGCCTCGTCCCGCAACTGGCGGATCGTAGCGGTCTCCTTCTCCCGTACAGCGGTGCTGATACGCCGGACCAGGGCGCCGATCTGGACCGGGATCTCCACCCTCTTGCTGGGAGGCCGCTGCGACGGTGCCGGCGTTTCACCGGCAGGAGAGGAGGGTGCGGAAAGCGGGTCCGAGGCGGCGGCCAGGGCAGGGTGCTCGGCCTGGAGCCGCGCCACGACAGGGGTGATGAGCCGGCCGTCCTCGGTGACGGTGCAGTCCGCGAGGTCGAAGTCCCAGTCGGTGCCCACGTGAGGGAGTTCGGTGCCCAGGACCATGACCCGCTTGGTGCCCTCGCTGACGAATTTGACGCGGTTGACGTAGCGCCGGCGCACCAGGGTTAGCTGATCGATACGAACCCCCGGGCCGAGGATGGTGTCGCCGGTGTCCACGGCATCCCAGTCGGGTGCTGTTGTCCGGTCCATGTGCAGACGCAGCGTGTGCCCGCCCAGTTCGATCTCCACGAGGGAACCGATCGGTACGTCGTCCCGGTCGACGTACCGGTAGCGCGGAGTGTGCCCCTGGCTCCGCAGCCACGCTTGCGTAGCCGCCCTCACATAGAGGTGGTCCGCACTCGCGACACCGCGGGAACGACGGCCGCAGGGAGGCAATAACGCCTCCGGATCGGGGAAGTGCGCGAAGTGGCTGACACGGACATTGCCACGCCTTGTCGTCAACCGGCCCCCACACCCGCCCAGCAGGACCCCGCACCAGAACGACGTCCCGGAGAACTCCTCACGGAACGCTTCAAGTTCGATGGGATCTGTTGGACAGACCACCGGCTCATCAGACTCGGGATCCGCCAGAACAGCCGTCTGGATCTGTCGATTGTCAAAACCCATAGCCAGCCCCCTCGCCAGCACAGCTCGGCTCTCCGCCCCAAGAACCGGCGCCCCGCGTGTATGAGAAAAAGTGGAGAATCATCAACCATTCAGCCTAATGAGCACCACTGACAGCCGCGCTGTCATGCGGGCAAACGGTGCGCCGACCCGCCCGCAGCTGCACGGACAGGCGCCAGCTCGTACGGAGCGGCCGGGCCGTGGGTGGACCGGCTACGCGAGCTGGCCGCCCGGCCGCTGGACAGCGACTCGGCCGGGCCCGGTTCCTCGACGTGGTGCGACCCGCCCGGCGCGCTGACCGGCACCTCGCGCACGCCCTGCTGACCGGCACCGGTGACGTTCTGGGCGCTCCGGCGGCCGCCTGGACCGAGCTGGCCGCCGGCCCCGACGGCGCTGCCGCAGCCTGTCGTCCGCTCGCCGCGCACGCCCCGCGCTGGCCGGGCCCCGGCGGCGCCCTTGAAGCCGGACGCCCGTACCGCGGTGACGGCGGCGCACGGTGGTGGGCCGTGGCGCTGCACGCTGGCCTGCCGCCCGGCGCGCTCGCCAGCGCCAGCGCCGGCGACTTCGCCGACGCCGCCCTCGCGAACGGTCGCTGCCCTAGGCGGCCGGTCCGTACGGCGTGCCGGGACGGAAACGAGCCGACGGTCGGCCGACGCTGGCCCCACGGTCCCGGCCGGACCGGCGCGAACCCGGGAGACGGCCTGCGACAGCTATGAAGGCTCGCTGCCCAGGGGCTGAGCCGCCGTCCCGGGTGAAATCCGGGGGCGGTCTGCATGCCGGAGCCGCGAACTGCTGGCCGTTCCGAAGCTGGAGCCGCTGGCCGAGCCCACGCTCCTCCAAGCGCCGGCCGGCCCGCGGTGTCGGAGGCGGCCCGGGTCAAGGGGCTGGGCGCGGACTCGTCCTTGACTTCCTCGCCTCCCCGGAACAGGCCGAGGACTACCGAGCACGCCCAGGGCGCGAGGAAGAGGACTTGGAGGAGCTCAATGAACTGCAGGCCTGGGAGCTGGGCTATGCCCTCTTCGCACGCCGGTAGGCCCGCAAGGCCGAGGACTTGTGCACACCAATCCGATTACCGATCTCTTCCCACGTGGCGGTTCTGGACCCGAAGCTCGACGATCAGTTCCACATCCGAGTCAGGGATGTGGCGTCGGCCGGGGGTTGCCGCGATCGGAACCGGGGGCGGGTCCGTCACGAACGCCTAACTCAGCCCATGAATGGCGGAGCGGATGGTGCTCTGTCCGCAACACCGAACCGCAAGGCGAGATCACGAATGGACGAGCCGGGCCCGTACAAGCGCCTGGCCTCCGCCACGTCGGTCGCCGTGAGAGATGCGACAACTGGCGGGCCAACGGGAAGCGGGCGGGGCAGTGGAGGAGGATCGACGACCGATCGCCAGGTCAGTCCGTATACGGCCGCGTACACCGTGCTGTGCGGAAGATTCATGTTGATCGCCATCTCGGCCACAGTGCCGCGGCCCTGCGCGACCGTTTCGCGAGCGACAGCCACGACCCCGGCCGAGAGCACGGTAACCGGCCCCGAGCCTGCACGGACTGACACACGGGCTCGGCAATCGCCTTTGCGGTCAGGATCGCCTCGTAGATTACGGGCCTTGGAAGCTTGTAGCGCTTGACCAGCTCCGCGGTAGGAACGCCCTGCTCGTGCAACGCCCTAAGTTCCCCTGCGTCCACCCTCCTGCACGCATCGTAACGAGGTCCTCGTGCCTGTGCGGTGACGGCCAACGTGGCGGCGCCCCTGACCGGTCCCGTTCGGGGGCGCTCACCATCCACCCCGCACCCGGGCCGAAGCCCGTCGTACCGCCCTTGAAGTCTCCGGCCAGCTGGCGTTCAAGCTGTAGTGCCTACCGGAGCCGAGACGGCTGGCGACGGCTATCGCCACGCCCGGACAGCACCCCGTGGGGCCGCGCCACCGCGCTGGGGCGGCCCTGGCCATCGCGGAAGCGAGGGCGCGGCAGAACCAGGCGGCGCGCGAACTGAGCCGCCGCGCCTTCCCCACGCCGAGACAGCCGCAACCGCGGCGGCCCTTGCCGCAACGCTCTCTACGACGGCGGCGCCAGGGCCTTGGCTTGTCAGTCCCCAGGATTGATGACCCGCACGTTGTAGGTGAGCGTCCACGGCTGGTAGCCCTCGCGTCGGCACCGGACCCACAGCCGCACCGGTTCGTTCCCGTACCGCTCGCGCCAGTTGGTCCTGTCAGTCCACGACGGGGGAGAGGAGTCTTCCAGCGCCCGCTTGATCAGGCTTCCGAGTACCAGCGGGACGGCGGGGGAGATACGGCCGATGCCGGTCGCGCCGTCGATGCCCGGCTTGAAGCGGTACGGCCCCCAGATGGTGTTCTCAAGTTCCTGTTCATTGGGCCCGCCTGCGAGGCCGACCCCGTGGGTGTAGCCGTCGTCGCGGATCTCCAGCTCGACCTCGTCCAGGCGCTCCAGTGCCGCCGGGCCCTCGAACGTCAACACCAGGCTTGCTTGGCCCGTTCCCGGGCCCAGTCGTGTGATCGTCACGTCGAACTGCGGGGTCATCTCGTGATGCCACCGGTCTCGCTCGACCTGGGCCACCGCGTCAGCCGTGGCGTTCGCCCGCTCCGCGGCCCGGTTGGCGTGGGACGCGGCCTTGTTCGCGATCCACGCGATACCCAGGGCGATCACTGCCGAGACGGCGCTGAGTATGTCTGTCCAAGAGGCATCTCCCATGGCGGAGGACCGTATCTGCGATCTGGCCCGCACGGCCAAACGGAATATCCGTCACCGGCGTTTCGGTTCGCGCGGCGGCGCGATCGCCTCCGCCTACTTGGTCCGGCCGGCACCCGGCACCGGCTCACTGGGACAGCACAGGGTCCCGTACGGGGCCGACCGTTCCGGTTCGGGGGGACTTTGCGTCGTGCGCAACTCGTGTCACACTGGGGGCGTCCCTGGCGTGCCCGGAAGTATTTGGCACGTGGGTGCGGGCCATCGTCTGCGACGGTGGCCTTCGTCGTTTCCTGACCACGAAACGAAGGGAGTTGATCTCCCATACTTTTAGCGTCACACTGATGCCAGTAGCACAGTTGTGCCCCCAACCGGGGCGCTCCCTCTCGAAGCAGGCGGAAGGTCCCAGCGACCCTCCGCCTTTTTTGTTGCCCCGCTCCTGCTGAGCCAGGGCACCTTTTCCTCTTCCTTCAGGGCCTCGCTCGAGATCCCGGGCGGGGCCTTTCGCATGCCCGCCTTGGGAGGCTCCCCATGATCCCCGCGTTCGACGACCCGGACATCGCAGCCGTATACCGCTACCTCACAGGTGCGGGCGAACCGCCTGCCCCGGGGCAGCGGCCCACGCCGGCTCACATGCCTCGCCGGATACAGCGCCCGCGGGGCGCTGCCGACATCGCCCGAAGTGAGGGCCTTGACCTCGGTGACCTGGCCCCCACCCCACGTACCAAGCGGCGCTATACCCCCCGTCCGGCCAGCCGCTCCGCCCTGCGCGTGGTGATGGACGGTCTCGTCGAGGCCGGCTGTACGCGCCAGGAGGCAGCCGAGCTGGCTCCCCAGTGGCTGGAGGCAGAACCGTCTCCGCAGGGGGTGCGGCGCTGGACCAACGCGCTCGGCGTCCACCGGCCCCGCGTCGCCGCCCAACTGCGCTTGCACGGCATGTGCGCTGACGACCTGGACGTGCACATCGACGGCACGACCGCGCGACAACGACTGCGCAACGGCGAATCCGTCGGGCAGGTCGTCGCCTCGCTCCTCGCGTTGCGGCAACCGCCGACCTGACCCCTTCGCCGCGACGTCCACACAAGCCGGCCCCACCACCGAAACCTGCGGACGCCCCGCCACCACCGCCGACGGGGCCGTCCGCACGCCCGCGCCCGGTTCCTAGCGCGACGCAAACACCAAGCACGTGTTCTTCTCCCGCCCGGTCCGGAGCGTTCATCTCACCTGGAGGAAGCATGGCCATTGACATACACACTGCGGCAGCTCCGACGATCAACTCGCAGCAGGAGGCCCCTGCAACCCCCTGCTGCCCCTCGTGCGGCCTTGCCGGCGATCTGCTCGCCACTCCAGAAGGCCGGACCGTCCTGTTGGACAGCAACGACCCCACCGCCCCACTGCGGGCAGGCGACGTGCCCTCGGGCTTCCGATGGGCCCTGATCGATTACTACGCTCACCGCCTTCCTGACAGCGCTGCCCCCACAGCCCCATGCCAGGTTGATCACGCCCTCGTCTGCCCACGGTCCCAGGCCGACCTGGTGTCTACGGCATTGCAGCAACGTCGTCTCCTCAACGAGGCCCGCCGACGACGAGCGGAGGAACTGTTCGAGGCAGACCCAACAGACGCGGACGCCTGACTTCTGACGCGACCGGAACGGCTGGCACGGGTGCCCAGGAGCGAGAGCCCGTATAGCGCCCGCAGACCAGCCCCAATTTTCACGGCTCTGCCGACGCCGGAGTTTGAGTGCCAAGGGTGTGCTGTACGTCTTGCTGTACAGCCGGGGGTATGTCGAAGTCAGTGACGATCCGGGTCGATGACGCGCTGCACGCCCTGCTGAAGGAGCGTGCCGAGGCCGAGGGAACCACGGTGTCCGCGCTGATCACGCAGGCCGCGCACGACGCGGTCCGCGCCCCCCGCCTCGAAGGCGCCGCCGCGGTCTTCCGCGACTTCATCGACGGCGCCGCGGATGCGTTCGACGCGGCCTTCCCCGATGATGCCCCCAGCCGACTGGACGCGCCCGGCCGGGCCGCCTGACCGTGGAGCTCTACATCGACATCCGCTGGCTCCTCGGACGCCAGGCGGAAGTCCTCCCGAAACACCCCACGGTCCACGACTTCTCCAACCTCGTCGCCGCCGTCGGCCGCCACCGCGTCAACACCCCCAGAATCGGCGCCACCGTCGACAACGCCTGGCGCGCCGCCGCCCTCATACACGCCATCATCCGCCTCCGCCCCCTCCCCGCCCGCAACGCACTCTTCGGCGCCGGCATCGCCGTCGCCTTCATGAACGCCGCAGGCGAAGGCATCGACCCTCCGTACGGCGCGCTCATCGACATCGCCCGCGACATCGACACCGGACACACCGACGCCTACGACGCCGCCGACCGCATCCGCACCTGGCGCATCTGACCGACCTCCGCGAGACCGCCCACACACCTGCGGCGGGTCTGAGCGGCGACGAGGCGCCCAGCGTCGACCTGCGCTACGAGCCGCGATGGAGGCGGCGAAGGACAGTGGCGGCCGCAAGGCGAAGTCGCGGCCGCGCAGCCCGAGGACCAGGTCCCGGCCGCGCCGGTGACCCCGGTCGTGCTGCCCGCGCCCCGTCCCGCCGCCCCGGCCCCGGAGGCTGTGGACGTCGACGACGACCAGGAGCTGGTCCTCTAGTAGGGCTTGGTCATGTGCCTTCCGTGATGGCGTGTCTTCTTGATCGGTCGTGTCGTTGATCGGGTGTGCTGGGTGAGGAGTTGGCTGCGGT
>NZ_JBIASO010000044.1:0-14972 GCF_042890865.1 Streptomyces sp. NPDC002018
GCCGCCACCGGACTCCTCAACCCCATGATCGCCGGAGCCGCCATGGCCCTCTCCTCCCTCTTCGTCGTCGGCAACTCACTCCGACTCCGAGGGTTTTCCGCCAAGGTCTGAGACGCCGGTGACGGGCTGTCAGGAGCGCGGGGACGACATCCCGCGATGCCCGCGCGTATCGAATGAAGTCCGCGTACCCGCCAGGGCGGGTACGCGGACTTCAGCGGTTGGCGGGTGAACGCCGGCCGGCCGCCGAAGGCCACGCAAGCGCTATGGGCCAGGTCAGGACGGACTTGGCGGCCCGGCGCCGGGGCGGTGCGCCTGATCCCGGATCGGCAACCGGAAACTTTTTTCCCAAGGCTTGATTGGAAGCCATACCCCGGTAGAGTATGCCTCTGAGCGATGAAGGATCAAGGGATACCGGTCTCCGCGACTCGACCACAGCACGAACACATGTCGCGCGAAACCGAGTATCACGCCGTGCATCAATTCATCCAGGGGGATCGTCCGACCATGCGTGAGCCACTGCCATCACTTGACGACGCGGTATCGGTGAGCTTCGGACGAGCCCCGGCACACTGATCATCCGAGCCGACGACAAGGCGCCGTTCGCCCGCCCGCCCGAAGAAAAAGCGGAAGGCGAGCGCCGAAAACCGGTCGGACATTCTCTGTAGGCGCAGAACCGATCATCCAACAGTGCGCACATCGACGGCCGAACCGAATGTGCGGTCAGCCGAGCAAAAGCTGCGGGGAACAGCCGCGCGCCCGTTGGATTTCCGACGCACGACCACGCGTCCTGCCCTGCACCCAAAACCGAGGGGAACAATGGGAATCGATGGGAAACCGTTTGTCCACGACCGCTTCGCCCTCCGCGCCGCCTCGCGACCGGACGCGATCGCGGTCGAGCAGGGCGATCAGCGGATCAGTTATCGCGAGCTCGACGAGCGTGCCGACCGGTTGGCCCACCGCCTGCGGGCGCGGGGAGCCGGCCGTGACGCGGTGGTCATGGTCCACATGGACCGTTCGATCGACCTGATCGTGTCCCTGCTCGGGACATGGAAGGCGGGGGCGGCGTATCTGCCGGTGGAACCCGGGGTGCCCGACCATCGCGTGGCGGCGTTCATCGAGGAGACCGGCTGCGCGGCCGTCCTCACCGGCCCCGAAGGCCGTCGGCGCTTCGAGGAGCCGGGCCGCCCGGCCGCCACCGCCGCACGCTCCCGCTCCCTCCCGGTGCTCGACCTCACCGAGGACGGGGAGCGGCTCCGGGAACTCCCGCCCGGTACCCCGGAGGTGACGACCGAGGGGACGGACCCCGCATACATCATCTACACCTCCGGATCGACCGGCACACCGAAGGGCGTGCGGGTCGATCATGCCGCACTCGGCTATCTGTGCGACGAGATCAACGAGCGGTACGGGATCGGCCCTGCGGACCGGGTGCTCCAGTTCGCGGCCGTCAGCTTCGACACCTCCATCGAGCAGATCCTCGTCGCCCTGCTGAACGGGGCCACGCTCGTGCTCCCCGACCGGGTCTGGGCACCGAGCGAGCTGTCCGGAGAGCTGACCCGACGCCATATAACTGTCATGGACCTGACACCATCCTACTGGCGTGCCTTCCTCTCCGAGCTGGCCCGCGTCCCCACGGCCGATGTGCCGGTCCGGCTGACGATCGTGGGCGGCAGCGCCGTACACGCCGAGGACTGCCGGACCGCGCTGCGGCTCATGCCGGCGTCACGGCTGGTCAACGCGTACGGGCTGACCGAGACGACCATCACCTCGTGCACGATGGAGATCACCGAGGGGGCTCTGCCCGAGCACGGACCCGCCCCGGTCGGCAGGCCGCTGCCGCACACCGTCGTCCATGTCCTCGACGCGGACCTGCGGCCCGTGCCGCCCGGTCACCACGGCGAGATCTACCTCGCCGGGCGCGGGGTGGCGCACGGCTATCTCACGGGCGGTGCGGACAGCGCCCGGTTCCTGCCCGCCCTCCCGGCGGACGGCGCCGGAACGCGGATGTACCGCACGGGGGACCTCGGCGGCTGGACACGCGACGGGAACCTGGAGATCGTCGGACGCGCCGACCGGCAGCTCAAGGTGCGCGGTTTCCGCGTCGAGCCCGCCGAGATCGAGGCGGCCCTCTCCGCCCATGGGACGGTCGCCGACGTGGCGGTGAAGGCCTACAGCCACCGCGGCGAGCTGAGGATCGCGGCGTACTACACCGTCGCCCCGGTGAGCGCCGACGCCCCCGGGCCGGGTGGTCTGCGGGCCTTCCTCGCGGGCCGGCTGCCCGGCCATATGGTCCCGTCGGCGTTCGTCCGGCTCGCGGAGATGCCCGTCAAGAACAACGGCAAGGTCGACCTCGACGCCCTGCCCGAGCCGGAACACGGCACGAGCGCGGCAGGTGCGGCCCCGGCGTCCGCGGGGACCTCGGCGTCGCCCGCAGGGACCCCGGCGCCCGCAGGGACCCCGGTGTCGTCCGCAGGGACCTCGGTGTCCGCAGCGACCTCGGCAGATGGGGGCGGCTGTGCCAGTGGCCCGGAATCACCGGCCGGCCTGGTCGAACGTGTCGTGGCCGGGCTCTGGCGCCAGGTGCTGGACGTGGACAGCGTCCGGCCGGACGACAACTTCTTCGACCTGGGCGGCGACTCGATCCAGGCCGCCCAACTGCTCGCCAAGATCCGGGCGTCCCTCGGCATCCTGATCACCCAGGTGCGCCCGCTGATCCGGCTGCTGGTCCAGGACGCCACGCTGCGGAGCTTCGCCGCGGCGGTCGAGTCGGCCAGGGCCGGGGAACTCTCCGACGAGGACGCCAAGCGCGTGGATTTCGTCGCCGAGGCCACCCTCGACATCCCCGTACGGAGCGTGCCGGTCGTCCCGTCCTCGTGGCGGAACCCGGCCCACATCCTGCTCACCGGCTCCACCGGATTCCTCGGGATCTATCTGCTGCGTGAGCTGCTGGCCACCACCGACGCCGTCGTGCACTGTCTCGTACGGGCCGACGGACCCGGCTCCGCGATGGAGCGGATCCGGGCGAACGCGCGGCACTACTTCCAGGACAACCTGGCCCAGTACGCCGCGTCGGGGCGGATCGCCGCGATCCCCGGCGATCTGGCCGAGCCCCGGCTCGGGCTGTCGGAGGAGGAATTCGACCGGCTGGCCGGTCTCGTGGATGTGATTCACCACCCCGGCGGTCTGGTGAATTTCATCTACCCCTACTCACATATGCGTCCGGCGAACGTCGAGGGCACCCGCGAGATCATTCGTCTGGCCGCGCGCTACCGCAATGCTCCGGTCCACTACACCTCGACCATGGCCGTCGTCTCGGGATTCGGGACCGCGGGCGTCCGGCATGTCACCGAGGAGACCCCGGCCGCCCATGCCGACCATCTGTCCGTCGGTTATGTCGAGAGCAAATGGGTCGCGGAGGAGCTGCTGCGCAACGCCGCGAAGGAAGGCCTTCCGGTGGCCATTTACCGGGCCGCCGACATCTCCGGCGACCGCGATACCGGCGCCTGGAACACGGCGACGGAAATGTGCGCGATGAAGAAATTCATCGTGGACACCGGAACCTCTCCCATCGCCGAACTGCCGCTGGACTACACACCCGTGGACTGTTTCGCGGCGGCGGTGGCCCATATCGCCTCGCAACGGCTTCCGGAGGGCGAGGTCTATCACCTCACCAATCCCGGAAAGGTGAATGTCTCGGTTCTCACCGAGCGGTTACGGGCACACGGCCACACCATTCGCGATGTGCCGTGGGACGAGTGGCTGAATCAAGTGGTCGAGATGGCGGTGGAACAGCCGGGCCACCCCATGACGCCGTTCGCCCCGCTCTTCATCGACCGCTGCTCGACGGGCACGATGAGCGTCGCGGAGATGTATCTGGAGACCACCTTCCCCACCTTCACCCGGGACAACGTGGAGACCGCTCTGCGCGGCAGCGGCATCGAGATCCCGCCGGTGGACGCCGACATGCTCGACCGGTACATCCGGTATCTGACCGCCGTCGACTTCCTGTGAGGCGGACATGCTGCTGACCCTCCCCCGGCCCAGGTCGACATGGGAATCCTTCGACCTGACGACCGCCCCCGCCGAGGGGCCCGTGGCCTTCGGCGACGACCTCCGCCCGCAGAGCCTGCTCGGCGCCTACCGCCAGGGGCTCTACCCCTTCCCTGCCGCCACGGCCGAACACCGGCTGCTCAACGAGATGATGTACGAGTCGGAGGTGGCGGCAGGACGCGTGAAGGTGCTGGCCGACTCCGCGGAGCCGTACTCGGTCGCGTGGTGCTCGCCCGACCCACGGCCGCTGATCCTCGTCGATCAGGCCCGCGTCCAGCGCAGCCTGCGCCGCCAGTTGCGCGGGACGGACTGGACGACCACCGTCGACGTCTGCTTCGAACGGGTGGCAGTCCAGTGCCGGGCGGGCCGTGACGAGCGGTGGCTGACCGATGAGCTGCTGGCGAGTCTGTGCCGTCTCAACGCGTGCGGATACGCGCACAGCGTGGAGGTCTGGGACGGAGGCGAACTCATCGGCGGAACGTTCGGGGTGCGGGTCGGAGCCGTCTTCAGCGCCGACTCCCAGTTCACCCTGCGCAGCGGGGCGGGCAAGACCGCCGTCACCGACCTGACACGCCGTTTCGCCGAGGCGGGAGGCGTCGCTGTCGACGTCCAGCACGACGGCGAGCACGTGCGGCTCCTGGGGGCGCGTCCGGTGCCACGGTCGCGGTACATCGAGCTGCTCCGTACCCCCGCCGGGGGCTCGCCGCTGCCCTCGGGCCGGCTGTCCGCCCGTCGCCTGGCCGACTGACGCGCGGGCACGAACGGCGCGCGCTGCACGCACTGCACGCACTGCGCGTACGGCACACACCACCACTTCATCGCACCCCTCTTGTCCTGTCTCTTGTCCTGCTCTCTTGTCCTGGAGGTCCGTCATGCCCATCAGCACCACAGGCACCAACCCGCCCGGCAACGCCGGCACTGTCGGCGTCCCTGGCACCGGTCTGCGCGTCGCGAGTCTCGCCGAACGGCCCGATCTGGAGACGGCCCTGCTGACGATGGACTCGTCCTGGCCGGGATACATCCGTCCCGATCCGACCCTGGTGCACTGGGTGTTCGAGCGCCACGCCGACCACCAGCTCGTGGTCTTCGACGACCACGACGTCGTCGTCGCCCGCGCGGCCAGTGCGCCCGTCGCCTGGGACGGAGCGCCGGAGAGTCTGCCCGACACGGGGTGGGACGAGATGCTGCGCCAGTGCATGGACGACACGTACTCCGGCCGCAGGCTCAACACACTGTGCGCGCTGGAGATCAATGTGCTGCCCGACAGCCGGGCGCGGAACCTGTCCGCGCACACCCTCCGGGCGCTCGCCGACCACGGCCGGCGTCTGGGATACGGCGACATGGTGGGTCCCGTACGCCCCACCCGTAAGCACGCCGAACCCCACCTCACCATGGACGCGTACGCCGCGCGCACCCGTGCCGACGGGCTGCCCGAGGACCCCTGGCTGCGGGTGCACGTACGCGCGGGCGGTGAGGTGCTGAAGGTCTGCCCCGCGTCGATGACGATCTCCGGCAGCCTGGCGCAGTGGCGCGGGTGGACCGGGCTGCCGTTCGACACCAGTGGGCCCGTGGACGTACCCGGCGCCCTCGCTCCGGTCGTGGTGAACGTCGAGCACGACCACGCGGTCTACGTCGAGCCCAACGTCTGGGTACGGCACCGGCTCTCCGGCCGCCCCGCGCCCTCCTGATGCCCGGCCGCCCGAGCCCCGATCACCTGATCTCCGATCGATCCCGTTCCCTCGATCCCCTCGAACCCCTCGATCCCTTCGAACCCCCCGATCCGTTTCCCCTCGCTCCGTTTCCCCCCGATCTGTTTCCCCTCGATCCGTTTCCCCTGACAGTCAACTCACGGAGGACGATTCCGATGACCGACGCGATCACGACAGACCCGGCCGAGAAGATGCGCCTGCGGGCGGCGCTGATCGAGCGGATCGGCGGATACATGTCCGCCCACTCGATCGGTGTGGCAGCCGACCTCGGGATAGCCGACCTGATCAAGGACGGGGTGCGCGGCAGCGACGAACTGGCGGCCGGGACCGGCACCCACGAACCGTCACTACGGCGGCTGCTCCGCACCCTGGTGGCGGTCGGGATGATGACGGAGCCCGAACCCGGCCGCTTCGGGCTGACCGACGTCGGGGCGCAGCTCCGCTCCGACTCCCCCGACTCGCTGCGCGCCTTCACACGGATGTTCTGCCATCCCGCGCTGTTCGCCGCGTGGCAGGGCCTGGGGCACTCGGTCGCCACGGGCGAGCGCGCCTTCGACCTCGCCCACGGCAGGGACTTCTACGCCCACCTGGCCGTCGATGACGGCCTCAACGCGCTCTTCAACGAGGCCATGGGCGAGGAGTCCCGGATCGCGGCCGGACAGATCGCGGCGGGATACGACTTCTCGGCCGCCAAGAAGGTGGTGGACCTCGGCGGCGGTGACGGGACCCTGCTGGCGGCGGTCCTGCCCGCCCACCCCCATCTGCACGGCATCGTCTTCGACAGCCTCAGCGGCGTGGCCGGGGCACCGGCCGTCCTGGAGAAGGCGGGCATCGCCGACCGGTGCGAGGCGCGCGCGGGCGACTTCTTCCAGGACATTCCCGAGGACGGCGACCTCTACATCATCAAGAGCGTCTTCCAGGACTGGAGCGACGAGGACGCCAGGGCGCTGCTGCGCGCCTGCCGGGCACAGATGCCGGCCTCGGCCACCTTGCTGATCGTGGGGTCGGTGCTTCCCGAGACGGCGTCCACGGACCAGCCCATCATGTTCTTCACCGACTTGAACATGCTGGTCAACTCGGGTGGGAAGGAGCGGACGGAGAGCGAGTTCCGGGCGATGCTCGATGACACGGGCTTCACCGTCGAGTCCGTACGGCTCGGTGCCGCGGGACCGCTGTCCATCATCCAGGCCGTGCCCGCGGCGGCCTGACGGCGGTGGCGGACATGACGACGAAGGCGACGCCGGTGCCGGGGCCAATGCCAGGGCAGGTGCCGGGGCCGGTGCCGGGGCCAGGGCCGGTGCCGGTGCCGGTGCCGGTGCCGGCGACGCCGGTGCCGGGGCCAATGCCAGGGCAGGTGCCGGGGCCAGGGCCGGTGCAGGTGCCGGTGAGCTTCGGGGACGAGCTGTTCCTCGGGCGGCTCAGGACCGATCTGCTCGCCCTGCCTCCCGGCGACCCCGGGCGCCTCGGGGACGAGGAGGAACGATTCCTGGCCCGTCTGCGGGAGTTCTGCGAGAAGGAGGTAGACGGCCGTCTGATCGAACGCGAGGACAGGATCCCCGACCGGGTGATCGAAGGGCTCAAGGACATCGGGGCCTTCTGTATCAAGATCCCCCGGGAGTACGGAGGTCTCGGACTGTCCGGCGTCTGCTACCACCGCGCCCTGATGACCGTCACCACCGTCCACGCGGCACTGGGTGAACTGCTCGGGGCCCACCAGGCCATCGGGCTGCCCCAGCCGGTCGCGCTGTTCGGCACGGAGGAGCAGAAGCGCGCGTTCCTGCCGCGGTGCGTACGGGAGATCTCCGCGTTCACACTCACCGAACCGGACATCGGCAACGACCCGTACCGGATGCACACCACCGCCGTCCCCGACCGGACGTCGGGCACGTACACACTCAACGGTGTGAAGCTGTGGGCGACCAACGGGGTCGTCGCCGATCTGCTGGTGGTGATGGCACTCGTACCGCCCTCCGACGAGGGCGCCGGGGGGATGACCGCGTTCGTGGTCGAGGCGGACTCCCCGGGCGTGACGGTGGAGCACCGCAGCTCCTTCCTCGGGCTGCGCGGACTGGAGAACGGCGTCATCCGTCTGCACGAGGTCGTGGTCCCGGCCGGACACCGGATCGGTGACGAGGGCAGGGGCCTGGAGGTCGCCCTCACGGCGCAGGACACCGGCCGGCTGTCGCTGCCGGCCGTCTGCGCGGCGGCGGCGAAGTGGAGCCTGAAGATCGCCCGGGAGTGGTCCGGCGCCCGGGTGCAGTGGGGCAGACCGATCGGTGAGCACGACGCGGTCGCGGGCAAACTGTCGTTCATCGCGGCAACGGCGTTCGCGCTGGAGGCGATGGTCGAGGTCTCCGGCCACCACGCGGACACGGGCGGGACCGATACGCGGACGGAGGCGGAGCTGGCCAAGCTCTTCGCCTCGGAGAAGGCGTGGCTGGTCGCGGACGAACTGGTGCAGCTACGCGGCGGCCGGGGATACGAGACGGCGGAGTCGGCGGTGGCACGGGGCGAGCGCGGTGTTCCGGCCGAGCAGCTCCTGCGGGATGTTCGGGTCGGCCGGATCTTCGACGGCTCCAGCGAGGTCCTGCGGGCGTTCCTGGCCGAGGCCGTGATCGAACGGCACCGCCGACCGGACCGGCGGCCGACAGCCGATGAGGCCCGTGAGACCGACGGGGCCGATGACAGGGATCACGCCGATCACACGGACCACACGGACCACACGGAGCACCCGGATGAGGCGGATCACGCGGATGACGCGGATCCCCTGGCCGGGCATCTGCGCTTCGCCGGCCGGGCCGCGCGCAGACTCGCCCGTCTGTTCGGCGTGGTCGCGGACCGGACGGACACCGGGCTCGAAGAGCAGCAGCGACGTCTGGGCAGGATGGTCGACATCGGTGCCGAGCTGTACGCGATGAGCGCGAGCTGTGTGTACGCGAGGGCCCGCTCGGCGCACGGTGACGGGCCGGCCGAACTGGCCGACGCCTTCTGCTCCCAGGCCAGGCTCCGGATCACGGAGCTGTTCGAGCGCCTCGCGGACAACACCGACGCCCACGACCGGTCGGTGGCCCGCGGGGTGCTCGACAACCGCTATCTGTGGCTGGAGGAGGGCGTTGTCGACGCCTCCGACGACGCGCCCTGGATCACCGAGCCGAAGCCCGGCCCCGCGACCGTCCCGAGCGTGCGCCGGACGGTCCCGGCGGCCGCGTCGGACCGCCGAACCCGACCGGCGAAACCCGATCCACAGCTTCGACCGACAGAGACCGACAGAGAAGGAGGGTCCGATGGACCATGACGTCTCCGCCTCCACCCTCATCGACTCCGCCACCCTCATCAAGTCCGCGCGGCGGCAGATCGCCGCGCGGGCGGCGCCCAATCGTTTCCTCGACCTGCTCGACGCCGGGCGGATACCGAGGAAGCGGCTGACCTGGCTGGCCGGTGAGCTGTACCGCCTCGTACGCAGCGACCGGCGCAGCTTCGCGCTCCTCGCCGCCCGCTTCCCGGCGCCCCCGGCCGGCGACCTGTTCCTCGCGATGGCCGAGGGGGAGGGGGAGGCGCTGCGTCTGCTCCTGCCGTTCGCCGCCGAACTGGGCATGGACGAGGAGCAGTTGGCGGCCCATGAGCCGAGAGCGCTGGCACAGGCGTACCCGGCCTATCTGACACAGACCGCGCTCTTCGGCACGCGGAGCGACATCGCCCTCGCCCTGCTCGCGAACGTGGCGGAGTCGGCGGGCCAGTACGCCCGTACGGCCGACGCGCTGCTGGCGCGCTACGGGTTCGACGAACCGGTGCTCGGACACTTCCGCTACTTCGCCGACACCCCCGGGGAACTCCTGGACCAGGCGACGGCCACGCTGGAGGCGGGCCTCGCCGGGGGCGACGATCCCGTCGAGGCCGTGCGGACGGCCCGGATGGTCGCCGCCTATGAGGCCGCGTTCTGGGACACGCTCGCCGGGGGTGTCGTCACCTCCCCCGTCACCGGTACGTCCCCAGCCCTTGGAGACCCGGATGGTGATCCGGATGGGGACCCGAATGGAGACCCGGATGGGGACCCGGATGGTGACTCGGATGCTCGATGATGCCTCACTGGCCGAGCGGACCGGGCGGCTTCTGCGCGAGGCGCGGTATCTGAACCTGGCCACCGTCTCCCCGACGGGCCGGCCGTGGGTGGCCACCCTGGAGTACGCCTGGTTCGCCGGTCCTCCGCGTTTTGTGTTCGGGTCAGCGACCGGTTCCCGGCACAGCCGCGATCTGGCGGCCTCACCGCAGGTCAGCGGGTCGCTCTTCCTGGCCGGCGGCGGTGCCACCGGGGTGGCCTTCGCGGCGGTCGACGGGGCCCAGTTCACCGGAAGGTGCGCGGAGGTCCCCGCCGTGGACCTGGACCGGTACTACTCCGGCTTCTACGAAGCGGTGTTCCCGGACGAGCGGCAGCGTGAGCAGTGGATGCTGCCACGGTCGTCGCTGCGGGCACCCGCCGGCCACCGGCTCTATCTGATCGAGGTGGAGCGGTGGTGGCTGATCGACACCCGGACCTGGGAGCGGGACCGGATCGACCGGCGTATCGAAGTGCCGTTGGCGGAACTGCCGTCGTCCTGAGACCGCGGACCGCGCACAACACACCGCGCACAACACACCGCGGGCCGCACTCCCCCTCCCACCCTCGCCCCCACCCCCACCCCGAACAGCCCGTCCGGTCCACACGCATCGCGCGTGTGGACCGGACGGGCTCCTGAACGAGAGGGAACGAGCGGGAACGAGCAGTAACGGGCGGTAAGGAGCGGTAACGAGGTGGAACGGGACGTCCGTTGCTCGGTTACGTGTGACGGAGGAAGACGGGCAGCGCGGCGATGCCGTTGCCGATGAAGGTGCGCTCCGGCTCTACCTCGTCCGGTTCGACGGCGAGGGCGAGACGGGGGAAACGGTCGAACAGCGCGGGCAGGGCCACCGCGGCCTCCAGGCGTGCGAGCCGCGAGCCGGGGCAGAAGTGGGCACCGAGCCCGAAGGCGAGATGGTCCTTGTCCGCGCGGTCGATGTCGAAGACACCGGGATCGTCATGGACGCCGGGGTCGCGGCCATGGGCCCCGTACCCGATCAGAATGGCGTCGCCGGCCCGGATGACGACTCCCTCACCGAGGTCGATGTCCTCCGTGGCCCAGCGCATCGGCAGATGCATGACCGGGCAGTGGACCCGCAGCGACTCCTCGACCGCGTCGCTCCACCGGTCCGGTTCGGCCAGGACCGTACGGAGTTGCTCCGGGCGGGCGAGCAGTTCGCGCACCGTGTGATCGATGAGATTGATGGTGGTCGTACTCCCCCCGCCGATCATCAGGAGCAGTGTGGAGACCAACTCGTGTTCGGTGAGGCGGTCGTTGCCCTCCTCCCGTGCGGCGAGCAGGAAGCTCGTCAGATCGTCGCCGGGTTCACGGCGCTTGGCGTCGATGAGCGTGTGCATCGCGGCGACCAGCTCGCCGTTGATGGCGACGGACTCCTCCTCGGGGACATCCGTTTCCCCGACGGCTCTGAAGAGCCGGAGCACCTCGGGCCGCAGATCGGCCGGCACACCGAACAGGTCGCAGATCATCTCGGTGGGGACCCGGTAGGAGAAGGCGGTGTGCAGATCGACCGGCTCGTCGCCCGGCCGTGACTCCAGTTCGTCGAGAAGGCCGGTGACCAGTGCCTCCACCTGTGAGCGCATGGCGTCGACGCGTCGCGGGGTGAACGCCGGTGTGATCAGTTTCCGGAGACGGGCGTGGTCGCGGCCCTCGGCGGTGGCCATCGAATCGACGTCCACCCACGGGGACAGCCAGGGAACGGAGCCGGGTTCGTAACTCGGCACGTTCTTCTTGAGGTTCCGTGAGACACCGGAGTGTGTCAGCAGCAGTCTGGCGATATCGCCCCGGGTGACGGACCAGGCCGCGACGCCTTCGGGCAACTGGACGGGGACCGCGGGCCCCATCTCACGCAGGCGGTCGACCTGTGCGTACATGCACGGTCCGCCCGTGCTGTCGAGGGTGGTGGTGGGATGCGCGCTGAAAGCGATCATTGTGCCCTCCCTGTGACATACCTGGTTCGATGGCCTGAGATGGCTGAGATGACCGAAGAGGAGCCGGCCTCACGGCTTCGAGCCGTCGGTCTCCGCCACCGCGGCGGCTGCCGCCGTCCCCTGGCCGGGGTCGGGCTCCGGTGCGGGGGCGGGCGAGCCCGTGGGCGGGACATGGCGGAGCGCGACGGCCGCGAGAATCGCGCCGACGGCGGCGATCACGGCCGCGATGGCGGCGCCGAGGTTGAAGCCGCTGGCGAAGGCCTCACGGGCGGCGCGCAGCACGGACGCGCTCAGATCGGCCGAGAGCTGTCCCGCACCGGCGATCGCGCCGTCGAGGTTGTCCCGGGCGGCCTTGTCGACGTCGGCGGGCAGCCCCGGGGGCAGTGTGTCGGCGATTTCGGCGCGGTAGCGCGCGACGCCGATGCTGCCGACGACCGCGACACCGAGCGAGATGCCGAGGTCGTTCACGGTGGAGCTGAGACCACCGGCGGCTCCGGCCTTGCCCGGCGGGGCGGAGCTGACGACGAGGTCGGTGGTGAGGGCCATGGAGGGGGCCACGGCCGGATAGACGACGATGAAGCTCGCGATGATCAGCGGCAGTCCGGTGGTGGTGCCGACCTGGGTGAGCATCAGATAGCCGATGACCTGTACGGCCAGGCCCGTGGCGATGACGTATCCGGGGCGTACTTTGCGGGCCATGACCGGGGAGAGGGTGGCCACCACGATCAGGGCGAGGGCGGCGGGCAGGATCGCGAGTCCGGTCTTCAGCGGCGAGAGTCCCACCACGAGCTGGAGGTACTGGGTGAACATCAGATAGACGCCGCCCAGCCCCGTCGCGGAGAGGATGAACACTCCCAGGGCGCCGCCGACGGTGCGATTGCCGAACAGCCGCACGTCCAGCAGGGGCACCGGGGAGCGGAGCTGACGGATGACGAACCAGGCGCCGAAGGCCACGCCGACCGCGATGGCCAGCAGGATGACCTGCGCCGAGCCGTCCGTGGCGATGGACTTGACGCCGTAGATGAACGGCAGCAGGGCGGCCAGCAGCAGGAACGCGCTGAAGACGTCCAGCCGTCCCGCTTCGGAGCGCTGATGCCTGGGCAGCAGCAGCGGCGCGCCGATCACCACGAGGGCCATGATCGGGACGGCGACCAGGAAGGTCGCCCGCCAGGAGAAGACATCGAGCAGCAGTCCGCTGAGCAGCGGGCCGAGTGCCACACCGGCGGAGATACCGGCGGCCCAGGCGCCGATGGCGACGCCCCGCTCCTTCGCGTCGGTGAACATCGTGAAGATCAGCCCGAGCGTGGCGGGAGTCTGCGCCGCGGCGGCCACTCCGAGCACGGCGCGCCAGACGATCATCAGTGCCGGGTCGTCGGTGAGGGCGGCCACCACCGACACCACACCGAACACCGCCGCGCCGATCACCAGCAGATTCCGGTGGCCGACCCGGTCGGCCACCGTTCCCATGAGCACCAGGAACCCGGCCATCAGGAAGCCGTAGATGTCCAGGATCCACAGCGTCTGCGAACTGCTGGGCGCCAGGTCGGCGGCCAGATACGGGATCGCCAGGAACAGGATGGTGAGCATCATGAACAGGAGCATCGCGGGCAGCACCAGCAGACCCAGCGCCCACCACTTCTTGCGTCCCGCCCCTAACTCGGGCGAACTGCTCACCGAGGACATCGGTTCTCCCTTCGCGGCGGCAGCCCGAGAGGCGTCGCCGTTGCACAGAAAATAGGTACCCCTACGGGGTATGCGTAGGAAGGTAGGGTCCCCGAGCACCCCTGTCAAGGTCACCAAGCCCATGCGCTCCGCCCCGGAAGAGGGCAGTCGTCCCCACAAATCCCCTGCCCACCAGGGAAGTTGACCCCACGGCGAACCCACCACCCCACCCACCACCCCAACAACCCGCACACGGCCCCCCGAAGGGGAAGGCCCCGCCCCGGATAGGGGGTATAGGTATCCGCGAGCCAGAGACCCACGGACATCCAGCACCCGACCGAGCCCCCACGACGGGCACCTCGGCCTCAGGCCGGCGCGGAGGCCGGGGCAGGCGATCAGAATGAACGCAGGGTCGGAGCCACACCTCAACAACCCCGCCGCACCCAGCACCACACCTGAGACGACGACCGAACGTGACCGCCCCAACGGCACCAGAGCACCAGCCGTCCGGGCTCACATGCCCGCATCCGCCTCAGGAAGGCTCGCGATCCGCGCCGCGCCGACTACGCCACAGATCGAGCAGCGGATAGACCCCCGAGAACACGGCCACCGCGAACCACGCCGCGACCTGCGCCTCCGCCCACGACCGCTCGTCCAGGTAGTGCCACAACAGCAGGCAGACGAACCACATCAACACACCCTTGGCCGCCCACCACAACACTTTCCACACCCACCCCATGACCGGCTCATACCCGCACACCCACACGGCGTACCGCCCCGCGGACCCGGCGTACCGCACGCGCGGCCTCAACACTGCCGGCGACCAACCCCGTTGCCACGCCGCCGAGAAGTGACCTCCGGCCTCGACCGCCGTCCTCCTCCTGAAGCGGGGCGCGTCGACCTCGTCGTCATCAAGAAAACTGCTCGGCCCCGCCCACCTCGGCATCACCGCAACGTTCACGCGCACGTCCGGCTCCGCTCCCCGGCGCGACGCCATCGCCCTCCTTCTGAACGTGCCCGACGCGGGCCCCGGCTTGGGGAGGTGGGTAAAGCCTACGGAGCCGACCGGCCCCTGCTCCGGGCCCTTGCCCCGGCCAACTCCCTACCGTTGCCTCAGCGCTTGGCTTGGTGCTCGCCGTGCGTGTGTCCAGCTTTCTCCGTGCTTCCTGTCGCGCCCTGGAGGGCCCGGCCGGGATCTCCTCCGTCCGGGCCTCCAGGCTTTTGCGTGAGCAGCGCGCTACACAAGTTCCATTCGGCTGATCCAACGCTGACATACGTCAACGGTGATCGGCTCGAACAGTTCAGGACTCGACACCTCGTAGAGGAATTGAGCCAGCGTCTCAACGTCCACTCCAGCGATCTCGACACGGTCCAGCATGTGAATCGCCCCAGCCCATCGCGGCAATTCCAGAACATCTAGGACTTGTCCGGTCGATCATGTGACTGCTTCGTGTGCGGGTCGTTGGTGTGGGCATGGGGCGGGGTGATCTGAGCGATGCTGAGTGGGA
>NZ_JBIASO010000045.1:0-11435 GCF_042890865.1 Streptomyces sp. NPDC002018
ACCACCCGACCCCACACCACATGATCAGCCAGCCACCCATGCGACCCCACCGACAACCGACCCGTGAAGACCGCTCCCTCGCCTTCCGCCAGTTCGACGGCCGCGCCCAGCAACGGATGCCCGGCCGAGCCGAGTCCCGCCGCGCGCATGTCGCCCGTACCGCCGAGCGGACCGGCCGGCCAGAACCACCGGTGCTGGAAGGCATACGTCGGCACATCCACGCGTGCGGCGCCCGTGTCCGCGAACACGGCGGTCCGGTCCAGGGAAACACCCCACACATGGAGCCGTGCCCACGCGGTGACGGCGGCCAGTTCCTCCGAACGGTCCTTGCGCAGGACCGGCACCAGGACGGCGTCGTCCCCGGCGGACTCACGTGCCAGGGCGGAGAGGACTCCATCGGGACCCAGCTCCATGAACTTCCGTACGCCGGCTCCGGCCAGACTCCGTACCCCGTCCGCGAACCGGACCGGCTCCCGGACATGCCGCACCCAGTACTCCGCCGAGCACAGTTCCTCCGAGGCAGCGAGCCCACCCGTCAGATTCGACACGACGGGAACGCGGGGCGCCCGGAAGGACAACCCCTCCACCACCGCCCGGAACTCGTCCAGCATCGGATCCATCAGCGGTGAGTGGAACGCGTGCGAGACCCGAAGACGGCTGGTCTTGCGGCCTTGCCGTTCCCACTGGGCCGCGACTTCCAGGACCGCCTCCTCGTCACCGGAGATCACCACCGAGGACGGCCCGTTGACCGCCGCGATCGACACCCGGCCGGAGAGATACGGGACGACCTCGTCCTCGGTGGCCTGTACGGCGACCATCGCACCACCCGCCGGCAGCGTCTGCATCAACGAAGCACGGGCCGCCACCAGACGGCACGCGTCCTCCAGCGAGAACACCCCCGCCACATGAGCGGCAGCGACCTCACCGATCGAATGACCCGCCACAAAGTCGGGCCTCACACCCCACGACTCCACCAGACGGAACAGCGCCACCTCCACCGCGAACAACGCCGGCTGAGCACAACCCGTCCCACTCAGCAGATCGGCATCCTCACCCCACATCACCTCACGCAACGAACGACCCAACTCACCTTCCAGCACCGCCAGCACGGAATCCAACGCCTCAGCGAACACCGGGAACCGCCCGTACAACTCACGCCCCATACCCAGCCGCTGCGACCCCTGACCCGAGAAGAGGAACGCCGTCCTGCCCCCGACCGCCGAGCCCGACACCGTCAACGGGTCCGGTTCCCCGGCCGCCAATGCCGTCAAGGCGCGTACCGTCTCTTCCGGACCACCGGCCAGCACCGCCGCACGGTGCTCGAACACCGACCGCCCCGTGACCAGCGAGAAGCCGACGTCCACCGGGCGCAGCTCAGGCCGCGCCTCGACCAGCGACAGCAACCGCGCCGCCTGACCCCGCAACGCCTCCGGCGACTTCCCCGACACCACCCACGGCACCACACCGGCCTCGATCGCCGCCGCAAGAGCCGAAGCTGACGCTGAAGCCGGAGCTGAGACCGGAGCCGAAGCCTGAGTCTGAGCCGGAGCCAGGGGCGGGGCCTCGGTCCTGGCAAGCACCTTCCCCGGGATCACCGTGGGCGGCTGCTCCAGGATCACATGCGCGTTCGTCCCGCTGATTCCGAATGACGACACAGCCGCACGCCGGGCGCGCTCGACCTCGGGCCACCCGGTCTGCTCGGTCAGCAGCTCCACCGCGCCTTCCGACCAGTCCACATGCGAGGAGGGCGCGTCGACATGCAACGTCCGGGGCAGAACCCCGTGGCGCATCGCCATCACCATCTTGATGATGCCCGCGACGCCGGCCGCCGCCTGGGTGTGACCGATGTTGGACTTCACCGACCCCAGCAACAGCGGACGCTCAGGGTCGCGGTCGCGCCCATACGTCGCCAGCAGCGCCTGCGCCTCGATCGGATCACCCAACGTGGTCCCCGTACCATGCGCCTCCACCACATCCACGTCGTCCGCCGACAAGCCACCGCTCGCCAGCGCCTGACGAATCACCCGCTGCTGCGACGGACCATTCGGCGCCGTCAGACCATTCGACGCACCATCCTGATTCACCGCCGACCCCCGCACCACGGCCAGCACCTCATGACCATGACGCCGAGCATCCGAAAGACGCTCCAGCACCAGCATCCCCACACCCTCCGACCAGCCCACACCATCGGCCGAATCCGAGAACGCCTTGCACCGACCATCCGGCGACAAGCCACGCTGACGGGAGAAGTCCACGAACACCGTCGGCGTCGACATGACCGTCACACCGCCGGCCAGCGCGAGTGAGCACTCGCCGCTGCGCAGCGCCTGCATCGCCCAGTGCATCGCCACCAGCGACGACGAGCACGCCGTGTCCACCGTCACCGCCGGGCCTTCCAGACCCAGCGTGTACGAGACCCGGCCCGACGCCAGGCTGGTGCTGCCTCCGCCCTGGAAGCCCTCGAACTCCGGGCTCGCCAGTACGGCCGTGTAGTCGCTGTACATCACCCCGGCGAACACACCCGTCGCGCTGCCCCGCAGCGACTCCGGATCGATACCGGCCCGCTCGATCGCCTCCCACGACGCCTCCAGCAACAACCGCTGCTGCGAATCCGTCGCCATCGCCTCACGCGGCGACATACCGAAGAAGTCAGGGTCGAACTCGCCCGCCGTGTGCAGGAATCCGCCTTCACGTGTGTACGACGTGCCCAGGTGGTCCGGATCGGGATGGAATAGTCCCTCGACGTCCCAGCCCCGGTTGACCGGGAAGCCGGAGATGGCGTCCCCGCCTTCCGTGACCAGTCGCCACAGGTCCTCCGGTGAGGTCACCCCGCCCGGATAGCGGCAGCTCATCCCCACCACGACGATCGGATCGTCGGCCACCGCCGCCGAGCGGATCGCGGCGGGTGCGGCCACCGACGCGTCGGCGCCGAGCAGTTCACCGAGGAGATGGTCGACGAGCGTCTGGACGGTCGGGTAGTCGAAGGCCATGGTGGCGGGCAGCCGGAGCCCGCTCACGGTGGTGAGCCGGTTCCGCAGCTCGACCGCCGTCAGCGAGTCGAAGCCCAGCTCGCGGAAGGCGCGCCCGGGATGGACCGCCTCCGCGTCGGCGTGTCCCAGTACGAGGGCGACCTGCCCGCGTACGAGATCCACCAGCACCTCCTGGCGTTCGACGGCGGTGAGCGCGGCCAGACGCTCCACCAGTCCCTGGGCGGTGGCCGAGCCGGCGACCGCGGCGCGGCGCGGGCGCGTACGGATCAACGCCCGCAGCAGCGGCGGGACATCGCCCTGCGCCCTGAGGGCCGGCAGGTCCAGTCGTACGGGCGCCAGCACGGGCTGACCGGTGGCCAGCGCCGCGTCGAACAGCGCGAGGCCCTGCTCCACCGAGAGCGGCGGGACACCCGAGCGGGCCATGCGGTCCGTGTCGGCCTCCGTCAGCGTGCCGGTCATTCCGCCCGACTGGTCCCAGGGACCCCAGGCCAGGGAGACTCCCGGCAGTCCTTCGTCGTGCCTGCGCTCCATCAGGGCGTCCAGGAAGGCGTTGCCCGCCGCGTAGTTGCCCTGTCCCGGGCTGCCGAACGTCGCCGCCGCCGAGGAGAAGGCGACGAACGCCGTCAGGGGGAGATCGCGCGTCAGTTCATGGAGGTGCCAGGCCGCGTCCGCCTTGGGACGCAGCACACCGCTGACCCGTTCGGGGGTGAGTGTGCCGATCAGCCCGTCGTCCAGCACGCCCGCCGCGTGGACCACGGCCGACACGCGGTGTTCCGCCAGCAGTTCCGCGAGCGCCGTACGGTCCGCCACATCGCAGGCGGCGGCCGTGACACGCACTCCTCGCAGCTCCAGTTCGGCCACGAGCTCTTCCGCGCCCTCGGCGGCCTGTCCCCGTCGGCTGACCAGCAGCAGCCGTCGTACGTCGTGCTCCGCCGCCAGGTGCCTGGCCAGTGCCGCGCCCAGACCACCGGTACCGCCGGTGATCAGCACACTGCCGTCGTCGGTGTCCCAGACGGGGCGCGCGTCGCCCTCGGCCGCGGGAACGCGCACCAGGCGTCCGGCACGTACCTCACCGTTCCGGATCACGATCTGTGGTTCGTCCGTGTCCAGAGCCCCCGGCGGAAGGGTCGTCTCCGCCGCTCCGGGATCGAGGTCGATCAGTCCGAAGCAGCCGGGGTGCTCCGACTGCGCGGTCCGTACGAGACCCCGGACCGAGGCCGCGGCGACATCGTGGCCGCCGACGGCGCCCCGCGTCACGAAGACGAACCGGGAGTCCGCGTACCGCTCGTCGTCCAGTCGCGTGCGGATCCGCGCCAGAGCCTGGTGGGTGAGTACGTGCGCGGAGTCCGCGCCGTCGGTAGGAGTCGTGGTTTCGGTACCGATGCCGGTGCCGGTGCCGATGCCTGTCCGCGGCGCTCCCACCACCGGGATCAGCACCACATCGGGCCCTGTCGTACCCGGTCGTGCGGCGGGCGGTTCCTCGTCCGTGGGCGGCGCGTCGAGAAGAGCGGCCTCGACACCGACGTCGCGCAGGGCCTCCGCCAGACCGAGGGGGTCCGGGCCGAGCACCGCCACGGTCCGCTCGGGGGGCGCGTCGGACGCGACCGTCACCGGCGTCCAGTCGAGCCGGAACAGCGCGTCCCGCGTCCATGCGTCCGTATCGCTCAGGCTCTCGGTGGCCAGTGGCCGCATCGCCAGCGACTCCACGGACGCGACGGGCGCGCCCGTGGTGTCGGTGACGGCGATCGACACCGTTCCCTCGGCGTGACGGGAGAGCCTGATCCGTACGGCGGAGGCTCCGGACGCCTCCAGCGAGACGCCGCTCCACGCGAACGGGACGCCGCCCCGCCGGTCGGCGGTGTTGTCGGCTGTACCGGCGGCGGTATCGGCGGCGGTGTCGGCGGGCGAGTCCAGGAACCAGGCGGCGTGGAGGCCCGCGTCCAGCAGCGCCGGATGCAGTCCGAACGCGTCCGCGTCGGCCCGGACTCCGTCCGGCAGGCTCAGCTCGGCGAAGATCTCGCCGTCGAGCCGCCAGGCGGCCCGCAGGCCCTGGAAGACCGGGCCGTAGACGAATCCGTCCTCGGCGCGAGCGTCGTAGAAGCCGTCCAGCTCCACCGGTTCGGCGCCCGCGGGCGGCCAGAGCGCCGTGTCGGATCCGGTGGTGTCCGGCGCCGTTCGCGAGCCCGTGGCCAGCGTGCCGGTGGCGTGCTGGGTCCACGGTGTCCCGGGCTCTCCTGTCCCGGGCTCTCCCTCGGGCCTGGAGTGAATCGTGACGGTGCGCCGGCCGCTCTCGTCGGCCACCCCGACCCGCACCTGTGTCTGTGTGGCGCCGCGCTCCGGCAGCACCAGTGGGGCGGCGAGGGTCAGCTCCTCGACGCGGTCGCTGCCGACCTCGTCACCGGCCCGGATCGCCAGCTCCAGCAGCGCGGTGCCCGGCACCAGGATCCGGCCCATGACCGCGTGGTCGGCCAGCCATGGGTGGGACCGTACCGAGAGGCGGCCGGTGAACAACACCCCTTCGCCCTCGGCGAGTTCGACCACGCCGTTGAGCAGCGGATGCCCGGCGGACACCAGGCCGACCGCGGCGGCGTCGGCGGCCCCGCGGACACCGTCGGGCCAGAAGGGCCGGTGCTCGAAGGCGTAGGTGGGCAGTTCCACTCGGGACGCGCCGGTCCCGGCGAAGTGCCGCGCCCAGTCCACGGGCACACCGTGCACATGGAGCCGGGCGAGCGCGCCGACCGCCGAGGCCTCCTCGGGTCGGTCCTTGCGCAGCAGCGGCACCGTGGCCACCCCGTCGGACAGCGATTCCCCCGCCATGGCGGAGAGCACCCCGTCGGGGCCCAGCTCCACCAGGACGGTGACGCCTTGATCCGCGAGGGTACGCAGGGCGTCGGCGAAGCGGACCGTCTCGCGGACATGGCGCACCCAGTAGTCGGGGGTGCTCAGTTCGCCGGGGGACGCGAGAGCGCCGGTCAGATTCGAGACGACGGGAAGGGATGGTTCCTGGAACGTCAGGGTGTCCGTGACGGCGCGGAACGCGTCGAGCATCGGCCGCATCAGCGGGGAGTGGAACGCGTGCGAGACCCGGAGCCGGGTCGCCTTCCGGCCCTCCCGCTCCAGCCGCGCCGTAATCTCCCGTACGACGTTCTCGTCACCGGAGATCACCACCGAGGACGGGCCGTTGACCGCCGCGACCGACACCCGACTCCCGTGCTCGGCCAGCAGGGGGGTGATCTCGTCCTCGGTGGCCTGGACGGCGACCATCGCACCGCCCGCGGGCAGTTCCTGCATCAGTGAGGCGCGCGCGACGACCAGCGCGCAGGCGTCCTCCAGCGAGAACACCCCCGCCACATGAGCGGCGGCGATCTCACCGATCGAATGACCCGCCACAAAATCCGGGGTCACCCCCCACGACTCCACCAGACGGAACAGCGCCACCTCGATCGCGAACAACGCCGGCTGGGCGAAGCCCGTCCCGTTCAGCGGCTCCGGGTCCTCGCCCCAGATCACCTCGCGCAACGGGCGGTCCAACTCCGCGTCCAGCAGGGCCAGTGCGGAGTCCAGCGCCTCGGCGAACACCGGGAACCGTCCGTACAGCTCGCGCCCCATACCCAGCCGTTGCGAGCCCTGACCCGAGAAGAGAAACGCCGTCCTGCCCCCGATGACCGAGCCCGCGAAGGCCCGGGGGTCGGGCTCACCGACAGCGAGCGCGGCCAGCGCGCGTACCGTCTCCGTGGGCTCGGCGGCCGTCACCGCCGCGCGATGCTCGAACCTCGACCGGCCCGTGGCCAGCGAGAAGCCGATGTCCACCGGCCGCAGCTCGGGCCTGGCCTGGATGTACGAGAGCAGCCGGGCCGCCTGGCCGCGCAGCGCCTCGGGCGTCTTGCCCGAGAGCACCCACGGCACCGCGCCGGGCACCGCGCTCGACTCCATCGCGGTGGCTCCGGCGCCGCCGTCGAGCACCGTGCCCCGGATCACCGTGGGCGGCTGCTCCAGGATGACGTGCGCGTTCGTCCCGCTGATACCGAACGACGAGACGCCCGCGCGCCGGGCGCGATCGCTCTCGGGCCACGGGGTGGACTCGGTGAGCAGTTCCACCGCGCCCGCCGACCAGTCGACGTGCGACGACGGCTCGGTGACATGGAGCGTCGACGGCAGCACACCGTGGCGCATCGCCATGATCATCTTGATCACGCCCGCGGCACCGGCCGCCGCCTGGGTGTGGCCGAGGTTGGACTTCACCGATCCCAGCAGCAGCGGACGTTCCCGGTCCCTGCCGTAGGTGGCGAGCAGTGCCTGCGCCTCGATGGGGTCGCCCAGGGTGGTGCCCGTACCGTGCGCCTCCACCGCGTCCACATCGGCGGGCGACAGTCCGCCGCTCGCCAGGGCCTGCTGGATGACCCGCTGCTGCGCGGGGCCGTTGGGCGCGGTCAGTCCGTTCGACGCGCCGTCCTGGTTGACGGCGCTGCCCCGTACGACGGCGAGGATCTCATGGCCGTGGCGCCGGGCGTCCGACATGCGTTCCAGCAGGAGCATCCCGACGCCCTCCGACCAGCCGACCCCGTCGGCCGACTCGGAGAAGGGCTTGGACCGGCCGTCGGGGGCGAGGCCGCGCTGCCGGGAGAACTCCACGAAGGTGTCGGGAATCGACATCACGGTGACCCCGCCGGCCAGTGCCAGCGAGCATTCGCCGCTCCGCAGGGCCTGGGCGGCCAGATGCATCGCGACGAGTGACGACGAGCACGCCGTGTCCACGGTCATCGCGGGACCCTCGAAGCCGAAGGTGTACGAGACCCGGCCCGAGGCGACGCTCAGCGCGCTGCCCTGGCCCTGGAAGCCTTCGAACTCCTTGCCGTCGAGGGTGGTGTTGTAGCCGCTGTACATCACGCCGGCGAAGACACCGGTCCGGCTGTCGCGCAGCGAGACCGGGTCGATCCCGGCCCGCTCGACGGCCTCCCACGAGGTCTCCAGCAGGAGTCGCTGCTGTGCGTCCGTGGCCATGGCCTCGCGCGGGCTCATACCGAAGAACGCGGGGTCGAACTCACCCGCGTCATGCAGGAATCCGCCCGAGCGGGTGTACGACGTGCCGGTGTGGTCCGGATCCGGGTGGTAGAGGGCTTCCACGTCCCAGCCCCGGTTGACCGGGAAGTCCGAGACCACGTCCGCGCCTTCGGAGACCACGCGCCACAGATCCTCGGGCGAACCGACGCCTCCGGGGAAGCGGCAGCTCATGCCCACGATCACGACCGGGTCGTCGTCGAGCGGGGCCCGGGAGAGTTCCGGTGCGGCGCCGGCCACGGCCGCGTCCGGCCCGAGCAGTTCTTCGAGGAGGTGACCGGCGAGGACCTCGACGGTCGGATAGTCGAAGACCATCGTGGCGGGCAGCCGCAGCCCGGTCGCCGTGTTCAGCCGGTTGCGCAGTTCGACGGCCGTGAGGGAGTCGAAGCCCAGATCGCGGAAGGCCCGGCCCGGATCGACGCCGTCGCCGCTTGTGTGGCCCAGCACCATGGCCGCCTGGTCTCGTACCAGTCCGATCAGTGCCGTGTGCCGTTCGGTCCGCTCCAGTCGGCGCAGCCGCTCGGACAGACCGGTGCCCGTGCTCGTGCCGGCTCCGACGGTGACGGTCCGCCGGGAGCCGGTACGGACCAGTCCTCGCAGCAGCGCCGGGACGGGTCCCTTGGCTCGCAGGGCGGGCAGGTCGAGCCGTACGGGCAGCACGGCGGCCTCGCCGGTCGCGAGCGCGGCGTCGAACAGGGCGAGTCCCTGCTCCACCGAGAGCAGTGGCATGCCCGACTCGGCGGCCCGGCGGACGTCACGGTCGTCGAGCCCGCTGGTCATGCCCGCGCCCTGATCCCAGGGACCCCAGGCGAGCGACAGACCCGGCAGACCCTCGGCCCGCCGATGAGCCGCCAACGCGTCCAGAAAAGCGTTACCCGCCGCATAGTTGGCCTGCCCGGCACCACCGAACGTACCCGCCACCGACGAGAAGACCACAAACCCGGCCAGATCGAGATGCCGCGTCAGCTCGTGAAGGTGCCAGGCCGCATCCACCTTTGGCCGCAGTACGGAGTCCAGCCGCTCGGGCGTCAGCGAACCGATGATCCCGTCGTCCAGCACACCCGCCGTATGCACCACCGCCGTCAACGGATGCTCCACCGGCACCGACGCCAGCAGACCCGCCAGCGCCTCCCGGTCCGCCGCGTCACACGCGACGACCGACACCTCCGCGCCCAGAGCCCTCAGCTCCGCCGCCAGGTCCTCGGCACCCTCGGCGCCGGGTCCACGACGGCTGGTCAGCAGCAGATGGCGCATACCATGTTCAACCACCACATGGCGTGCCAGCACACCACCCAGGCCACCCGTGCCACCGGTGATCAGGACCGTACCCTCCGGGTCCCACACCGGCGGCATGCTCAGCACTATCTTGCCCACATGCCTGGCCAGGCTCATATGGCGGAACGCGTCCCGGGCCCGCCGGACATCCCAGGACCGGGCCGGCAGCGGCTCCAACACGCCCTGGTCGAAGAGCTGCATCAGGGAGCCGAGCATGCGCTGAATACCCTCGGGTTCCACCCAGCCGAGGTCGAACGCCTGATAGTCCACGCCGTCGGGCAGATGCGCCGGTTCCCTTATATCCGTCTTGCCCATTTCCAGGAACCGGCCGCCCGCGCTCAGCAGCCCCAGCGACGCGTCGACGAACTCACCCGCCAGCGCGTTCAGTATGACGTCGACCCCTCCGCCGCCCGTGACCTCCGCGAAGGCTGCCTCGAAGTCGGTCGTACGGGAGGAGGCGATATGGTCGTCCGCCACTCCCAACGCGCGCAACTCGTCCCACTTGCCCTCGCTCGCCGTCGCGAAGACCTCGGCCCCCAGATGACGCGCGAGCTGAATCGCCGCCATCCCCACACCACCCGCGCCCGCGTGGACCAGCACCTTCTCGCCCCGGCGCAGATCCGCCAGCCCGACCAGAGCGTGATACGCCGTCAGAAACACCAGTGGCATCGACGCGGCCGTCTCCCACGACCACCCCTCGGGCAGCGGGGTGAGCAGCCGTGCGTCACCCACCACCAGCGAGCCGAAACCGCCGGACACCAGACCCGTGACCCGGTCGCCGGGCCGCAGCCCCGTCACCTCGGGGCCGGTCCCGACCACCACGCCCGAGGCTTCGCGGCCCATGCGCCCGGCATCGCCGGGATACATGTCCAGCGCTTTGAGGACATCCCGGAAGTTCACCCCGGCCGCACGGACCTCGATCCGCACCTCATGGCCCGTCAGCGGCTCCAGCGCCTCGGGGAAGGGCGCCAGCGTCAGCCCGTCCAGGCTCCCCTTCACCAGGCTGTCCAGCCGCCAGGGCACACCGGCCGGCGGCACCAGAGCGGTGTCCGGCCCCAGCCGCGCGAGCCGGCCGGCCAGGAGTGCTCCGTCACGGACGGCCATCTGCGGCTCGTCCAGGCCGAGGGACCCCGGAAGCCGGGAGAGGTTGTCGGGATCGGAGCCGAGATCCAGCAGGCCGAAGCAGCCAGGGTTCTCCGTCTGGGCCGAGCGCACCAGGCCCCAGAGCGAGGCGGCGGCCACATCGGTGACCTCCTCGTCCCCGGCCGCCACCGCGCCCCGCGTCACGAACACCAGCCGTGACCCACTGAACCGCTCGTCGGCGAGCCACTCCTGCGTCCGCGCCAGGGCTGCCGTGGTCAGCGTGTGAGCCGACTGCGCGGCCCCCGCGCCGTCCGCCGCGCCGTGAGCGCCGATCAGTACGGTGCCGGGCACCGGGGACTCTCCCGCCGCCAGGGTCGCCAGATCGGCGTACGCCTCGACCTCGACCCCCGTAGCGGCCAGGCCCTCGGCCAGTGCGAGGACGTCCGGACCGACCAGTGCGAGCCTGTCCGCCCCGGGAGCGGAGCCACCGGGCGCAGCAGCGGAAGCGGAAGCACCGGGCACGGGTACCCACTCCAGTGCGAACAGCGCGTCGTGGGCGGCCTCGGCCGCTCCGCTGAGCTGCTCGCTCGACACCGGCCTGGCCAGCAGCGCGTCGACCGAGGCGACCGGTTCACCGTCCGTGTCCGCGACGGCGATCGACACGACGCCCTTGCCCCCGGTCGGGGCGATCCTCACGCGGAGTGCCGAGGCGCCCGTGGCATGCAGCGAGACACCCTCCCATGAGAAGGGCAGACCGCCACCGGAACCCTCCTCACCATCACCGGCGAGAAGCGACGCGTGCAGCGCCGAATCGAGCAACGCCGGATGCAGACCGAACGCACCCGCCTCCACCCCCTCGGGCAGACCCACCTCCGCGAAGACCTCACCACCACGCCGCCACGCCGCCCGAAGACCCCGGAACACCGGACCGTAACCGAACCCCAGCTCCTCGAACCGCTCGTAACACCCCTCCACCGCCATCGGCTCGGCACCTGCGGGCGGCCATACCGTCGCGTCGAAGTCGGCGGG
>NZ_JBIASO010000046.1:0-8673 GCF_042890865.1 Streptomyces sp. NPDC002018
GGCACCATCAAGGGCCTCACCGCCGAAGTCGGCGCCTCCCTCACCTCCGGCGCCACCATCTGCGAAATCAAGGACTGACACACCCGCACCGAGGGGCTCAGTCCCGGCGGCCGCGCTCCTGCTCCAGCAGCTCTTCGAGATCGGGGAGCCGGTCCAGCCCCCGCACCGCCTGACTCATCCGCGCGTTGTGTCCGAACCGGTCGCGGTGGCGGTGCAGGAGATTCCAGTACCCGGCGGTGAAGGGGCAGGCGTCCTCACCCACCCGTACGGACGGCTTGTACCGGCACGGGCCGCAGAGGTCGCTCATACGGTCGATGTACGCCCCTGCGGACGTGTAGGGCTTGGTGGTCATCCGGCCCCCGTCCGCGTACTGCGACATACCCACGACATTCGGAACCATGACCCAGTCGTAGCCGTCGACGAAACTGCGGTGGAACCAGTCGGTGACGGCCCGGGGGTCCCATCCACGTTGCAGGGCAAAACTCCCCAGAATCATCAGCCGCGGAATGTGGTGTGTCCAGCCTGTCGCTCTGACCTGCTCCAGGACATGGGCGAGGCAGTTCGCCCCGGTCGCGTCCGACGACAGTTCCGTGAACCAGTCGGGCAGTCGCCCGTGGTGGCCCAAGGCGTTGCTCGCGCGGTACCGCGTGCCGAAGTACCAGTAGACGTGCCAGACGAACTCGCGCCATCCGGCGATCTGTCGCACGAATCCCTCGGCGCTGTTGAGTGGCACCTCGCCCGACCGCCACCGTGCCTCGGCCTGTTCGACGCATTCCGCGGGGTCCAGCAGGCCGAGATTGAGCGACGAGGAGAGCAGGCTGTGGCTCATCGTCGCGTCCCCGGCGAGAATCGCGTCCTCATACGCGCCGAATGTGGCGAGCCGCTGCCCGACGAAGCGGCGGAGCGCGGCGAGTGCCTCCCGGCGCGTGGCGGGGAACCCGCGCCGTGCGTCCTCGCCGACGAACTCGACATCCCCTTCACGCGACCAGCGGTCGAGGTCGGACCGCACCTCGGCGTCGATGTCACTTTCCCGGGGGCGATAGGGCGCCGGAACGCCCAGGCCGGTGGCGCCATGGGGCGGAGGCTGCCGGTTGTCGCGGTCCAGGTTCCATCGCCCGCCGGCGGGACGGTCACCCTCCATCAGCAGGTCATGCGTCTGGCGGACCCATCGGTAGAAATCCTCCTGACGGAGGCGTTTCGTGCCGCGGTCGTCCGCCCAGTTCCTGAACTCGTCATGCGTCACGAGAAAGCCCCGCGCCGGCAGAACGCGTACCGAGGGAAGCGCGCGCACGAAGGCAAGGGCCGCGTGGGACGTGGGATGGTGCACGGTCACCGGGGCGTCCCCCACCGACTCGCGCAGACCCTGACGATAGGTGTCCGCCTTGACGTACCGCACACGGTCACCGAGCTCGGCGGCCCGATGGCGCATCGCCGAGAGAACCAGATGGGCCTTGGCACGGTGGAACCGGCGTCGTCGGAAGACGCTCCTGGCCTCGATCATCAGCAGCGGCGCGTCCCGATGCGGGCCGCCCCGCGCGGGATCGACGAAATGGGGACCGAGCTGATCGCCGAACAGCCAATGGGGGGTGCCGGACCCTGCCTCAGTCATGCCGAGCGCTCCGTTGACGATCCGTGGCCTGGTCGGCGCAGTGCGCGACGCGACGCTTCCGCCACAGATCAAAGCGCACGACCGCCCGCACCGCACTCCGCACACGCCGGGCCACTCGCGTCTCGGCAAAGCGGTACGGCGAAGTTGTCCCGCGGACCACACCGCGGCACAGCGAACCGGCCCGCCGCCCGTCCACGACGACCGGATCTGTACCACCCGTTCCCGCCGCTTCACCTCCTCCTCGTCTTCACCTCCTCCTCGTCCACCGTGCCGGTACCGTCCTGCTCAACCGGAGGCCGGGTCACACGAGGCACGTTCAATGCCGGAAGAGCCGGTGGCGGTGACCAACGCGGCTGAGGGAGTGACCAGGTTCGGCTACGACGGTTCGGGCCGGCTCACCAGCGACAGGATCACCGATCCCACCGGCACCACGCAGACCGCGTCCACGACCTCGACGACCGGCCGGCGCCCGTCTACCCCGGTAGACCCTCGGGGGTACCCAGCCTGATACATATCGAAGCTCGCGGCGACAAGGGGATGAACGCGGACTGTCGCATCATGAATCAGGCGGTACCTGCCGAGCCTGTTTGCTCCTCGGAGAAATACAGAAGGTGAGACACATGGCTGATGTGTTCGAGGACCTCCTCGGGGAGCGTGAACGGTTCCGGCCTGCCCCGTCGACAGCATGGCAGGCCGTCGAGGAGTGGCTGAATCTGGAACTGCCGACCGACTACAAGAAGTTGGTAAATGGTTACAGTGACGCAATCCGCAGGCTCCCCCGGGGATGGCCGTCGAGGCCCGAGAAATGGAAGTCCGTAGAAGGAAGTCCGCTCGTCCGACTGACGTGTTCAAGATGAATGACCACGTACTTCCTTCCCTTCCTCAGCGGCAACTTGAGCCGAAGAACTGCGGCATCCAGGCCGGCCTTGCACCGGGCCACTGGGACGCGGCGGATTTTCTGGAGGCTCTCGTCGGTGTGCTCGGTGAACCGTCGACACTTCATGCCTCCCCCCAAGCGTGGCAAGACCTTGAGCGAGAGCTTGGGTTCGAACTTCCTGAGGACTACAAAAGCATTATCGACGGGTATGCCCCCGTGCGCCTCAACGCGCACCTCTACCTTCTTCACCCCGCAACACACAGATGGAATCTTGTGCAGTGGGTCCGGGAAACGGTAGCCGTCTGGTCCGATGTGGAATGGGACGATGAGTTGGAGGGCGACCCTCGACCGATTCTCGGAGTGGATGAAATCAGGTTCGGCGTTGCACGAGGGCTGACACCGCTCCTGGGAAGTGATCGTGGAGAGATCGTCTTCCTGGCACACACCGCCCAGGGGGCGGAAAGCTCCATCTTTGTCGAACGAGGTGACGGGGAGTTCTATTACTACCCCGTCTCCTTCGCGGAGTGGCTGTACAGGCACCTGGCGGGAGAAGACATGACAGGGCCGAACAGCTCTGTCTTCTATCCGGGCCCGGTCAAGTTCGCGAACCTGCCCATGTCGTCGGCCGATCCGGAGACCGAGTGGTTCGGACCTGACCGTAACTCCACAAGAACGGCTACTTCCGCCAACCCTTGAGGCACGGGGTTCCTACCGGGGCGAACGCTCTGCCCCGTGCCCAGGACCACAGGTCAGGCGCCCTTCGCGGCCGGTTCAAGGATCGCGACGCACTCCACGTGGTGCGTCATCGGGAAGAGGTCGAAGGCGCGCAGGGTGCGGGGGCGGTAGCCGCCCTCTCGGAAGTAGGCCAGGTCGCGGGCGAGGGCGGCCGGGTCGCAGGCGACGTACGCGATGCGGCGGGCGCCGAGGGTGGTGAGGTGCTTGACGGTCTGTTTGCCGGCGCCCGCGCGCGGGGGGTCCAGGACGATCAGATCCGTCTCGGTGATCCGGGTGCGGGGCAGGACCTGGTCGACCTTGCCCTGTTCGACACGGACCCGGGGCAGGCTCTGGAGGTTGTGGCGGGCGTCCTCCACCGCGCGCTTGCCGGACTCGATGCCCAGTACCGCGCCGGTCTCCCCGACACGCTCCGCGATGGCCCCCGCGAACAGGCCCACCCCGCAGTACAGATCGAGGGCGGTCTCGCCCTTCCTCGGCATCAGGCCCTGCATCACGGCCTCGACCAGCAGTTGGGGAGCCTGGGGATGCACCTGCCAGAAGCCGCCCATGCCCACACGGTACGTACGGCCGTCGGCCCGCTCACGGACGAACGCACGGCCGTGCACCCGGTGCACTCCCCCGTCGTGCTCCTCGACGCGCAGGACGGACACGGGCTTGTCCAGCTCCACCAGCGGCAGCCGTCCGCCCTCGCGCGGGGTGAGGATCACCTGACGGTCCCCGGAGCCCGAGGCGGCGATCGCCTCGACCGTGGCGATCTGCGGCCACTCGCGCCGCTCGACGCCCAGTTCGCTGACGCCCTCGGCGGCGATCATGCAGTGGTCGACCGGCTCGACCTCGTGCGAGCGGTGCCGGCGCAGCCCCGCGCGGCCGTTCTCGTCGACCGCGTACTGCACGCGCGAGCGCCACGCGGGCACCTCGCCCGTCGGCAGCTTGTCCCCCGGCGCGGGCATCACGGTCCCGTCCCAGCCCGCCTCCTCGGGGGTGAGGCCCGCGAGCCTGAGCAGTTGCTCGGCGATGACCTCGCCCTTCAGACGCCGCTGGGCGCCGGGCTTGGCGTGCTGCCAGTCGCAGCCGCCGCAGCGGCCGGGACCCGCGTAAGGACAGGGCGCCTCGACCCGGTCCTTGGAGGCGTCGATGATCTCCACCGCGTCCGCGCGCAGGAAGCGCGCGTCCTCGTCGCCCTCCGTCACCCGGACGCGCGCCCTCTCGCCGGGCAGGGCATGCCGTACGAAGAGCACCCGGCCCTCGTCGGTACGGGCGACGCAGTGGCCGCCGTGTGCGACGGGACCCACCTCGACCTCGTACTCCTCCCCGATCAGCGAAGCCTGCGGTTCTGTGTGCATGACGGGGTGGCTCCAAAGGATCAGGGGGTGGCGGTGAAGGCGTGGGCGGAGGGCTGTCGGGTGGCATCACGGCGTGACATCACGGCGTAGGGGGGACGAGGGCGTAGGGGGGACGCCAGCCCACCAGTCTACGTGCGCGTCACCCGTCCGCCCGCCACAGGCAGAGGCCGCCCGCGGCTCGCCCCCGCCCTCCGGGCCCACCTCCGGGCCCCACCTCCGGGCCCGGCCCCCTGGTCCGCCTCCGCGGCCAGATCCAGGTCCGCCCCCGGGGTTCGGAGGTCCAGGCTCAGGTGCCGGAACCCGGGCCTGATCCCGTGCCTCTGTTCCCCGCCCCCGGGCCACCGTTCCCCGCCCCAGGGCCACCGTTCCCCGGCTCCCCCGGCCGCGGGTCCACCGGACCACGGCGCACCGACCCCGGCGCGCTGTACGCCCGCCGCCGCTTGGCCCGCTGCTTGGCCAGCTCGGACGATTCGAGCTGGTACGGAACGGAGGTCACCATGACCCCCGGTGTGAACAGCAGCCGGCCCTTGAGCCGCAGCGCGCTCTGGTTGTGCAGCAGGTGCTCGTACCACCGGCCGACCACGTACTCCGGGATGTAGACGCTGATCGCGTCGCGCGGATTCTCGGTCCGCAGGCCCCGTACGTACTCCATGACCGGCCGGGTGATCTCCCGGTACGGGGAGTCGAGGATCTTCAGCGGCACATTGATACCGCGCCGCTCCCACTCCTCCCTGAGCGCCTTGGTCTCGGCCGGGTCGACGCTGATGCTGAGCGCCTCCAGGGTGTCCGAACGCATCAGCTTGGCGTACGCGAGCGCGCGCAGCGTGGGCTTGTGGACCTTGGAGACCAGCACGATGGAGTGCACACGCGAGGGCCGGACGCTGTCGTCGGACGGGCCCTCGGCGGCGGCGATCTCGTCGGAGACCCGGTCGTAGTGCTTGCGGATCGCGGTCATCGTTCCGTAGAAGATCACCATGCCGAGCAGCGCGACCCAGGCGCCGTGGGTGAACTTGGTGGCCAGGACGACGATCAGCACCAGCCCCGTGAAGAAGGCACCGAAGGTGTTGATCGCCCGCGAGCGGACCATATGACGGCGCTTGGCCACATTGCGCTCGGTCCTGAGATGACGGTTCCAGTGCCGGACCATGCCGGTCTGGCTGAGCGTGAAGGAGACGAAGACACCGACGATGTAGAGCTGGATCAGCCGGGTGGAGTCCGCCCCGTAGATACCCACCAGCAGCGCGGCGGCGCCCGCGAGCAGCACGATGCCGTTCGAGAAGGCCAGCCGGTCGCCCCGGGTGTGGAGCTGCCGGGGCAGATAGCGGTCCTGCGCGAGGATCGAGCCGAGGAGCGGAAAGCCGTTGTACGCGGTGTTGGCGGCCAGGAACAGGACGAGCGCGGTGGCCGCGGCCAGCAGGACGAAGAAGAACGTACCGCTGCCGAAGACGGCGGCGGCGACCTGCGAGATCACCGGGTTCTGGACATAGTCCGCGCCGACGGGAACACCATTGCGGAGCAGATCGGTCCCGGGGGACTCGGCCATCTTCACATCGGTGACCATGGCCAGCACGATGATGCCGCAGAACATGGTGACGGCGAGACCGCCCATCAGGGCCAGGGTCGTGGCCGCGTTCTTGCTCTTCGGCTTGCGGAAGGCCGGCACACCGTTGCTGATCGCCTCCACGCCGGTCAGCGCGGCACAGCCGGAGGAGAAGGCCCGCAGCAGCAGGAAGACGAGCGCGAAGCCGGCCAGGCCCTGTTCCTCGGGCTTGATCTGGAGGTCGGCGGTCGGCGCCCTCATGGTGTCGCCGAGCGCGATCCCTCGGATCGCGCCCCAGGCGATCATGATGAACACGCCGCCCACGAAGACATACGTCGGAATCGAGAAGAGCTTGCCCGACTCCCGTACGCCGCGCAGATTCATCAGTGTCAGCAGCACGATTATCGCGATGGCGCAGAGGACCTTGTGCTCCACGACGAAGGGGATCGCCGAGCCGAGGTTCTCCACCCCGGAGGAGATCGACACGGCCACGGTCAGCACATAGTCGACCAGCAGCGCGCTGGCGACGGTGAGACCGGCCTTGGGGCCGAGGTTGGTGGTGGCCACCTCGTAGTCGCCGCCGCCGCTCGGGTAGGCGTGCACGTTCTGCCGGTAGGAGGCGACGACGGTGAACATCAGGACCACGACGGCCAGGGCGATCCACGGACTGAAGTGGTAGGCCGACAGACCCGCGATGGACAGGACCAGGAGGACTTCTCCCGGCGCGTACGCCACCGAGGACAGCGGGTCGGAGGCGAAGACGGGCAGCGCGATGCGTTTGGGGAGGAGGGTTTCCCCCAGCCTGTCGCTACGCAGCGCCCGCCCGATCAGAATCCGTTTGGGCACGTCGGTCAGTTTGGACACGGGGAGGATGGTATGCGCTCGAACGGCGTCCCGTGCGGGCAGCACCCCCCTCTGCTGCCGGCTCGCGCCCCCGCCGCGGACGGCCGGTGCCCCGCCGACGACGGCCGGTGCCCCTCCGCGGATGACTGGATTGACACCCCTCCCGCATAAGCTCGACCCGGGGGATCGTCGTACACGGTGTCCCGCTTGGTGCCCGGCAGGTCGAAAAGGAAGAGTGAACAGGGTGTTTTCGCAGGTCAGCAAGGCGACCAGGAGTGCGGGGTAAGTCCACGTGCACATCGTCATCATGGGCTGCGGCCGGGTGGGAGCCGCACTCGCGCAGACCCTGGAACAGCAGGGGCACACGGTCGCCGTCATCGACCAGGACCCCACCGCGTTCCGTCGGCTCGGCTCGGGTTTCGGCGGCCGTCGCGTCAGCGGGGTCGGCTTCGACCAGGACACCCTGCGTGAGGCGGGGATCGAGGAGGCCGGTGCCTTCGCGGCTGTGAGCAGCGGCGACAACTCCAACATCATCGCCGCGCGGGTGGCCCGCGAGATGTTCGGCATCGAGAATGTCGCCGCGCGTATCTACGATCCACGGCGGGCCGAGGTCTATCAGCGCCTCGGTATCCCGACCGTGGCGACGGTCCGCTGGACCGCCGACCAGATGCTGCGGCGGCTGCTGCCGTCGGGCGCCGAGCCGCTGTGGCGCGACCCCAGCGGCGGGGTGCAACTGGCTGAGGTGCATACGGCATCGAGCTGGATCGGCCACAAGATCAGCACACTCCAGGAGGAGACCGGCGTGCGCGTCGCGTTCCTCACCCGGCTCGGCGAGGCGATGCTGCCGACGTCGCAGACGGTGCTTCAGGAGGGCGATCTCGTCCACGTGATGATGCGTACGGACGACATCGAGAAGGTCGAGGCGGCATTCGCCGAGGGCCCGGACGGAGGCGGGAACTGATGCGTGTCGCGATTGCCGGGGCGGGTGCGGTGGGCCGTTCCATCGCGGGCGAGCTGCTGGAGAACGGACACGAGGTCCTGCTGGTCGACAAGGCGCCGACCGCCATCTCGGTGGAGCGGGTACCGCTGGCCGAATGGCTGCTGGCCGACGCCTGTGAGATCACCTCGCTGGACGAGGCGGCGCTTCAGCGCTGCAATGTCGTGATCGCCGCGACCGGGGACGACAAGGTCAATCTGGTGGTCTCCCTGCTCGCCAAGACGGAGTACGGCGTGCCACGGGTGGTGGCCCGGGTCAACAACCCCAAGAACGAGTGGCTGTTCAACGAGGCCTGGGGCGTCGATGTCGCGGTCTCCACACCGCGGCTGATGTCGGCCCTGGTCGAGGAGGCGGTGAGCGTCGGCGATCTGGTACGGCTGCTGCGCTTCAGCCACGGGGACGCCAATCTGGTCGAGCTGACGCTGCCGCCGGAGTCGGCCGTGACGGGCACGCTGGTGGGCGATGTGACCTGGCCCGAGGACACCTCGCTGGTGACGATCATCCGCGGTACGCGCGTGCTGACGCCGAACCCGGAGGAGACCCTGGAGGCGGGTGACGAGCTGCTCTTCGTGGCGGCCCAGGCCCGTGAGGAACAGTTGGAGGACCTTCTGTCGGTCCGCCGCGAGGACACCGCCGACTAGGACTTGTCCGGTCGATCATGTGACTGCTTCGTGTGCGGGTCGTTGGTGTGGGCATGGGGCGGGGTGATCTGAGCGATGCTGAGTGGGA
>NZ_JBIASO010000047.1:0-6751 GCF_042890865.1 Streptomyces sp. NPDC002018
CGCAGCCAACTCCTCACCCAGCACACCCGATCAACGACACGACCGATCAAGAAGACACGCCATCACGGAAGGCACATGACCAAGCCCTACTAGGCGAAGCTGTCGTGGTCGGCCAGGACTTCGCTGATCACATGCTGGTTGAGGGCGGCGCGTTCCCGGTCCGTGTCCGCGCACTCGGAGAGGACCAGCAGGGCTTTCCAGAGCGCCCAGCCCCGGGCGCGTGCCCAGGTGCCGTCGTCCTGGCCGACCGCGTGCCGGAACGCCTTCCTGCTGTCGCCGGAGAACATCCCCCACGCGATCACCAGATCGCAGGCCGGATCGCCGACGCCCGACGTGCCGAAGTCGATGACGGCCGTCAGTTTCCCCTCCGCGACCAGCAGATTGCCGGAGGCGAGGTCGCCGTGGAACCACACGGGTGTCCCACCCCACTCGGCGGCGAGGGCAGCGTCCCAGACGGCGGCGGCCCGGGGGGTGTCGACACGCCCCTGGAGCGCGGCCAGACAGCGGCGGGTCTCCTCGTCGTAATGGGCCGGAGACGCGCCCCGGTAGAAGCTGTGCTCTCCCGCGACCGGGCCGCCGGCGGTCTCACAGTCCTGGAGGGCGAGGAGGAACTCGGCCACCGAGACCGCGAACCGCGACATGTCCTCGATACGCGCCGGGTCTGCTGTCTCACCCTCCAGCCAGCCGCGTACGGACCACGGGAAGGCGTATCCCTCCCCCGGCGCCCCCTTGGCCAGGATCGGCGGAACGGCGACGGGCAGTGACGGTGCCAGCCGGGGCAGCCAGTGGTTCTCCTTGTCGACCGCGGGGACATAGCCCGCGGCGGTGGGCAGCCGGGCCGTCATGTCGTCACCGAGGCGATAGGTCCTGTTGTCCCAGCCGTCGACCTCCACCGGGGTGACCGGCAGGTCGCTCCAGTGCGGGAACTGCGCCGCGATCAGACGTTTCACCAGGGCCGCGTCAATGCCCGCGCGACCGTCGGAGGGGATCGGAACCATCCCACGATCATCACCTCCGGCGAGAGTGCGGGGCAACGGATTATCGCCCTGACCGGGCACCCACGCACCCGGTCGAGGGCGGCCGGTGGGTCGTCGCGGACGAACACCGCTCCCTCCTCGGACGCCGGGGAGCAGGTACGACGGCTCCACCAGCGGTGGTCCGATGCCACCGCGGCGAAGGACCTGGACGCCACGATGGGCGCCGTCGCGAACGACGTCGTCTCCCACGAGCACGAAGAACCCCTCCAGTACCTCGGCGCTGATACCGCGTCAGGTCAGGGGAGGACACCCGCGGTGGCGGGCACGGCGTGCCGCAGGCCGGTGGCGTCCTGGCTGGGCGGTGCGCCGAACTGGCGGCGGTACTCCCGGCTGAACTGCGACGGGCTGTCATAGCCGACGCGGTGACCGACGCCGGTGACATCGTTGGGGTGGGTGGCCAGCAGCAGCCGTGCCTGCTGGAGCCGGATCTGTTTCTGGAACTGGATGGGGCTCATCGCCGTCACCGCCTGGAAGTTGCGGTAGAAGGCGGAAACGCTCATGCCGGAGAGCTGCGCCACATCCTCCACCCTGAACGGCTGCGCGTAGTGCTCGCGGATCCAGCGCACCGCCCGCGCGACATGGCTGAGGCTGCTGTCGGCAAGGCCGAGCTGGTGCACGATGCCGCCCTGCTCGCCGGTGATCAGCCGCCACAGGATCTCGCGTTTGACCAGCGGCGCGAGCACCGCCCGGTCGCGGGGCTCGTCGAGCAGGCGCAGTAGCCGGACCACGGCGTCGAGCAGTGGATCCGGAGCGTCGCTGACGGCGATGCCCGGCACCGCGCTCCCGCCCGCGCGGGGGGCGTCTCCCGGCCCGGCCTGCAACAGCAGTTCGGCGACGGCGGACGGTTCCAGCGTGAGCCCGAACCCCATGGCCGGGTACTCCGGACTCGCCTCGGTGAACTGCCCGGTGACCGGCAGGTCGACCGAGGCGACGAGGTACTGCCCGGCGTGATACTCGAACACCCGGTTGCCCAACGCGAGGCGTTTGGCGCCCTGCGCGATGACCGCCAGCACCGTGCCGGACATCGACGGCGCCGGCGGATCGGACCGTTCGACCTTCGAGATGAGGACGCCGTCGATGGCGGTGGTCCAGTCGGGCCGCGCGTGCCGGGCCAGCAAGGTGCGGAGCTCGTCGAGGTACATGACCCCATTGCAGCACACAGCCGCTCGTCCACTCCTGGACGCGAGAGGATCGTGCAAGTCCCCGCGAGCATCGTTCTACCGTTTCCGCAGGTCACGCCGGTTGAATGGAATCACTGGAATCCAGGGGCAAGCCGAAGGGCTCGCTTTCGCTCCAGGACCGCACATCCATGCACCGTCGCCCGCAGAAGAAGGTAGTCATGATCGCCAACTACGGATTCAACGCCACCCTGACCGCCAGGCCGGGCCTGGGTGATCGGCTGGTCGACCTGCTGCTGACCGGCCTGGACGAGGGCACTCCCGGCGCGAGTGAGTACTGCGTCGTCTACCTCGTCTGCCGTTCGGCGTCCGACCCCGACGTGGTCCATATCACCGAGGGCTGGACCAGCGAGGAGGACCACCACCGGATCTTCGCCGGTGAGGCCGCTCAGAGCATCGTGTCGCGGATCGAGGGAATGCTGGCCAAGGAGTCCGCGTACACCGACTACGTACCGGTCCGCGGCAAGGCCGCCTTCTGAGACCGCTACCCGACCGCCGGTCCGTGCCCGGCCCCCGGCCTCGGGCCTCCGGCCCCCGGCTCCCGGCCCCCGGCCCCCGGCCCCCGATGCTCGGTCCGGGCGACGGCCCACGCGCCCACGGCCCGGCACGCCCCACTCCCCCGTGGGCCCCGCTCCCCCGTGGGCCCCACGGCTCCACAGGCCTGACGGTCCCGCAGCTCCGGGCCCGTACCTCTGACGCTCCGCAGCCCTCGTATCCCCGTACACCTGGCGGGCACGGTCGACCGGCGCCACCGCCTGCCGACCGGCCCTCGCCTTCCCCGATCCACCCGGCACAACCCGACGAAAGGTGGCCGCCATGACCCTGGCACGCCCCGAACTGGACCCCGAACTGCGTGCGCTGCTCGCCGACATGCCGCTCATGACCCAGCTCAGCCCCGAAGTGCTCACACAGCTGCGCCTCCTCCCGTCGACGCCGGTCGAGCCCCTCCTCGAAGGCCGCTCGGTCGACCGACGCGAGGTCACCGTGCCCGGCCCGGACGGCACGCTGATTCCGCTGTCGGTCTTCAGCCCCGCCGGGACCGAGCGCTCCACCGGGGCTCCGTGCGTCTACTGGATGCACGGTGGCGGGATGATCATGGGGGACCGCTTCTCGCAGATCGACATCCCGTTGGAGTGGCTCGACCTCTTCGGCGCCGTCGTCATCTCCGTCGACTACCGGCTGGCGCCGGAGGCCACCGGTACGGCCCTGGTGGAGGACTGCTACCGGGGTCTGCTCTGGATCTCCGAGCACGCCGACGACCTGGGCATCGATCCCGCCCGTATCGTCGTCGCGGGCGCCAGCGCCGGCGGCGGCCTCACCGCGGGCGTGACCCTGATGGCACGCGACCGCGGCACTCCGGCGATCGCCGCCCAGATGCTGATCTGCCCCATGCTCGACCACCGCAACATCACCGCCTCCAGCCGGCAGTACTCCGGCACGCCCGGCGTCTGGACCCGCGAGATGAACGAGTTCGGATGGCGATCCGTGCTCGGCGGCCTCGCCGACGAGCAGGTGCCCGGCTATGTCTCGCCCGCGGTGGCCGACGATCTCTCGGGCCTGCCGACCACCTACATCGACGCCGGCTCGGCCGAGGTCTTCCGCGACGAGGACGTCGCCTACGCCACCCGGATCTGGGAGGCGGGTGGCCAGGCGGAACTGCATGTCTGGGCGGGCGGGTTCCATGGATTCGACGCGCTGTACCCGCGGGCGCGGATCTCGGCCGACGCACGCCGGACCCGCAACGACTGGCTCACCCGCGTCCTGACGCCGGCGCCGTAGTCCAGGGCCCCGGCACAACTCCCCAGCCACACAACGCGATTCCCCGCGAAAGACCCTAGGACAACCGTCCTGTCGGTGCCCGCGCCGGGCGCCGGCGGACGCTCTACCGCAAGCAGGAGGAACAGCATGAAGATCGCTGTCGTCACGGGCGCCAGCTCCGGTATCGGGCGGAGCGCGGCGATTCAGACCGCCAGGCGCGGAACCGGGGTCATCCTGACCTACAGCAGCAACCGGCGGGGAGGACTGGAAACGGCCGCCGCCATCGAGAAGGAAGGCGGCACGGCCGTCGCACTGCCGCTGGACGTCGGTGAGAGCGGCACCTTCCCCGCCTTCCGCGAGTCCGTGGCCGACGTGCTGCGCGACACCTGGCAGCGCGGCACATTCGACTACCTGGTCAACAACGCCGGCTTCGCCCATACGTCGTTGCTCGCGGACACGACCGAGGACACGTTCGACAGGCTGATGCGGGTTCTGCTCAAGGGGCCGTACTTCCTGACACAGAGGCTGCTGCCGCTGATGGAGAACGGCGGGGCCGTCGTCAACACGAGCAGCAACTCGGCGGCGGCGTCCGGCCTGGAGCCCGGCTACTCGGCCTACGCGTCGATGAAGGGCGGCCTGAACGTGCTGACCCGCTATATGGCCAAGGAGTTCAGCGAGCGGGGCATCCGCGTCAACGCCGTTTCCCCGGGCTCGACCCGCACCCGGATCGGCGACGACGCCTTCGACCGGTTTCCCGAGGTCATTCCCGCCCTCGCGGCGAGGACCGCTCTGGGCCGGGTCGGGGAACCGGACGACATCGGCGCGATGATCGCCACTCTGCTCTCCGAGGAGAGCGGCTGGGTCACCGCCCAGAACATCGAGGTATCGGGCGGCTACAACTTGTAGTCCCGTTGCCCGGACGGATGCTGAGACGCCCCACGGGGATCCTGGGCGCGTACCGGACGCTCCGAGGCGGCGCCAGCGTGTGCGGCGGGCCATGAGCCGACCTACGCTGGAATCTCTGCGGTGGGGCCTCGGGGACCGATCGGTCGGGAATCGCGGAAATCGAGGGATCCAGTCGTGCGACAGGCAGAGCGCGCATACGAATACATCGTCGTCGGAGGCGGAACAGCCGGGTGCGTACTGGCCGCGCGGCTGTCGGAGGAGTCCGCGGCACGCGTGCTGCTGGTCGAGGCGGGACCCGGAGCGGTGCCGGAGGCGTCGGCCGTTCCGCGCCTGTGGACGAGTCTGATCGGGGGCCCCGCCGACTGCGGCGACCTGGTGTTCGACGAGGTGACCAAGCGGTCCACCCTGCTCTCGCGTGGACGGGGGCTGGGCGGCTCGACCGACATCAACGGCATGGTGTTCGTCCGCGGTCACCGGAGCGGCTATGACGCCTGGCCCGACGAAGGCGCTCCGGGATGGGGGTTCGACGACCTCCTTCCCTTCTTCAAACGGTCCGAGAACGCCATCGGCCGGGACGCCGCCGACCGGGGATGCGACGGCCCCCTCACCGTAGGGGCCGCCACCGACGGCAACCCCGTCACCGCAGCGCTTCTCGACGCGGCCCGCGAAGTGGGCCTGCCCCAGGCCGCCGATCCCAGCAGCGGGCTCGAAGAGGGGCTCGGCCCGCACGACTTGACCATCGCGCGGGGCCGACGCGTCACCGCCGCCGAGGCGTATCTCACGCCCGGGGTCCGGGGCCGGGAGAACCTCACCGTCGTGACCGATGCCCTGGTGCACCGGGTGCTCGTCAGGGACGGCCGGTGCACCGGAATCGAGTACGGGACCGGATACGGAACCGAGGGCGGACGTCACGCCGTCCGCACCGCTCTGTGCACTGCGGAGGTCATCCTCACGGCAGGCACGGTCGGCAGCGCACAGCTGCTCCTGCGCTCCGGAATCGGCCCCGCGTCCCAGCTCCGGGGCGTCGGTGTCGATCCGGTTCTCGATCTCCCGGGCGTCGGCGCGAACCTTCATGACCATCCCCTCACCGGTATCGCCTACGAGGCGGCACAGCCGGTCCCGCCAGGGGAGAACAACCACGCCGAGGCGAGCGGCGTCATCCGCGACCCCGAGTACACGGACCCCACGGATCCGGGCGGTCGGCGGCGGCCGACTCTGCAATTCATCTTCTTCAGCGACGCCCGCCGGCTCCCGCCGTACTTCGAGCCCGAGAACGGCTACACGATCGCCTTCTCCGTGATGACCCCGAAGAGCCGGGGCACGGTCGGGCTCACGGATCCGGCACCGGACTCCGCCCCACTCGTCGAGCCGCGCTATTTCAGCGATCCACGCGATCTCGACAGGATGCTCACCCTCCTGCGGATCGCGCGGGAGATCGGCGCGGCACGGGCACTGGACCCGTGGCGGCTGCGAGAGGTCCACCCCGGCCCCGAGATCACCGACGACGGTGATCTCCGGGACTACATCAGGAACAGTTACTGCCCCTACTGGCATGCCGTGGGCACCTGCCGTATCGGCACGGACGCCATGGCCGTCGTCGACCCCCGGCTCCGCGTACACGGGACGACCGGTCTCCGGGTCGCCGACGCCTCCGTCATGCCGTCCATTCCCGCGGCCAACACCATGCCGGCCGTCTACGGCATCGCGGAACGGGCCGCCGCCCTCATCACCGCCGGGTCCGGGCCGACGGCCCCGCCATCGCCCCGGGCCCACCCCGGCTAGGACTTGTCCGGTCGATCATGTGACTGCTTCGTGTGCGGGTCGTTGGTGTGGGCATGGGGCGGGGTGATCTGAGCGATGCTGAGTGGGAGC
>NZ_JBIASO010000048.1:0-6342 GCF_042890865.1 Streptomyces sp. NPDC002018
ACTGCAGATACTCCTCGCGATCTGGACCGGCGCCTGCCCCACCTGTCACCGCGACATGCCAGACCTCGCACCAACATGACCAAGCACTACTAGGACCTGACCCGCGAGCAGGTGCGCAACTGGCGGGTGCGGGCACTCAAGGACCACCAGGTGGTGTTCGGCCACATCGACCGCTACGGCGAGACGTCGGCCAGGCGCCTGTTCAGCAACCAGGTAGTCGACCAGGCGCACCACCACTCCGGGCTCGGGCACTTGGTCCACCGAGATTGCCCGCGTCCAGCGCCGCCGCGAATCTGAGGCCGCCCGGGCTCTTGTGCTGCGGCGGGCTCAGGGAGCGTGCCGCCCGGGAGGCTGGCACGGTCGGCCATTGCTGTCGAGCCTGCCCCGCTGCGTACGACGCCGTTGAACACGTCGATCGTCTGTGAAGCCAACGTTCAAGGTGGCACGATGAGTTGGGACGAAGGGCGGGGGCTGGTGCGTGGTGACAGGCGGCAGATTCAGACGGCGGTCCTGGGCGATACGGACTCGGAGGAGCCGCTGATGCTGCCGCTGGAGGCGATCGAGCTGGACGCCTTCCGCCGCCGTCACAAGCACGACACGTTCTGGTGCGGGCTGTTGTTCGGAGGCTGCGGCCTTCAACTGACTACCAAGCTGTACACCGACCGGGTCTGCCACTTCGCCCACCATCCGGGCCCTGACGGGCACCCGCACCTGTGCGGCTGCCGCGCCCACGGGGCAGCGCGGAGGCGAACGCGTCCGCGCTCGCGGCGCAGGGGCCAAGGACAAACTGACCACTGCCGACAGAGTCCTGGCCGCCGTCCTCTACCTGCGCAAACTCGGCCCCCGCGACCTGCTCGCCCAGCTCTTCGGAGTCAACGGCAGCACCCTCACCAGAGCCATTCACCAAGTCCGGCCCCTCCTGGCCAAGCACGGCTACACCATTCCACCCTCGACAGCCAGGTTCCGGACGCCCGCTGACGTCACCGCGTTCCTCGCGAACAGCAGCCCCACGAAGATCAAACCCGCATGTTGATTCTCTGCGAGCCCTTACTGCCAGGGCGTGGCCGATTCCGGCCGTTCTTTATCAACTCATCATAGTGAAGACTGTGTTGATGCTAAGGATTTTCCTGTGCATGCGTAAGAGTCAGTTCGCTTACTGGCCATTCACAGGGAGGTAAGAAGTGCTTGAGGTGTGTTTTACCCCACAGAGCAGCGTTTTCGCCTCAGACGACGACCGATGGCTGCGTCAGGTCGGACTGCTTCACCAGGGGCTCGAAGAGGCTGGCTCCCTCGTTCGCATGGAGCGTCTTGAGAACGTTCCCGGAACGAAAGGTGTCTTCTCGGACACGGTGTTGATCCTGACCGGCCCTAGCGTGGTGGCCGGAGTCGTAGCGGCGTTCACCGCTTGGCTGGGCCGTGACCGAGGACGGACCGTTCATCTGACATGGACCGTCGAAGGCCGCGAAGGCGATGTGGCGATCACCGTGGACTCTGCGGACAGCGCCGCTCTGCAGGCCGCGCTGGAACATGGTCTCCGTGTGATCGCCGATGCGCGGGTGACGGAGGAGCCGTCTCCCTCAGCAGCGTCTGGCTCCGATGGCTGAACCTGAACGCATTCACCGAGCGCTCCTTATTGGCAACTCAGAGTTCCCGGACGACCCCAAGAACCTGCGGCCGCTGATGGGCCCGGTGACCGACGTGCGCATGCTACACGAAGCCCTGACACACCCTGTCACAGGGCTGCATCGGGTGGGATCCGTAAAGCGCATCGTTAACGGGGCCTCAGGCCACATAAATGACGAGCTGACCAAATTCTTCGAGCGTGCCACGGCGCATGAGCAGCTCCTCCTCTACTACAGCGGGCACGGCAGACTGGATCTCCAGAACAGGCTCCGGCTCTGTGCGAGCGACACCACCGTTGCCCTGCTACGGACACGTTCGGTACGGCATGAACTGATCAACGAGCTGATCGACGACTGCGCGGCGCGGTCGATTGTCGTGATCCTGGACTGCTGCTTCAGCGGTGTAGCCACGGTCAAGGGCACCGATCCTGCCGGCCAACTCTCCGGACGGGGCCGGTTCGTGATGACCAGTTCCAGTCATGCGGGCCTCTCCTCCGACGCCCAGACCGAACAGACGGCCAGTCCCTTCACACGGTACTTGATCGAGGCCCTGAGGTTCGGCGCATCAGGGGACGGCGGCTATGCCACAGTCTATGATGTTTACACGTATGTGCATGAGCAGATCCGTGCCTCCGGACAGATTCCCCACATGAAGGCCGCAGGCGGCGCCGGGCACGTTCCTCTGGCTCGACGCCCGGACCCGTCGATGCGGCCTGCCGACGGCGCGCAGCCGGAGGCAGCAGGGCCGTCACAGGGCGGCGATGGCGTCACCGACGGGATTGAAATACGCCCCACCTTCACCGACCCCCGGGGAAACCAAACTCTTTTGCAGACGGAGAGTGATTTCACCGGTGTTCTGCATGTCATGCTCCCACAACGCCGGATGATATTGACGACGCACCGGGATCAAATCGCCGAAGCAGCAAGCGGTCCGTCCGCCATGGCACAGGTCCACTCACGTGCGAGAACCTACCGGGACGGTCTCCACGTCAAGGTCCGGGGCAAAAAACCGATCCGGATTTGGAGCAGTGCACTGGACGCGGCAGTACAGTTCACACTCCCCGAAGGTGCGGGAACGGTCGGTTGGACAGAGGAGCAGGTACAAAGATTTCTTCGAGCAAAGGCTGTGGGACGGTGGCCCAGTGTCCCGTCTGCGGGTCGGCAACGCGCCGACACCGGAACTGAGGCCGATGACGAGGGTTACGCTCACCTGGCCTCTGCCACAAGCTCGGCGTATCGCCACCTGCTCATGTGTTTTGTGTTAGGGACACTAGCCTTCGTGCAAGGGAACCTGGTCGCACATGCAGAGGGCCCCTTGCCCTGGTTGACGATAGGCATAGGAACGGGGCTCGCTTTTATATTCGCGGCGGCGGGTTTCATCACTGGTTTAATAACGTTCGGTCGTGCCAAAGACGCCCGGAATTTTCGCAAGGTCCACCGGCTCCTGCATGATCCCGCACTCCCCGTCACCCCCATGCTGATGCTGATCGAAAGGCGGACAGAAGACGTCCACACCGGCGACGGAATCATTGTGCCAGTGAAGACGCCATGGGCTCTGCTGTGGGACGAAAACGCACGCCTGGCCCCGCCGGCTCGGAGGGGAGCGCCCGCATCCGACTCGCCCATGCCGAGCCCTATCGTCTCGGTGCCCATTCTCAATCTCTACAGCAAGGACGTCCGCCACCGCGACACCGCGCGCGGTGCGGACGGCGCCCAGCGCGTGGAGGTGGTCGGATTGCCAGTCCGGGGTCAGTGGTTGGCAATTCGCACCGAGGAAGGAGTCATTTGGCCGCGAGGTAAAGCCGAATGACAGAACGGCCAGCATCACAACCGCCTCCGATGCCGCAACGCGCCCGGAGTCAAGTGGGCCTTGACTCCTGTGGCGAGGCTGCGTCCGAGGCCGCTAGCTGCCCGACCGCGCGAAGCGATGGCGTTGTCCGCTCTGCCGCCGCGTAGTCTCGGCCTCCGTGTCAGAGAAGCTCAGGGGATGCGGACGACCACTCCGGAGACGAACCACTGGACAAGGGCGGCGGCGAGGTGGCCTCCGGCCCTGGCGGCCTCCAGGGATTCGGGAATCGTGGCGTTCTCGGATGATGCAGCCAGCCGGTCCCGGCCAGGACGAGCCAGGGGCCGCGGTCGACGAGCGGTACGAGCAGTCCGGCGGGTGCCAGACAGAGCCCGGCGATACCGAGGGTGGGGCCGTAGCCGAGCCGGGCGGCGATGGGCCGGGCGCAGCGGGCGCCGATCAGCAGACCGGCGCCGCCCACCGCCCAGAACAGGCCCAGCGCGCCTGCGGAGTAGCCGAGTTCGCGGACGAAGACGACCGGCAGCATGGTGTTGATGATCTGTGAGCCGAAGTTGCCGAGGGCCGCGGTCAGCGCGAGGGCCCTCAGCTCGCGGTTGCCGAAGACATGCCGTACGCCCTCGGCGATCTGCTCCCTGAGCCGGGTCGCGTGGCCGGGCGACGGGGCGGGCGGCGCCGGGGTCTTGCGGATACCGGTCAGCCGCAGGGCCGCGCCGAGATAGCTCACGGTGGTGAAGAGCACGGCCAGCGGCGCCGTGAGCAGTTAGCTGGAGGTCACGGACGACATCGGCAAGCGGTGTGCCTTCTGACCGCAGAGCGGTCAATGCCTTCCTCGGAGCGTGTCCTTGATCAGCCTGCCGAGCACCGAGCACCAGCGTTCCCAGTGGCTCGCGATCACGCCGACCACTGAACGAGAGGGGCAGTTCCGGGCTTACGAGTTGGTGCGTGATAGCCGGGTGGGGTGTCGTTGCAGGTGGTGGCATGATCCGTGTGTGGCGATCATGGTCAATCGAGCGGTGCTGGCGCATCGGCTGTTCACGGGGGTCTCTCGGCGTCATCTCGCCTGCCTGGCCGAGGAGTTGGCCGTGCCGTGGCAGGCCGGCGTCGAGGGCCGCCGCCATGCTGCACGAGGTGGGGCCAGGAAGCGGGCCGCCGGTGCCGGCGCCCGTCACCGGCTGGTGTTCGTCGACCGGCTGGTGGCCACGCTGATCCATCTGCGGCACGATCTGCCGCATTCGGTGCTGGGCCTGCTGTTCGGCGTCGACCGCTCCACCGTCACCCGCGCGGTCGCGGAGATACGTGCGCTCCTGGCCGAGCGGGGATGCGCGGTCCCCGACCGCCCCGGTCTGCGATTACGGACGCTGGCGGACGTGTTCGCCCACGCCCAGGCCGAGGGTATCGAGCTGCGCCTGGATGCCACCGAGATCCAGGTCCGCAGGCCACCGGCCGGACGTGGTGGCCGGCGTGCGTTCGTCTCGGGGAAGAAGAAGCAGAACACGATGAAGGCCACGGTCGTCGCCGACCGGCGTGGCCGCACGTTATGGACCGATGCCCTGCGGCCTGGACGTATGCACGATGCCACGGCCGCGCGCAACGAGGGCATCGCCGTGTGCTTCCAGCACTTCCCCGACGTCGAGGTACTCCTGGACGACGGCTACCTGGGCCTGAGCCGCGACCACCGCGGGCAAGCGATCACACCGCCCGGAAAACCGCGTCCGGGAGCACTGCCCGGCAGAGTCGAACAGTGGGAGCGTGACCGCCACTGGCACTCCTCCGACCGCATCACCGTCGAGCATGCCCTCGCTGATCACAAACGCTGGAAACAACTGATGCGCTGGACCCACCGCCGCGACCGCCTGCCCGACACCTACCGCGCCATCGCCAGCCTCGTCTCCGACCGTACCCTCAACGCCTGAAAACAGGTCACGACCAGGCGAAACACGACCCACCCGCTATCACGCACCAACTCGTAAGACGTCATCTCATTTGGGCTGTTCGATATGCTTCAGGTGTGGGGATTGTTGAGTGGCTGGTGCCGGATGAGCTGTGGGGGTTGTTCCGGCGGGTGGTGCCGGAGGCGCCGTCGCGGCGGCAAGGAGGCGGTCGGCGTCGGCACGGGGACCGGGAAGTGCTGGCCGCGATCGTGTTCGTGGCCACGTCGGGCTGCACGTGGCAGCAACTGCCGTCCGCCTCGTTCGGGCCGTCGGGAGCGACGGCCCACCGGCGTTTCGCCGAGTGGTCGAGGGCGCGGGTGTGGGCCGGGCTCCATCGCCTGGTGCTGGACGAGCTCGGCGCCCGTGGCGAGCTGGACTGGTCCCGGTGTGCGATCGACTCGGTGAACGTGCGGGCCCTGAAAAGGGGGAGCTGACAGGTCCGAATCCGGTGGATCGGGGCAAGTACGGCTCGAAGATCCACTTGATCACTGAGCGGACCGGTCTGCCCCTGTCCGTTGGCATTTCCGCGGCGGACCTGCACGACAGCCAGGCCCTGATTCCGCTGGTGCAGGGCATACCGCCGATCCGTTCCCGGCGTGGACCACGTCGACGAAGGCCGGCCAAGCTGCACGGCGACAAGGGCTACGACTACAACCACCTGCGCCGATGGTTACGCGGGCGCCGCATCACCCACCGCATCGCCCGCAAGGGCGTCGAAACCTCCCAGCGGCTGGGCCGCCACCGCTGGACCATCGAACGCACCATGGCCTGGCTCGCCGGATGCCGTCGCCTCCACCGCCGCTACGAACGCAAAGCCGACCACTTCCTCGCCTGCACCCTCATCTGCTACCACAGACTCGCCAAATGAGATGACTTCTTAACGCCGTCTTAGACGTCGTTTCATTTGGTGAGTCGGCGGTAGTTGATGAGGGCTGCGGCTATGCCGACGAAGGCGAGGAAGTGTTCGGCTTTGCGTTCGTAG
>NZ_JBIASO010000049.1:0-6292 GCF_042890865.1 Streptomyces sp. NPDC002018
GCTCCCACTCAGCATCGCTCAGATCACCCCGCCCCATGCCCACACCAACGACCCGCACACGAAGCAGTCACATGATCGACCGGACAAGTCCTAGTTGATGGACTTGATCAGTTCGCCGTCGGCGGTGTCACCGCTCAGCTCCCAGAAGAAGGTGCCGCCCAGGCTCTGCTGGTCCTTGTAGGCCATCTTCCCGGCGATGGTGGCGGGAGTGTCGTAGCTCCACCACTGGTTGCCGCAGAAGGCGTACGCCGTTCCCGCGACCGTCCCGTTGGCCGGGCAGGAGTTCTTGAGGACCTTGTAGTCCTCGATACCGGCCTCGTAGGTGCCCGGAGCCGCGCCCGTCGCCGTACCGCCCGGCTCCTGCTGGGTCACACCGGTCCAGCCGCGTCCGTAGAAGCCGATGCCCAGCAGCAGCTTCTCGGACGGGATGCCGAGGCCCTGGAGCTTGCTGATCGCCGCGTCGGAGGTGAAGCCCTCCGTCGGGATGCCCGGGTAGGAGGTGAGCGGCGAGTGCGGGGCGGTGGGGCCCTGCGCCGCGAAGGCACCGAAGAAGTCGTAGGTCATCGGGTTGTACCAGTCGAGGTACCGCGCGGCGCCCGTGTAGTCGGCGGCGTCGATCTTCCCGCCGTCGGAGCCGTCGGCGGTGATGGCCGCCGTCACCAGAGCGCCGGTGCCGAACTCGGTCCGCAGCGCGGACGCGAGGTTCCCGAAGGCCTCACGTCCACTGGTGTCGCAGGTCAGACCACAGGAGTTGGGGTACTCCCAGTCGATGTCGATGCCGTCGAAGACATCGGCCCAGCGCGGGTCCTCGACCAGGTCGTGGCAGGACTGCGCGAAGGCGGCCGGGTTCCTCGCCGCCTCGGTGAAGCCGCCGGACCAGGACCAGCCGCCGAACGACCAGATGACCTTGAGACCGGGGTGGAGCGCCTTGAGCTTGCGGAGCTGGTTGAAGTTGCCGCGCAGCGGCTGGTCCCAGGTGTCGGCCACGCCGTCGACGCTCTGGTCCGCGGTGTACGCCTTCTCGTAGTCGGCGTAGGCGTCACCAATGACGCACTTTCCGCCGGTCACATTGCCGAAGGCGTAGTTGATATGGGTGAGTTTGCCGGCGGAGCCGGAGGTCTCGATGTTCTTGACGTGATAATTGCGGTCGTAGACGCCCCAGTTGGTGAAGTAACCGACCACCTTGTCGCCTGCCGCGGTGGGGGCGGCGGAGACGCCGGCGGGAGTGGCGGCGGTGGACTCACCGGCGGAGGCGCTGCCCGCCCCGGAGAGCAGGGTGACGCCGAGCGCGGCCGTACACGCGGCGGCGATCAGCGCCCGGAAGCGGGCACGGGAGCGGTGAAGCCTGAGCATGGAGTCTCCTCGTGGGGGAGGAAGAAGCGAGTGGGGGGAAATGACATGAACGCGTTGAGAGGGAACGTTAGAAGGACTAGACCACTGGGTCAATGGTTCGGACCGGGTTCGGCCGTGCCGGAGGGGTCTGGGCGGGCTCGTGACGGAACGCCGCTGATCGGGCATACTCGACGCGCCGCAGCCGCTGGTCAGCCGCTTCCGTGATCCGGGAGGGCAGCATCGGTTGGGCAGCACCACCTTCCGGGGGACACCCCCGGACCCCAGCCGGCGGCGCCGCCACACCCTGCGCGCGTGACCGCCGTAGCGCCCGACAGGGAGGAGAGCGCCGCCATGCCCGACCGCGCCCCGCGACCGGTGGACCGGCAACTGCCCACCGAGGAGTCAGAGGACCTCGTCGCCCTCGTACGCGACATCATCCAGCGGGAGATCATCCCGGCGGCGGCCGAGGAGGAGGAAGCGGGACACTTCCCGCGCGACCTCTTCGCCCTGCTCTCCTCGTCCGGCCTGCTCGGCCTCCCCTACGACTCCGCCCACGGCGGCGGGGACCAGCCGTACGAGGTCTATCTCCAGGTACTCGAAGAACTGGCCGCCGCCCGGCTCACCGTCGGCCTCGGCGTCAGCGTGCACTCGCTCGCCTGCCACGCGCTCGCCGGCTACGGCACCAAGGACCAGCAGACCGAATACCTCCCCGCCATGCTGGGCGGCGGACTGCTGGGCGCCTACTGCCTCTCCGAGCCCGCCTCCGGCTCGGACGCCGCCTCGCTCCGTACGAGGGCCGTACGGGACGGCGACGACTGGGTGATCACCGGCACCAAGGCCTGGATCACCCACGGCGGGATCGCGGACTTCTACACGGTGCTGGCCCGCACCGGAGAAGAGGGCGCCCGGGGCATCACGGCGTTCCTCGTACCGGGCGACGCCCCCGGTCTGAACGCGGCTCCCCCCGAGAAGAAGATGGGCATGAAGGGCTCGCCCACCGCCCAACTCCACTTCGACGGCGTACGGGTGGCCGACGGCCGGCGGATCGGCGAGGAGGGCCAGGGCTTCGCCATCGCGCTGTCGGCGCTCGACTCGGGCCGTCTCGGCATCGCCGCCTGCGCCATCGGTCTCGCCCAGGCGGCCCTGGACGAAGCCGTCGAATACGCCACCGGACGACGGCAGTTCGGCAGACCCATCGCGGACTTCCAGGGACTGCGCTTCCTGCTCGCCGACATGGCCACCCGGATCGAGGCGGGACGCTCGCTCTATCTCGCCGCCGCCCGGCTCCGTGACACCGGCCGGCCGTTCTCCCGGCAGGCCGCCATGGCCAAGCTGTTCTGCACGGACACCGCGATGCAGGTCACCGTCGACGCCGTGCAGGTCCTCGGCGGCTACGGCTACACCCTGGACTTCCCGGTGGAGCGCTTCATGCGCGAGGCGAAGGTGCTTCAGATCGTCGAGGGCACCAACCAGATCCAGCGCATGGTGATCGCGCGGCATCTGGCGGGCCCGGAAACACGCTGAACCGGTTCCCCGGCGCGCTCCCCGACCCTGGGTCGGCGGGCGTGCCGGGGCTCCGAGGACCTCAGGCGGCGTGCCGCTGGACGGTCGGCACCTTGAACGGGCGCGAGCCCGGTCCGCCGACGTGCGAGAACGGCTGGGTCCGCCAGTTGAGTCCCTGAGGGAGCGTCAGAAGCAGCGCGGTGTCCTGCTCCTGGGCCTCGGACGACTCGTCGGCGGGACGAGCGTCCGACGCCGCACGGCCCGTACCGGCACAGACGGAGAGTACGAACGGGTTCCACGGTGTGGGGCACAGAGCGTGCTCCGGCAGGACGTCCTCGTCCGCCAGCAGCGCGATCGGCTGCGCACAGTCCGGGCAGACGACCCGGTACATCTCGAAGGTGTCGTAGAAGTCGATGTCGTCGGCGTCGACGAGATCAACAGGCTCCGGTTCGGTACGTCCGGCGCGCTTCAGGCTCTGCATGGAGACATTCCCCCTCGGGTGGGCCGACCAGGCACTTGTGGTCTCGACCACAGCAAGCAATTCCCGTCGCGCGAGCCAGGTAACCGTAAGGTCTCGACGGACCGCGTCAGAGACCTGTGGTCTTCGTCACATGCCGCTCGCAGGTGCCGTTCGGCCGACCCGCCGACTGTGCCGGAAGTGACCTGGGGCAATAGGTTGATCCGTATGGAGGAGCTGGATCGTCAGATCGTGGAGTTGCTCGTCAACGACGGCCGGATGAGCTACACGGACCTGGGCAAGGCCACCGGCCTGTCCACCTCGGCCGTGCATCAGCGCGTACGCAGGCTGGAGCAGCGCGGAGTCATCCGCGGCTATGCCGCGGTCGTCGACCCGGAGGCGGTCGGCCTGCCGCTCACGGCGTTCATCTCGGTGAAACCGTTCGACCCGAGCGCCGCCGACGACATCGCGGAACGGCTCGCGGGCATCGCGGAGATCGAGGCGTGCCACAGCGTGGCGGGCGACGAGAACTACATCCTCAAGGTCCGGGTCCCCACCCCGCTGGAACTGGAACACCTCCTCACCCGGATCCGCTCCCTGGCGGGAGTCTCGACCCGGACGACGGTGGTCCTCTCGACGCCGTACGAATCACGCCCCCCGTCCTTCTGACACCCCGACGGCCTCGCGCCGGCGCCCGTACCACGCGGGCGCCCCCGGCCGGCGCCCCCGGCCGGGAGGCGACCCCGTACCGGCGCCCCCCTCCGCACACGCGACACTGGTCCCATGACCAAGCGCACCGACCCCCACCGCACCGTCCTGCTCCGCGGTGGAGAAGTCCACAGCCCCGCCGACCCCTTCGCCACCGCCATGGTCGTCGAACGCGGCCATGTCGCCTGGGTCGGCTCCGAGGGCGCCGCCGACGCCTTCGCCACCGGCGTGGACGAGGTCGTCGACCTCGAAGGCGCGCTCGTCACCCCCGCGTTCACCGACGCCCATGTCCACACCACCGCGACCGGCCTCGCCCTCACCGGGCTCGATCTGTCCACCGCCCGCACGCTCACCGAGGCGCTCGCGCTCGTACGGACCCACCGCACCGCCCGCCCCGACAGCCGCATCCTGCTCGGCCACGGCTGGGACTCCGCCCGCTGGCCCGAACAGCGCCCCCCGTCCCGCGCCGAACTCGACGAGGCCGCCGGCGGCCGGCCGCTCTATCTGCCGCGTATCGATGTGCACTCCGCCGTCGTGACCACCGCCCTGCTCGACCTCGTCCCCGGCATCACCTCCCTCGCCGGATACCACCCGGACGGTCCGCTGACCGCCGCCGCCCACCACGCCGTACGCGCGGCGGCGCACGGGGCCGTCAGCGTGCGCCAGCGCACGGAGGCGCAGCGCGCGGCCCGTCGGCACGCCGCGTCGCTCGGTATCGGCAGCCTCCACGAGTGCGCCGGCCCCGACATCTCCGACGAGGAGGACTTCGCCGCGCTGCTGGCCCTGGCGGACGAGGAGGCCGGCCCGCGGATCCACGGCTACTGGGCCGAGCCCATCAGCGACGAGAAGGGCGCCCGGCACATCCGTGACCTGGGCGCGGCGGGCGCCGCCGGTGATCTCTTCGTCGACGGATCCCTCGGCTCCCACACCGCCGCCCTGCACGACCCGTACGACGACGCCGCCCACACCGGCACCGCCCACCTCGACGCCGCGGCGGTCGCCGCGCATGTCACCGCCTGCACCGAGGCCGGACTCCAGGCCGGTTTCCACGCCATCGGCGACGCCGCGGTCAGCACCGTCGTCGAAGGGGTACGCGCCGCCGCCGAGCGACTGGGCCTCGCACGGGTCCGGGCCGCCCGGCATCGCGTCGAGCACGCCGAGATGCTGACCCCCGCGACCGTCGCCGCCTTCGCCGAGCTGGGGCTCACCGCCTCCGTCCAGCCCGCCTTCGACGCGGTCTGGGGCGGCGAGGGCGGTATGTACGCGCGGCGTCTTGGCACCGAGCGCGCCCGTACGCTCAACCCCTACGCCGCGCTGCTGCGCGCCGGGGTCCCGCTGGCCTTCGGTTCCGACAGCCCGGTCACCCCGCTGGACCCGTGGGGCACCGTCAGGGCCGCCGCCTTCCACCAGACCCCCGAGCACCGCATCTCGGTACGGGCGGGATTCACCGCCCACACCCGTGGCGGCTGGCGGGCCGTCGGCCGTGACGACGCGGGCACACTGGTGCCGGGAGCCCCCGCCGACTACGCCGTCTGGCGCACCGAGGAACTCGTGGTCCAGGCCCCCGACGACCGGGTCGCCCGCTGGTCCACCGACCCGCGCTCGGGGACGCCGGGACTGCCGGATCTGACCCCCGGCCGTCCGCTGCCGGTGTGCCTGCGGACCGTGGTCGCCGGGCACACGGTGTTTGTGCGACCGAACGAGTGACGTGGGGACATTTCGTACCGCCGACCGATGCCTCCCGGTCTCGGTCGCGACCTGCGGATCTTCCCCACTGACCTGGTGATTTGGGTCAACTCCGCAGGTCAAACGGCTATTGACAGTAAGCAGCCACCGGCGGGTAGGTTCGGCCGAGTCCACCACAGGACGTCCGTCCGGCAATCTCCACGCAGTCGTCGAACGCCGCTGGGTCATGGGGCGGTGTGCCGCACCGGCACCGCCACTGGGAGCCAGGTCCAGCGCCCGCGTCTCGGGGGCGAGGGAAGGTTTCGGCCGGCCGGTGGGTGCGACCCGGGTGGGGCCCCGGCGTTCAGTAGACAACGGCTTTCGGTCGATCCGCAGCCAGCGGGTTCCAGGTCGGCCCGAAGGACGCCGGGCCCCGATCCCCCCTCTTTTTGAGGGCTCGGTTCACCTCCGGGGCGCTTCATGTCGGTGCCGACGGTCGACCGTGCTCGGCCGTTCGTTCCTCACGGCCTGTGCGCGCTCTCCTTTTCGGCACCGACGCGCCCCTTCGGCTCACTCGCCTTCTTTTTCGGGGCTCGGTTCGCCTCCGGGCGCTGGATGCCACTGTCG
>NZ_JBIASO010000050.1:0-5275 GCF_042890865.1 Streptomyces sp. NPDC002018
CGGTGGAACATGTCCGCCGCCCCTTCCGCTGTGGCGCTCTCTGCGCCGTGACCATGACGCTATGGGCGCCGAGGGCTCGGCACACTGGGCGTACGACCCGGCCGGGAGGTGGTGCTGGGTACACCCCCCGCCGGGGGACGCCCGACGACCGGTCAGACGGTTCCGGCCTGCCGACTCACTTGCGTTCCCATCCAGTTCACCGACTGTGGCGCCCGGCAGCCAGGCCCGCCCGTGCCTATCCACAGCCGGGGCAGGCAAGGCGTTCCGAAGGGATCGATACTCGGAGCCATGAACGGACAGGTGCAGCTCGGAGACTTCCTGAGGACGCGGCGTTCCCAGCTGCGTCCCGCAGATGTCGGAGTGCCCACCTATGGCGAGCGCCGGCGCGTGCCGGGTCTTCGGCGCGAGGAGCTGGCGCAACTGGCGGGGGTGAGTGTCTCCTACTACACGCGGCTGGAGCAGGGCCAGTCGCAGAGCGCCTCACCCGAGGTACTGGACGCGATCGCCCGAGCCCTGCGGCTGGACGAGTCCGAGCGGCTGCACCTGCACGACCTGGCCCGGGCGGACCGCCATCGCTCCCGGAACCGGCGGCCAGCACCCGCAGGACAGCGCGCTGCACTCGCTGGTGGGTGAACTGGGTTCGAGGAGCGCTGAGTTCGCGTCGATGTGGGCCGACCACCGGATCAAGGCGTGCACCGTCGCGGCTTATGAGATGCGGCACCCGCTGGTCGGAACTCTCACCGTCGTCCAGCAGACCTTGAGCCACGGGCCCGGCCCCGTCGTGGTCGTCGCCACCACGGAGGCGGACTCGCCCTCGCGTGCCGCACTGACCCTGCTCGCCCAGGCCACCGTACCGTCCACCATCCCGGCCGCCGCGCCCTCCACCAACACGGCCGCCACCCAGGCCAGCACCCGCCCGTGACGCAGGAGTCCCTCCCGGCGGACCCGGCGCGGCCGGGGTCTCGGGTGCTCACCGACTGACCCCCACACCCTTAACTGCACCACACGCCGGACCCGCCACCGCGCACCCGCGCGTATCCGGATCATCAGGCACGGCCCGCCGGCCGCTGCCGGGAGCAGCCGCGTGATGGCCCGGCCCCGGCCCGCCCCGCCCCGCCCCTCACAGCCACACACGTACGTCGGCGTGCCGCTGCCGCACGCCCGAAACCAGTGAAGGAACACCATGTCCACGAAGCTGCTCGCTCTCTCGGCGGCGTCAGCCGTCCTGGTCGCGGCCACCGCCGCGGCGCTCAGCCCGGCCACCGCCGCAGCGCTCAGCGAGGCCCCGGCCCCGGCCCGGGCCTCAACCACCGCCGCGCCCCTGTCCGGCCCGAGAGTGTCCGTGCACTTCGACCTGGCCAAGGGCCAGACACCGGAGAACATAGCCCTGGCACCGAATGGCGACGCGTATATCACCTTCGCCGCGGGCCGCGAGATCGCCAAGGTCTCCCGCGACGGCACCACCCGGATCCTGGCCACCCTGCCCGGCCCCGCCGACGGCGGCATCCACACCCCGGCGCTGGGCTTCCCGCTGACGACCGGCATCGTCCGCGCCCCCGACGGCACCTTGTACTTCCTGTACGCCACCGGTACCTCCGACCTGACCGGTGTGTGGCGCCTGCGCCCCGGCGGCGAGCCGCAGCGGCTCGCCGCGCTCCCCGAGAACGGCCTGCCCAACGGCCTGGCCCTCGACGCACGCCCCGCATGCTCTACATCACCGACTCCGTACTCGGCACCATCTGGAGGGTGCGCTCCACCGGCGGCGCCCCCACCGCGTGGTCCACCGCCCCCGAACTGGCCTCCACCGGCTTCCTCGGCGCCAACGGCCTGAAGATCCACAAGGGTGAGGTCTGGGCCACCAACCTCGACAAGGGCACCGTCCTGCGCATCCCCATCCGCCCGGACGACCGCGCCGGCCGGGTCCGGACCGAGGCCACCGGCCTGCAGGGGATCGACGACTTCACCTTCACCGGCCGCGGCGACCAGCTGCTGGCCGCCCTCAACGGCACGAGCCAGGTCGCGCTCGTCCAGCCCGACGGCCGGCACTCCCTCGTGCTGACCCCCGCCGACGGCCTGCAGAACCCCACATCCATCGCTGTGCGCGGAGACACCGTCCATGTGACGAGCGCCGCCTACCTCACCGCCGAGGACCCCAACCTCCTCCGCGTCCAGCTGAAGCGCTGAGCGCCACGGGTACCCACCCGGCGGGAACCGCATCGGCCCCTCCCGGACGGTCGTGCCCCTGTCGACGGCCCCGTCACGCCACCCCGGTCCCTCCCGGAACCCTCACCGTACGGAGACACACCATGCAGGACACGAACGAGATCAGCCTGGGCGATGTCACGATCACCCGGATCGAGGAAAATGCACGGTCCGATCATGCCCGCGGACCAGTTCTTCCCGGACCTTCCGGAGCAGGCATGGAAGGACCACCGCGCCATGCTGGTGCCCCACCACCTGGGCGCCGACGACGCCATGGTCCACGTCGCCACGCAGACCTGGCTGCTGCGCAGCGGTGGCCGGACGATCCTGGTCGACACCGGTGTCGGCAACGACAAGTCCCGTCCGGCCGTCGACGGGTGGGACCACCTGAACCTTGACTACCTCGCCAATCTCGCCCGCGCGGGTGTACGTCCCGAGGACGTCGACCTGGTCGTCAACACCCATCTCCACGTCGACCACGTCGGCTGGAACACCCGACTGACCGAGGGCGCCTGGGTACCCACGTTTCCGAACGCCACCTATCTGATGCCCAAGGCCGACTTCGAGTTCTGGAACCCTGCGAACAACCCGGACATCGCCGACGGGGTCAACGAGAACGTCTTCGAGGACAGCGTCGCCCCCGTCCACGCCGCAGGCCAGGTCCAGTTGTGGGAGGGCAGCCACACCATCGACGCCCACCTGCGTCTGGAGGCGGCCCCCGGCCACACACCCGGCTCCAGTGTCGTCGAACTGGCCTCGGGCACCGACAGGGCCCTGTTCGCCGGCGACCTGATGCACACCCCCCTTCAGGTCACCCATCCGGATCACAACAGCTGTTTCTGCCACGACCCGGCCCAGGCCCGCGCGACCCGGCCCAGGCTGCTCGGCCGGGCCGCCGATACCAACGCCCTCGTCCTGCCCGGCCACTTCAGCGGCCAGAGCGCTCTCGAAGTCGAGCACAACGGCAACGGCTTCGCGATCAAGAACTGGGCACCGATCAGCCGGTACTGACCAACCGGTACTGACCCACCGGCTTCATGCAGGCCGCCGCCCCGACCGACCCGGGGCGGCGGCACCGCCGCAGCAACCAGCGAGGAGACACCGGATGGCGTCCGCCGGCTACACCACCGTCACCACCACCCTCGGTCCGATCCGCGGCCGCCACCACGCACACGGCGCCGTCTTCCTCGATGTGCCCTACGCCGCCGCGCCCGTCGCCCGTGAGCGTTTCACCGCGCCGAGCCCGCACCCTGGTTGGACCGAGGTCCGTGATGCGACACGGCCGGGGCCGACCGCGCCCCAGCCCGTCCGCGACGCCTTCGGCACGCTCGACATGTCCTCCTACTTCGGCCCGGGGTGGCAGCGCGGCAGCGACTACCTCACCGTGAACATCTGGGCACCGCGGCAGAACAAACCGGAGCGGCGGCCGGTCATGGTGTTCGTACACGGCGGAGGCTTTGTCGCCGGCTCCAACCGCGCACCGCTCCACGACGGCACCGCCTTCGCCCGCGACGGTGTGGTCCTGGTCACCGTCAACTACCGCCTCGGCATACCCGGCTTCCTCCACCTGCCGGACGCACCGGACAACCGTGGCATGCTCGACGTACTCGCCGCCCTGCGCTGGATCCGCGACACCATCGACCACTTCGGCGGCGACCCCGCCAATGTCACCCTCTTCGGCCAGTCCGCCGGAGCCATCATCGTCGGCGGCATCCTCGCCGACCCCGCCTCCTCCGGCCTCGTGCGACGGGCGATCATCCAAAGCGGCAGCGGCACCGCCGCGTTCACACCGGAGCAAGCGCGCATCGTCACCGCAGCGGTCGGACGCGAGCTGGAGATCGGGCCCACGGCCGAAACCCTGGCGGACGTCCCGGACGCGCGTCTCGTCGACCTCTTGCCCCATCTGACCGGACTGGACCTGCGCACCCCGCCCACCACCACCCGCTGGCCGGCATCACCTCCTTCAGTCTCGTCGGCGAGCAACAGCCCGCCACCACGCTGGCCACCCGTGGATCCGGTGTCGACCTGCTGATCGGCTCCAACCTCGACGAAGGCAGCCTCTACCTCGCCCCGCTCGGCGTCCTGGCCGGCAGCACCGAAGCCGATCTCCTGGACACCGCGGCACGATTCCACCCCCGTCCCGCCGACGCCGTACACGGCTGTCGACGGAACACCCTGCCGCCACCACCGCCGAACTGCGCACCCTCATCCTCGGCGACGGGCTCTTCGGAGCGGGCACTCGGCGGATGGCCGCCGCACACGCGAGCGCCGCGTCCCGGCGGACCTACCGCTACGAGTTCGCCTGGCGCTCCGACGCGATCGACGGACAACTCGGCGCCAGTCACGTGATGGAGCTGCCGTTCGTCTTCGACCGCCTGTCCCTGCCGTCGCTGCACGGCCCACGAGGGCTCCTCGGCATCACCGAACCGCCGTCCGGACTCGCCGGCAGGATCCACCGGTCATGGGTCAGGTTCGCTGAGAGCGGCGACCCTGGCTGGCCCATTTACCGACCAGTGGGGGGACACGTCGAACGCCTCGGCGCAGGGTGACACGTCGGCTCGCCGCCACCGGGCCCTTCCACGACATGCCTCGGGCCGGGGCCGGGGGCCGGGTAAGTGCACGCCCGAACCTTCGAAGGCGCACCGCTCAGCGACAACGAGCATGTCGTCTCCGGTGACAAGAAGACCCATGGAGATCACTCCGGAGGGTTCGCGACTCCAAGCCCATGGCCTCCCGCACACGTCCCCGCTGGCGGGCGCCATGGGACGCGAGGGCACAGGGGCCTGTACCGGAAGGCAATGCGGGCACGCACCGTTCCTCGCGGATGCGGCCCCGCCTCAGAATTACCGACGGGTCGCGTGTGATCCCGAGGCGCCCCATCCATCCCAGCCGAGCGGTTCAGACCGTTCACCACCATCGACGAGCACACCAGGAGTTCCAGGCGCAATGTCCGAATCTTCCGTCGCGTCCGTCGTCGGCGTCGGCCGCCCCACGCCCGTCACCAACGCGACGCACACCCAGCGGTCGTCCGGGATGCCGATCCACAAGTACGGCCGGTACGAGGCTGTGGACA
>NZ_JBIASO010000051.1:0-5123 GCF_042890865.1 Streptomyces sp. NPDC002018
GAGGTGTATTTCTCGAGTTGGTCGGTGGACGCTCTGGCTCGGGTGATCGGTGGGGTCGAGGGGGTGCGGGAGTGGGTCGCGCCGCGCCGGGTCCCCTTCGTGGGGGTCGTGGACGGGACGGTACGGGTACCGGGACGCCCCATCCGCGAGGTGTCGGGCCGGGAGCTCCAGGTCCTCGAACTCTGCGACGGCACAAGGCTGTTGACGGACATCGTCGACGAGGTCTCCCGGGCCGAGGGGCGCCCCGTGCCGCCCGCCGAGATCACCCGAACCCTGGAGTGGCTGGTCGCCCAGCGCTGGGTCGTCTGGAAACTGGATGTCCCCTCGGGCACCTTCCCCGAACGCTCGCTGCGCTCCTTCCTGGAGACGATCGGCGACGCGGAGCTGCGGGAGCCCGCCCTCGCCAAACTGGACATCCTCGAACGCGGCCGTGACCGGGTCCGGGCGGTCGGCTTCGACGCCGACGAACTCTGCGAGGCGCTCGCCGCGCTCGAAGCCGACTTCGCGGAACTCACCGAGGCCTCCGCCCAGCGGGAGAAGGGCGCCCGCACCGCCCCCAACCGCGCGCTGGTCTACTCCGACTGCCGCAGATCGGCCACCGCCACGGTGGGCACCGCCGTACTGGAACAGCTCACCCCGCTGGAACTGTGCCTGACCGGCGCCCGCTGGATGACCAACCGGTTCGCCGAGGCCGTCGGCGGGCGGATCAAGGAGGCGTACGACCGGCTGCTCGCCCGGGACGGCAGGGTCGACCTCGGCTCCCTCTGGTTCGAGTGCCTGCCCGCCCCGCACAGCGAGTCGATCGCGGACATCGACCGTATCCAGGCCGAACTGCGTGAGCGCTGGGCGAAAATCATCAACGCCCCGGCGGGGGCCCGGCGCGTCCGGCTCTCCTCCGCCGATATCGCCGACCAGGTCCAGGAGGCCTTCGGCGAGCCGGGCCGCGGCTGGTCCCTGGCCCGCTACATCAGCCCCGATGTGATGATCATCGCCGATGATCTCGACGCGGTGGAGCGCGGCGAGTTCGAACTCGTCCTCGGTGAACTGCATGTCGCCATGAACACCCTGGGCGCCTCGCTCTTCGTCCATCAGCACCCGGACATCCAGGAGCTGATCGACGAGACCACCACCGACTTCCCCGGTCCCCGGCTGATGCCCATGCTGCCCAAGGAACTTCCGCTGAAGTGGTCCACCCGCAGCAGACCGTCCCTGGACCGCCCGCAGGACTACTACGTCTCCATCGTGGACCAGACCGCGGACCCCGGCCGGCCACGCACGGTCCGCTGCGGCGACGTCCAGGTGGCGGAGCGGGACGGCCAGTTGAAGGCGCTGCTCCCCGACGGCTCCGTCTTCGATCTGCTCGACGTCTTCAGCCACGCCCTCACCAACCGGGTCATGGACCGCTTCACCCTGCGGCCCGACACCGACCGTTCGCCGCGCATCACCATCGACTCCACCGTGGTGGCGCGTGAGACGTGGAAGTTCGTTGCGTCGGGGATGGAGTTCGCGGGGGAGAAGAGTGAGGCGCGTCGGTTTGTGCGGGCGCGTCAGTGGCGTGTGGCGCAGGAGTTGCCGCGGTGGGTGTTTGTGGTGTCTCCGGCGGAGCCGCGTCCGTTCTTCGTGGATTTCGACAGTCCGGTGTATGTGAATATCTTCGCGAAGGCGGCGCGTCGGTTGGCGCGTAAGGATCCGGAGGCGCGGATGACGGTGTCGGAGATGCTGCCGACGCCGGAGCAGGCCTGGCTGACGGATGACGAGGGCAACACGTACACCTCCGAACTCCGCTTCGTCGCCGTCGACCGCACCACGGAGACGGGAGAGCGGGGATGACCGGCGCCCGCCACCCGGCCGGCGCGCACCACCCCGACGGCGGCCCGAGCGCGGACGGCGGCCCGAGCATGGACGGCGGCCCGAGCACGGACGGCGGATGGAACACCGACGACGGACGGGGCACGGACGGCGGGCGGCTCCCGGCCGGGGCGCGCACCCCGGTGGACGACATCCTCGCCCACGCCGCGCGCGATCCGCGCGCCACCGCCGTCGTCACCCCGGACACCGAGCTGTCGTACGGGGAACTCGCGGACAGGATCGAGCGGCTGGCCCGGGTGCTCGTCGCCCGGGGAGTGGGCCCGGAGGACGTGTGCGCCGTCGCCGTCGAACGCGGTATCGACGCGGTCGTCGCCATGGCCGCGGTGCTGCGGGCCGGCGGCGCGTTCCTCACCCTCGACGTCGAACTGCCCCGGCCCCGGCTGGTGTCCATGACCGAGAGCGGACAGGCCCGGTTCCTGCTCACCACCGACGGGCTCGCGCACCGGCTCGATCTGCCCGTCACCGGACCCACCCTGCTGCTCGACCGGCTCCCGGCACCGGCACCGGCACCGGACCCGGACCCGGACGCGCCCCGCGCGCCGCGGGCCGCCGGGCCGCGCTCCCTCGCGTACATCAGCCACACCTCGGGATCCACCGGCGCGCCCCACGCGGTCATGATCGAACGCGCCGGCCTCGGCTCGTACGTGCGTTTCGTCGTCCGTGACTACGGCCTCGGCCCGCACACGGTGGCCGTCCAGCTCGCCCCGCTCGGCTACGACGCGTCCATCAGGGACATCTTCGCGCCGCTCGTGGCGGGCGGCCGTCTCGTCCTCGTGGACCGCGCCCGGCTGCTGCGCGCCGACACCTTCGCGGCCACCCTCCAGGAGTACGGCGCGGACACCGTGCTGAGCACCACCCCCTCGCTGCTGACCTTCCTGGCACAGGGGCCCGGGGCGGCCGGACGGCTCGGCGGGGTACGCACGGTGGTCTCCAGCGGGGAGTCACTGCGTCCCTTCCTCGCCGCGGGCGGACGCGCGCTGCTCGGCGGTCTGCTGGTGAACCAGTACGGACCCACCGAATGCACGATGACCTCCACCCGGTACCGGGTACCCGCCGTACCCGACACCTCCGCCGATCTCATCGGCACCCCCATCGACGGGGTCACCGTCCAGGTGCTCGACGACGCGCTGCGCGCCGTGCCCGACGGCGAGGCGGGGGAGCTGTACATCGGCGGCGCGGGGGTCGCCCGGGGCTACCGCGGACTGGCCGCCCTGACCGCCGGGCGCTTCCTGCCCGATCCCTCGGGCCCGCCGGGCGCCCGGATGTACCGCACCGGTGATCTGGCGCGCCGGCTCCCCGGCGGCGATCTGGAGTATCTCGGCCGGTCCGACCGGCAGATCAAGATCCGGGGCCACCGGGTGGACCCGGCGGAGATCGAGGGCGCGCTGCTCACCCATCCCCACATCACCGGCGCCGTGGTCACCGCCGAGACCGACGATCAGGGACGGACCTGGCTGTACGCGCATGTCACCGGGCTGTCCGCGGGGATCCGCGACGCCGCCGTACGCGCTCATCTCGCCGCGACCCTGCCGCCCCACATGCTGCCCAGGCGGTTCACCCGGATCGACCGGCTGCCGGTGACCCGCAGCGGCAAGACCGACCGGGGCACGCTCGCCCGGTCCGCCGCACCGACGGCGGAGCGTGTGTCATGACGGCCGCGGGCACCCGGCTGGACCACGCGGACACCGCAACCCGGTTCGGCCGATCCGAGCTCAGGCTCGGCCACGCCGACGTGCTGGCGGCCGCCGGGCGGATCGCCCCGTACATCCGGCGCACGCCCCTGCTGACGGCCGGCTCACTGCCCCGCGTGCTGCTCAAGGCGGAACACCTCCAGCACAGCGGCTCGTTCAAGCTGCGCGGGGCGGCCAACGCGCTGCTGGCCCTGGGCGCCCGGGAGATCGTCACCGGCTCCTCGGGCAACCACGGTCTCGCGGTGGCCGCCCTCGCCGGGCCGCTCGGCGTCGCCGTGACCGTCGTCATGGCGGCCGGGGCGAGCGAGGCCAAGGCGCGGGCGGTCGCCGCCCTCGGCGCCCGGGTGATCAGGACCGGCGGCGGAGTCGCCGAACGCGACCGGTACGCACGGGACTTCGCCACGCGGACGGGCGCGGTCCTCGTGCCCTCCTCCGACCATGAACTCGTGGTCGCGGGGCAGGGCACCGTCGGCCTGGAGATATTCGAGGACGCCCCCGGCACCGGCACCGTCTTCGTACCGACCGGTGGCGGCGGTCTGCTCGGCGGGGTGTGTCTCGCCGCGGCGGGGCTGACCCGGCCGGTACGGATCGTCGGTGTGGAACCCGCGGACACCCGGCGCTACGCGCGCTCCCTGGCGGCCGGACATCCGGTCGAACTGCCGCCCAGTGACACCGTCGCCGACGGACTGCGCGGTCAGCGGGCGGGCGAGGTGCTGTTCCCCGTGATCAGACAGCGGGTGGACGAACTGGTCGGGGTCACCGACGAGGCGATCGTCCACGCCACGGGTCTGCTGCACGAGGCCGGTATCCCGGCGGAGCCCAGCGGCGCCGTCGCCCTGGCCGGGGCGCTGCAACACGGTTTCGACGGCACGGCCGCCGTGATCGTGTCCGGCGGAAACGGTCCGGCCGCCCTGGCGGCCCGGACGTCCGCCGGCTGACCCGCGACCGGGCACGGGCCCCACCGGGCCGCCCCTGTTGCGCGGGGCGCCACCGGCGCTCCCGTCCCGTCGCTTCCCGTCCCCGTCCTGTTGCTTCCTGTCCCTTCGCACCACCACGCACCACATCACTCGCCCGGTCACACGTGACAGCACGGATGACCTCACTCAAGGAGAACGGCATGACCACGGCGGAACAGCACACCATCGACACCGACCGGCTCCCCGAACTCATCGCGGGCTTCTACCGGGAGACCCTCGGCGACGCCTCCCTCGACGCCACGAGCGACTTCTTCGAGACGGGCGGCGACTCCCTGGCCGCCTTCCAGATCATCGCCCGGCTCCAGGACACCCTCGGCGCCGAACTGCCGGTGGCGCTCATCTTCACCTATCCCTCGCCCGCCGAACTCGCCGAGGTGCTCGCCGCGGATCTCGCGGACCGCGCCGCCGGACAGGTGTAGGGGGAGAGCCGGATGACCGAGCAATCCGTTTCCCTGAGCGGGCGATGGCGCCTCTGGGACCAAGTGGGCCTGCGTGGTCCGGGTTTTCCGGTGTCGGGGGTGTTGCGTTTGGCGCCGGAGGGTTTGGGTGTGGCGGCGGACAAGTTTGGTGTGGGGGAGGTGTTGTC
>NZ_JBIASO010000052.1:0-4964 GCF_042890865.1 Streptomyces sp. NPDC002018
CCGGCCCCGCCGTGGTTTTGGCGGGCCCCGCCGTTGTCTGGCCGGCCCGCGGGGGGGGGGGGGCGGGGCGGCCCCCCCCCCGGGGGGGGGCCGGGCCCCCCCCCGGGGGGGGGGGGGGCGCCCCGGGGATCGGAAACGTCGGTCAGCCGTGCTTCGGACCGGTCGTGGTCGGAACGAGTGCGACCGGTCAGACCGAGAGCGCGTGGCGGAAGACGCCCCGCGGGTCCCAGACCTTCTTGATCTTCTTCAGCCGGGCGTAGTTGTCCGCGTAGAACAGCGTCTGCCAGGTCGTGCGTGAGGTGTTCAGGGCGGGGTCGGCGAGGTCGACGTCGGGCCAGCCGATGTAGCAGCCGTCGTACTGGTCGCCGGGTGCCGGCACTCCCCCGGCGTTCTGGTGGAGGTCCCGGTAGAAGTCCCGTTGCCAGGTGAGGTGCCGGGCGTCGTCCTCGGCCTTGTCCCAGTAGCTGTAGATGGCCCCCAGCAGCACGGCCCGCCGGTGGGAGGTGGCGGTCGCGTCCGGCGCCAGGGCGTTGATCTGCCCGCCGTACGAGGAGAGCGCGAACGCCGCCGGGCCGTGGTGGTAGTCGGGCCCGGTGAGATAGGCGTGCACCGTCTCCATCTGGCTGTCGGTGTAACGCCTCCTGAGGTACGCGCCCTTGGTCTTCGACCGCAGGGGCGCCTTGGCGCCGAGCCCGATGCCGGTGTCGACGTACGACATGATGGTCGTCAGCCACGGCAGTCGCGCGGACGTGATGATCGTCGGCTTGACTCCGACGTTCTCGCACGCGGCCTCGATGTAGTCCTGGAGGATCTGCTCGTTGCCCTCCACCGTCGGGTCGATCTGGCCGGCGACGGTCACCGTGCCCAGCTCGGACCGTGGCGCGATGAACCCTCCGTAGAGCGCGTTCTCCTTCATACCGGGCGCGCTGTGGCGCTCGTGCCACACACCGATGTTCCTGGCGATCCGCACGAACGTGTTCCTGTCCAGTTCGTTCCAGCTCCAGACGGCCCTGGACACCAGGGTTCCGCCGGGCGCCTTGGGCAGGATCCGGCCGGGGTCGTTGGTCCTGGCGTTCGGAGAGCGCAGCCAGAACCGGGTGACCACACCGAAGTTCCCCCCGCCGCCCCCGGAATGGGCCCACCACAGATCGCGGTTGGGGTCGCCGGGTTCGCGTGTGGCCACCACGGCCCTGGCGCTGCCCCGGGCGGGGACCACCACGACCTCGACCGCGTACAGGTTGTCGGCGACGAGCCCGTACTGCCGCGACAGGGCGCCGTAGCCGCCTCCGGTGATATGACCGCCGACCCCGACGGGCGGACAGGCGCCGCCCGGGAGGGTCACTCCCCAGCCGTAGTAGAGGGTGCGGTAGACCTCGCCCAGCGTGGCACCGGCCTCGATGGAGAAGGCCCGCATCACCGGGTCGTAGGAGATGGCGCGCATACCGGTCATGTCAATGACACTGCGCACCCGGGGATCGTCGACCAGACCGTCGAGGTTGTGGCCTCCGCCGCGCACCCCGATCTGCTTGCCCTCGCGCACCGCGTCGTTGACGGCGTCGATGACCTGTCCGGTGCCTGTGACGACACGGATGTTGTCCGGGCTGCCGGTGAACCGCCGGTTGTAACCGCGCAGGAGCAGGTCCTGATAGCGCGGGTCGTTGGGTGTGATGGAGACGGACTCCCGGTTGGGAGTGTCCGTGAGGACGGGCGCGGCGGCTGCCGAGAGCGCCGCGTCCGTGGCCGGATCCGGAGCGAGGAGCTCCAGGTCGGCAAGCATCCAGCCATCGGCCATGATGTTTCTCCCCCGTTGCTGTGTACTCTGCGCGGCCCGCGGCGGTGGCACACGGCTCGTTCAACGCCGTGTGCGTCCCCGCGCGCGCGGGCCCCCGTTCTCGTCTTTCAGCCAAAACCCTACTGACGCGATGGCGCGTGCCACCCCTAACAACCCCCTATATGACCTTCGGGCCCTTCGGCCCCGGTTGTCGCGGCGGCACCTCGGGGGAGATGCCGCGGCGGCACCTCGGGGACCGGTTCAGGTCGGGGTCCGATCAGTTGACGTCCAGTTCTTCCTCGATGAGGCTCAGCAGTTCCTCCACCGGCGCCGAGCGGATGTCGTCGTCCGAGAGGGCGCCGTCGGTGCCGGTCGTCGTCCCGGCCGTCCGCAGCAACGACAAGAGGCTTTCCAGCCGGTTGGTCACCGCCTCGCGCTCCGCGCCGTACGCGGCTCCCGACCGTACGCCCGCCTCCAGTCGCTCCAGCGTCCCCAGGACGGACCCGCCCTCGGCCGCGCCCCCGTTGACGCCCCCGGCGGGCACGAGTTCCATGGCCAGGTGGCCGACCAGACTCATCGGGGTCGGATGGTCGAACACAAGGGTGGCGGGCAGCCTCAGTCCGGTGAGCGCGTTCAGGCGGTTGCGCAGTTCCACGGCCGCCAGGGAGTCGAAGCCCAGTTCCTTGAACGCGCGGTTGCCGTCCACGGACTCCGGCCCCGAGTGGCCGAGCACCGTGGCCACCTCCGCGCGCACCAGGTCCGCCAGCGCCCGGTCCCGTTCCGCCGGGTTCATCCCCGCCAGCCGCTGGGTGAGCGGGGCCGCGCCACCGTTCCCGGCCGTCGCCGCCCGGCGCGCGGTGGTACGTACGAGGCCGCGCAGCACGGCGGGCATCCGCTCGCCCTGCGCGCTCAGGGCCGCCGTGTTCAGCCGTACGGGTGCCAGCAGCGCGGAACCGTGGCCGGCCCCGGTGTCGAACAGCCGCATACCGTCCTCGGACGGGAGCGGTACGACGCCGCCGCGCGCCATACGGCGCCGGTCCGCCTCGTCGAGATGGGCGGTCATCCCGCCCGCCTCGCCCCACAGCCCCCAGGCGAGCGAGACGGCCGGCAGCCCCGCCGCCCGCCGGTGGTGGGCCAGCGCGTCGAGGAAGGTGTTCCCGGCGGCGTAGTTGCCCTGGCCGGGGGGACCGATCAGGCCGGAGACGGACGAGTACAGCACGAACGCCGACAGGTCCAGGTGCTTCGTCGCCTCGTGCAGGTTCCAGGCGGCGTCCACCTTCGGCCGCAGCACGCGGTCCAGTTGGTCGGGGGTCATGGAGGCGAGGACACCGTCGTCCAGGACGCCCGCCGTGTGCACCACGGCGGTCAGCGGATGCTCCGCGGGCAGCGAGGCGATGAGCTCCACGACCGCCGTACGGTCCGAGACATCGCAGGCGGCGAGGGTCACGGAGGCGCCCAGCCCGGTCAGTTCCTCCCGCAACTCGGCTGCCCCCGGGGCGCTTTCGCCCCGGCGGCTGACGAGCAGCAGATGCCGGGCGCCGTGCTCGGTGACCAGGTGACGGGCGGCGAGTGCGCCGAGGGCGCCGGTGGCGCCGGTGATCAGCACGGTGTGGTGGGAGGGCCACGCGGCGGGGGACGGGGCGGGGGTGGGGGTCGTGGCGGTGGACGAGGACTGGGCGGGGGCCGGGGACTGGGCGGGGGCCGGGGGCGGGACTGTGGCCGTGGGCGTGGCTGTGGCTGTGGCTGTGAGCGTGGCTGTGGCCCTTGCGAGCCGGGGCACGCGCAACTCGCCGTTCCTGATCGCGATCTGCGGCTCGTCGGCGGCCAGGGCCGACGGCAACGAGGCCAGGGAGGCCGGCTCACCGTCGGTGTCCACGAGGGCGAACCGTCCGGGGTTCTCCGTCTGCGCGGTACGCACCAGACCCCACAGGCCCGTGTACCGCAGGTCCAACGCGTCGCCGCCGTTCGACGGGGCGGCGACCGCGTCGCGGGTCAGTACCACCAGGCGGGACGGGGTGAGGGCGTCCTCCAGGGCCCAGGCCTGGATCAGTTCCAGTGTCGCCTTGGTGATGGCCCGGGTCTCGGCGGGGAGGTCCGGGACGTCCGGGAGGTCCTGCGGCGCCGGGACGGGCGAGAGGGGTGCGTCCGGTACGTACAGCACGGTGTCCGGCACGACGGCGGTGCCGTCGGTCACGGCGCGGGCCAGGGCGGCCACGGTCTCGTAGGCCGCCGAGGGCCGGGACGAGTCGGGCAGTTCGAGGGAGTCGGCCACCTCGACGGCGCCTCGGCCCAGCACTGCCCACGTGGCCGCCGGCTCCGTCGCGGATGTCGAGGACGTTGTCGAGGGCTTCGACGGTGCCGAGGAGCTCGGGGACTTCGAGGGTGACACAACGGGCCAGGCCACCTCGTAGAGGGAGCCGAGGGCGCCCTGCGCGGAGGTGTCGGCGGCGCGCAGCGCCTCGGCCGACACCGTACGCCACACCAGTGAGTCCACCGAGGCCACCGGGGCTCCGGTTCCGTCAGCGATTGTCAGGGAGACCGAGTCCGTGTCCAGGTCCGTCGACAGCCGGACCCTCAGGGTGGCGGCTCCGACGGCGTGGACGCGTACACCCGACCAGGAGAACGGCAGTCCGGGTTCGGCCCCGTCGTCCAGGGCCCTGAGCACGGCGGAGTGGAGGGCGGCGTCGAGGAGTGCGGGGTGGAGGGTGAAGGAGCCCGCCTCACCGGCTTGTTCGTCGGGCAGGGCGACCTCCGCGAAGACCTCGTCCTCGCGCCGCCAGGCCCGGCGCAGCCCCTGGAAGACCGGGCCGTAGCCGTAGCCCTCACCGGCCAGACGTTCGTACACCGTGCTGGTGTCGATCTCCGCCGCGTCGGCCGGCGGCCATGCGGTGAGATCGGCGGGAGCCCGTCCCGAAGGCCCGGCTTTGAGGGTGCCGGTGGCGTGCCGGGTCCAGCCGGCGTCGGCGTTGTCGTCGGTGTCGGGCCGGGAGTGGATACTCACGTCCCGACGCCCCGACCCGTCCTGCGCACCCACCACTACCTGCAACCGCACCGCCGACCCCTCCGGCAGAACAAGCGGGGCGGCGAGGGTCAGGTCTTCGAGAAGGTCACATCCCACCTGGTCACCCGCGTGCACGGCAAGCTCGACAAAAGCCGTACCGGGCAGGAGAACCGTGTCGAGAACGGCATGATC
>NZ_JBIASO010000053.1:1451-4289 GCF_042890865.1 Streptomyces sp. NPDC002018
TATGGGGGTTGTGGGAGTTCTTTTGATCGGTCTGCCGGCCGGTCGGCGAGTCAGAAACCGTATGGGTAGGCGAAGGACATGCGAAAGGTCCGGCGTAGAGGGTAAGACCCCCGTAGCTGAAATCTGTACGGCTCGTTTGAGAACCACCCAAGTAGCACGGGGCCCGAGAAATCCCGTGTGAATCTGGCGGGACCACCCGCTAAGCCTAAATATTCCCTGGTGACCGATAGCGGATAGTACCGTGAGGGAATGGTGAAAAGTACCGCGGGAGCGGAGTGAAATAGTACCTGAAACCGTGTGCCTACAAGCCGTGGGAGCGTCGCGCATCGAGTTTACTCGGTGCGTCGTGACTGCGTGCCTTTTGAAGAATGAGCCTGCGAGTTTGCGGTGTGTTGCGAGGTTAACCCGTGTGGGGAAGCCGTAGCGAAAGCGAGTCCGAATAGGGCGGTTTAGTAGCGCGCTCAAGACCCGAAGCGGAGTGATCTAGCCATGGGCAGGTTGAAGCGGAGGTAAGACTTCGTGGAGGACCGAACCCACCAGGGTTGAAAACCTGGGGGATGACCTGTGGTTAGGGGTGAAAGGCCAATCAAACTCCGTGATAGCTGGTTCTCCCCGAAATGCATTTAGGTGCAGCGTCGTGTGTTTCTTGCCGGAGGTAGAGCACTGGATAGGCGATGGGCCCTACCGGGTTACTGACCTTAGCCAAACTCCGAATGCCGGTAAGTGAGAGCGCGGCAGTGAGACTGTGGGGGATAAGCTCCATGGTCGAGAGGGAAACAGCCCAGAGCATCGACTAAGGCCCCTAAGCGTACGCTAAGTGGGAAAGGATGTGGAGTCGCAGAGACAACCAGGAGGTTGGCTTAGAAGCAGCCATCCTTGAAAGAGTGCGTAATAGCTCACTGGTCAAGTGATTCCGCGCCGACAATGTAGCGGGGCTCAAGCGTACCGCCGAAGTCGTGTCATTGCAGTACATACCCCCAACGGGGACTGTGATGGGTAGGGGAGCGTCGTGTGCCGGGTGAAGCTGCAGCGGAAGCTAGTGGTGGACGGTTCACGAGTGAGAATGCAGGCATGAGTAGCGATACACACGTGGGAAACGTGTGCGCCGATTGACTAAGGGTTCCTGGGTCAAGCTGATCTGCCCAGGGTAAGTCGGGACCTAAGGCGAGGCCGACAGGCGTAGTCGATGGACAACCGGTTGATATTCCGGTACCCGCTTTGAAACGCCCAGTATCGAATCCATTAATGCTAAGGCCGTGAAGCCGTCCTGGAGCCTTCGGGCGAAGGGGAGTGGTGGAGCCGCTGAACCGAGGTGGTAGTAGGTAAGCGATGGGGTGACGCAGGAAGGTAGTCCAGCCCGGGCGGTGGTTGTCCCGGGGTAAGGGTGTAGGACGTCACGCAGGTAAATCCGTGTGGCACATAGTCTGAGACCTGATGCCGAGCCGATTGTGGTGAAGTGGATGATCCTATGCTGTCGAGAAAAGCCTCTAGCGAGTTTCATGGCGGCCCGTACCCTAAACCGACTCAGGTGGTCTGGTAGAGAATACCGAGGCGTTCGGGTGAACTATGGTTAAGGAACTCGGCAAAATGCCCCCGTAACTTCGGGAGAAGGGGGGCCACACTAGGTGATCACTCTTGCAGTGTGAGCTTGGGGTGGCCGCAGAGACCAGCGAGAAGCGACTGTTTACTAAAAACACAGGTCCGTGCGAAGCCGTAAGGCGATGTATACGGACTGACGCCTGCCCGGTGCTGGAACGTTAAGGGGACCGGTTAGTCAATCTTCGGGTTGGCGAAGCTGAGAACTTAAGCGCCAGTAAACGGCGGTGGTAACTATAACCATCCTAAGGTAGCGAAATTCCTTGTCGGGTAAGTTCCGACCTGCACGAATGGCGTAACGACTTCTCGACTGTCTCAACCATAGGCCCGGTGAAATTGCATTACGAGTAAAGATGCTCGTTTCGCGCAGCAGGACGGAAAGACCCCGGGACCTTTACTACAGTTTGATATTGGTGTTCGGTTCGGCTTGTGTAGGATAGGTGGGAGACTGTGAAGCTTGGACGCCAGTTCAGGTGGAGTCGTCGTTGAAATACCACTCTGGTCGTGCTGGATGTCTAACCTGGGTCCGTGATCCGGATCAGGGACAGTGTCTGATGGGTAGTTTAACTGGGGCGGTTGCCTCCTAAAGGGTAACGGAGGCGCCCAAAGGTTCCCTCAGCCTGGTTGGTAATCAGGTGTTGAGTGTAAGTGCACAAGGGAGCTTGACTGTGAGACCGACGGGTCGAGCAGGGACGAAAGTCGGGACTAGTGATCCGGCGGTGGCTTGTGGAAGCGCCGTCGCTCAACGGATAAAAGGTACCCCGGGGATAACAGGCTGATCTTCCCCAAGAGTCCATATCGACGGGATGGTTTGGCACCTCGATGTCGGCTCGTCGCATCCTGGGGCTGGAGTCGGTCCCAAGGGTTGGGCTGTTCGCCCATTAAAGCGGTACGCGAGCTGGGTTTAGAACGTCGTGAGACAGTTCGGTCCCTATCCGCTGTGCGCGTAGGAGTCTTGAGAAGGGCTGTCCCTAGTACGAGAGGACCGGGACGGACGAACCTCTGGTGTGCCAGTTGTTCTGCCAAGGGCATGGCTGGTTGGCTACGTTCGGGAGGGATAACCGCTGAAAGCATCTAAGCGGGAAGCCTGCTTCGAGATGAGGACTCCCACCCCCTTTGAGGGGTTAAGGCTCCCAGTAGACGACTGGGTTGATAGGCCGGATATGGAAGCCAGGTGACTGGTGGAGTTGACCGGTACTAATAGGCCGAGGGCTTGTCCTCAGTTGCTCGCGTCCACTGTGT
>NZ_JBIASO010000054.1:0-3622 GCF_042890865.1 Streptomyces sp. NPDC002018
CGATACGACAAGCGCGGCTACATCTTCCTCGGCACCGCAACAGCGGCAGCCCTCACCATCTGGCTCCGAACATGATCGGCCGGACAAGTCCTAGCTGGTGGTTAAGGAGAGGGGTATCGGTGGGGGATGCGTCGAGCACTAGCCGCGCGGAGTTCTCAGAGCCGACCAAACTCCTCTTGGCGCAGCGTGCGGCGTTCCGGTGCTCCAATCCGGAGTGTGGTCGCCTGACGATCGGACCAGGCACGGGTACCAACGATGTTGAACGTTCAGGAACGGCTGCTCACATCTACGCTGCCGCTACTGGCGGCCCGCGAGGCACCGGGGGCCTCACGCCTGAGCAAAGGCGAGACGCGAACAATGGCATCTGGTTGTGCGCCAACTGCGGCAGACTTGTAGACACGAACAAGGGGGGCGCCTTCCCAGCTTCCCTCCTACGGGGCTGGCGCGACCTACACGAGACTCGGGTCCGCATGGAACACACCGGCATCACTCGACCGTTCGGTTGGATCCGGTCCATCGAGATCCTGGACGACGTGTGGTTGGCCGAGCCCACTGTGGTTGAGTTTTCCCGCTGCAACATGTTGATGGGGCCTAACAACTCGGGAAAGACGCTCTTCCTGTCGCTGCTGTCCGGCCTATCTAAGCCCTCACAGATCATGCAGCGCGCCGCATACCCGAATTCTTCTGTATACACCGCAATCAATTGGTACGACCCGCAGCCGCGTACCGCCTCCATTAAGGCTGCCGGCCAAAATTTGTCTTTCACCCTGGACGGCCTCGACGTCCCCTTTATTGTGCAACCGTACCAGGTACTCTCCAACCCAAGGCCCCATGATGTTTTCTCGTGTGGGCGCTTGTCCGCGGTGGCGTCGGAACTTGGCCTGGACCCGTGGAATGTACGCCGGACGCTGCTAAGCGTCCCGCAGGTTGTCGATGGCGCCGTCAAAGAAATAGGTGTCAGAGACGACCACATCCACGCAGTAATATCCCTTCACGGCAACGAATATCACTACGAAGCTTCCGATGGACGACATCTAAACCCAATCGTCGCAGTAGAGTTGCTTATCGCCCTAGCGGAAGCATACTCCCGGGCCCGCCCAACAGTACTACTGCTGGATGAGATGCTGGACTCCCTGCACCCCCAGGGATTCGATCACCTTAGTAGTTTGCTGGCCTCGCCAGCGCGCGGCTTTCAGACCATCGCTGTCAGCATGGTGCCTCGGATTTTGAAAAATCCGGATTGGACGGTTACCAACTTCGTCATTGACCAGGATAAGCAATGGCGTACAGAGGGTCGCGGGTGGGCACGGCTAGTGCAGGAAGAGGCACCGTTGGAGGCCTACGAAGGCTGGCGAAATGCCGCCATGCAGACGATGGCAGAAGTGATGAATAAGATGCGCGAGCAAAATACCGGACAAGACCTCTGGGATTGGCGACTCTTCGAGGGGACCTGAGAACCCTCGGAGCGCGAGCGTCGCCCTGCGGTCGATCAAACTCCGAGCACGGCAGCCCTCTCTTTAAAAGCTGCACCCGGGATCAGTTAGGCCTTGAGACTGAAACGTCTGACCGGCCTGTATTCCTATCAACTGCCGCCACCCCATCCCATTGCCGTACGTACCGCGTGGACTGGATTTCAACACGTAACCCCACTCTCCCGCCTTCCTGGCCACATTCGATGCGTCTCAGATTTGAAGCTAAGATGGGAATTCCGCAGATCTCACTGAGACCCTGATTTTCGCATGGCCCTCATTAGCGCCCGAGTCAAGAGTGGATCATCGTCCGGACCTCTCCATTGAACAACTTCCAAGCGTCGACCGTCGATCCCCGAGGATTCATCAATAGTGGCGTTGAACTCCTGAACCCGAGGCACCAGAGAGCCGTTAGTTACCACTAGAAGTGACGTGACATCGGCCGGCATGGAGGCAAGTTTACCGGCCTCCTCCCTTAGATTCCTGTCACGGAATAGACCATCCGAGACGAACTTGGCCTCGACAGCCACAAATGAGCCAGTCCGCGAGTCATCAGTAACCAGGAAGTCGTACTGAAAGCGGCCTGCTTGTTGTTGCGTGACAGTAAATCCCCTTCGGTTAAGCGCTTCATAAATCGCATATTCAAGTCGCATCGATTGCGAACGAGGAGCGCTTGCGAGGGCCAGAGAGTCCGAAACTTCTTTGGCTTTCGCTACAAATGCCCGCGCTCCCTCCTGAGTCAACTCAATTTCGCTGCTGTGTACGACTTGGTTTCGGATCTCCTGCAGCTCTCTGACCCTCCTCATAACGTCAGAGGAACCGCCGTAGCTTTCACCTAGGAACTTCAAGCGCATCCCGGGCGTTACACGCCGCTGCCCGAAGGTACCGTCCGGTACGAGCCTCCCAAGCGCTCCCTCCACCTCACGCCACGCCCCGAGGACAGCTCCAGTGGCGTCGTACTCCGCCAGCTCGACAAGAGCTCGGAACGCTGCGTCAGAGGTGGACTGAGCAGCCACCATCTCAACGTTCTGGACCGAATCCTCAGTCACCTCAACCTGTAGAAAATCTCTCGCGTAGGACAACAGCTTGTCAGGCTTAAGCATATACAGTCGCACCCCAGCCTCTCGCCTTAACTCCTCAGCCAATTCGTTTCGCGGACCTACGGGGATATTATTGCGCGTTCGCCACCAATCCTCCTTGGTGTCTCCAGTCACCAAGAGGACGTCGACACCCCTACCCTTCGCCTCCCTAATAAGCTGCAGCCATACAAGGTAATCACCCACCTCGGAATTGTCCCCCCGGGAAGCTTTCGCCTTGTCTTTGTAACCCGGCGGCACCTGGGCCTGAATACGCCTCTTTCCCTCCGCTATCTGTTCAACGAGATCCTTCTGATCCAATGGCGGCCCAACTTTCCCCTTCAGGAGAGCATCCAGGGCGGCGACTACTTTATCTTGCGAAGTGTCATGAGACATTTCACCCTCGCCACCGTTGACAACTTCAGCCATAGCCGCAATCACTTGATCAAAGGCTGCAGAGAGAGTCGACTCAAGCTCTTCAACATTCGACCGCTCAAGCGAGACTCTGTTTGTCCAGCTACGGAGGTCCTCTACGGCCTTTTGCAGCCCCTTCTTCAAGGCTGCCGCAGAGGCGTCTAGTTGTTTCTGAGGGTCCTCAATAGCACTCTCCCTGTTCCGCCAAAATTCCTCCATCACCTGATGAGGGACCCAGAGACACGATCCAAGACTCTGGAGCGTTTCCATGAAAGTCTCGCGGGCCGCTTGATTGTATCGATACAGGTTCAACAAGACATTCGTGTCAATAACCACAAGACCGTCGCGCAGTACGCTCTTCCAATCGTCTTCCGTTGGAGTTACGTAACCGGAAAACCCGTCGAAGACGCCACGCTGTGCGGCGGCGTCACTTTCACTGGCCTGGGCCGACTCTTCATGCTCCACAGCCGCAGCGTAGCGCCGTCATCTGCACCTCGGGGAGCTTCCGTGCAAGCCATGAGTGAGGCCCACGCGAACGACACGTAGGCCGGCGGGCCTCCGCTGCCTTACTAGTAGTGCTTGGTCATGTTGGTGCGAGGTCTGGCATGTCGCGGTGACAGGTGGGGCAGGCGCCGGTCCAGATCGCGAGGAGTATCTGCAGTT
>NZ_JBIASO010000055.1:0-2774 GCF_042890865.1 Streptomyces sp. NPDC002018
GCGAATGCCCCGGACCGCGGCCCCAACGCGGGCCCGGGGTGGGGCCCGGGGGCGCCTCCGGGGGGGCTGAGTACTAAAAAAATTGGGGGCAACCCGGGGGGGGGGGCCCCCCGGGGGGGGGCGCCGCCCCACACATGTCAGTTCCTCAACGCCCAGGAGTGGGCGCTCCGTACTCAGCGCTTGGCGTCGTCCCCGCCTTTGTCGTCGCTCTCGTCCTCGTCCTCGTCCTCGTCATCCACTTCATCGTCCTCGCCGTCGTCATCGAGGCCGGCGTCGCGGACGTTGTCGCTGTCGTCGTCGCTGTCCGCGCCCCTGTCCGCATCGGTGTCGGTATCGGCGTGGAGGTCGAGATCGAGGTCGATCTCCTCGTCCTCGATCATGGCGTCCACGAACTCGACCCCGTCCAGCTCCGCGAGCCGGTCCGAGGCGTCGGTCGCGCCGTCCTTGTCCGCCTCGATCGTCTTGGCGAACCACTCGCGGGCCTCGTCCTCGCGCCCGGCCGACAGCAGGGCGTCGGCGTAGGCGTAGCGCAGCCGAGCGGTCCACGGCTGAACGGAGTTGGACGCCAGCTCGGGGCTCTGGAGCGTCACGATGGCGGCCTCGATCTGCCCCATGTCCCTGCGCGCCCCGGCCGCGACCAGTCGCATCTCGACCTGGCCCGCCTTGTCGAGCTTCTGCACCTCGGGCTCACCGGCCATCGCCATCGCGCGCTCCGGACGGCCCAGGCCGCGCTCGCAGTCCGCCATGACGGGCCACAGATCGACATTCCCGGTCATCCGTCGCGCGGCCCTGAACTCGGCGAGCGCCTCGGCGTACTTCTGTGTGGCGTACGCCGCGAAGCCCGCCGCCTCACGTACGGCGGCGACCCTGGACGCGAGCCGCAGCGCGATACGGGAGTAGGCGTAGGCCCGCTCCGGGTCCTCGTCGATGAGCTGGGCGACCATGACGAGGTTTCTGGCGACGTCCTCGGCAAGCGTCTTGGGCAGGCTCATCAGCTCCTGACGGACGCTCTTGTCGATCTCCTCGCCGGTGACGTCGTCCGGGATCGGCAGCCGCTTGATCGGCTCCCGGTCGCGGTCACGGTCCCGGTCGTCACGACGCTCGTAGCCACCACGGCGGTTGTCGTCGCGTCCGCGGTAGCCGCCGCGCTCACGGTCACCGCGGTCCCGGTCGTCGCGACGGCCGTAACCACCGGCACCGCCGCCACCGCCCGTGGGCCGGCCACCGCGATCGTCGCGGCGTCCATAGCCACCGCCACCGCCGGCACCGCTGGGACGGCCCGCCCCACCACGGTGGTCATCACGCCGTGGGCCGCTGGGACGGTCGTCACGGCGGAAGCTTGGCCGGTCGTCGCGTCGGTCATCACGGCGCGGGCCGCTCGGCCGCTCGTCGCGACGCGGCCCGCTGGGGCGGTCGTCACGGCGGGGACCGCTGGGACGGTCATCGCGACGACCGTAGCCGCCACCCCGACTGTCCTCATCCCGACGGAACGCGGGCCGATCATCACGCCGGTCATCACGACGCGGACCAGCGGGACGGTCATCCCGACGCGGGCCACTCGGACGATCGTCACGACGAAAACCACCACTGGGACGCTCATCACGACGGCCGTAACCACCGCTGTCCGAACCGAAACCGGGCCGACCACCACGGTCGTCACGTCGGTCGTCGCGACGCGGCCCGCTGGGACGGTCATCGCGGCGGGGACCGCTGGGACGGTCATCGCGACGACCGTAGCCGCCACCCCGACTGTCCTCATCCCGACGGAACGCGGGCCGATCATCACGCCGATCATCACGACGCGGACCAGCGGGACGGTCATCCCGACGCGGACCACTCGGACGATCGTCACGACGAAAACCACCGCTCGGACGGTCGTCGCGACGAGGGCCACCGGAGCGGTCGTCACGCCGCCCGTACGATCCGCCACTGCCACTGCCACTGCCACCGGTCGGCCGCCCGCCACGGTCGTCACGGCGACCGTAACCACCGCTGCTGGAACCGGAACCGAAGCTGGGACGGCCACCACGGTCGTCATCGCGCCGGGGGCCGGAGGGCCGGTCGTCGCGTCCACCGCGATATCCGCCGCCCCGGTTGTCATCACGACGGCTGTCGTCACGGCGGCTGTCGTCCCGCCGGCTGTCGTCACGGCGGTTGTTGTCGTCTCGACGGAAACCACCACGGTCCCGATCATCACGTCGCGGACCGCGATCACGATCGTCACGGCCTGCGCGGAAGCCGCCCCGGTCACCGCTGTCCCGGCGGCGCTGATCGCGCTCGGGACGGTCGTCGGAGGAGTTGGGGGACATCGGTTGGGCTCCTGTCTTCGGGTACCGCAGTCATTCTCGCGCAGTCGGCCTTCCACTGCGCTTCGGGTGAAATCGGAAAAGGGAAAAACAAAAAAGGACCCTTGGTCCAGCATGAACGCTGGACCAAGGGTCCTTGAAAGATTGTTCGGCGGTGTCCTACTCTCCCACAGGGTCCCCCCTGCAGTACCATCGGCGCTGTGAGGCTTAGCTTCCGGGTTCGGAATGTAACCGGGCGTTTCCCTCACGCTATGACCACCGAAACCCTATCGGGCCATCCCGCAGAGCGGGATATCGGCACTTAGCGAACAAGCACACTCTTCAATTGAGACATACTGGTTCAACCGGTGCGACTGTTCGCAACCCGGGAACCACACAGTGGACGCGAGCAACTGAGGACAAGCCCTCGGCCTATTAGTACCGGTCAACTCCACCAGTCACCTGGCTTCCATATCCGGCCTATCAACC
>NZ_JBIASO010000056.1:0-2407 GCF_042890865.1 Streptomyces sp. NPDC002018
GTCTCCCGCCACGCGCTCGGGGTCTGCCCGGTCGCCCTCGTCCCGACCACGCCCGGCCCGAAGCACGGCGGCCCGACGTTGCCGACCCCGGGGGCCCCGCCCGCCACGCGGGCGGGGCCCCTGTCCGACGACGGGAGAGAGTCCAGATGCGCACCACGACAGCGGCGGTCGTCCATGACAAGGGCGGGCCCTTCCATATCCAGGACGTGACCGTGGCGGAGCCGCGGCCCGGCGAGGTGCTGGTGCGCCTGGTGGCGACCGGTATCTGCCACACCGACCTGCTGGCACGCGACCAGGTCCTGCCGCCAGGACCACCCGCCGTCCTCGGGCACGAGGGAAGCGGAGTGGTCGAAGCCGTCGGCGCCGCCGTGGACACCGTCGCCGTCGGTGACCGGGTGGTGCTGGCCCCGGTGAGCTGCGGTGTCTGCCGTCAGTGCCGTACCGGCCACCCCATGCACTGCGTGTCCTTCCTGCCGCTGAATCTGCGCGGCCGCAGGCCCGACGGCTCCACCGCCTACCGAGACCCCGAAGGCACGGAACTGAACGCCCACTTCTTCGGCCAGTCCTCCTTCAGCCGCCATGTCGTGGCCGACGCACGGTCGGTGGTCGTCGTGGGCGACAGGGCACCGCTGGAGCTGCTCGGGCCGCTCGGGTGCGGACTACAGACCGGCGCCGGCTGCGTGCTCAATGTCCTCGCACCACCACCGGGCAGCTCGATCGCCGTGTTCGGCGCCGGGGCCGTGGGACTCGCGGCCGTGATGGCGGCCCGTGTCTCCGGCTGCGACCGGATCATCGCCGTCGACCTCCACCCCCACCGCCTGGAGACCGCCCGCGAACTGGGCGCCACGCACACCTTCGACGCGAGCCGCGAGGACGTCGTCCGCCGCATCCTCGACACCACGGGGGGCGGGGCCGAATACACCGTGGACGCGGTCGGCCACCAGCAGACCGTACGGAACGCCGTCGACGCCCTGGCCGTCGGCGGCACCGCCGCGGTGCTCGGCTCGGGAAGCGGCGGGGGACAGGAGATCTCCCTCGGCCTGGTCCAGCTCTTCGGGCGCACCGTGAAAGGGGTCCTGGAGGGCGACAGCGTGCCGGCACTGCTGATTCCCCGGCTCATCGACTTCTTCGTGGCCGGACGGTTTCCGTTCGACAGAATCGTCAGGACATATCCATTCGAGGAGATCAACAAAGCGGTCGAGGACGCCGGGGCCGGGCGCGTGATCAAGCCCGTACTCGTGTATTGAATTACCCAGGGAAACGAGACCGTGGAGGGGAATCCAGGTAGGGGGTAGATAGGGGTACGGGAGGACTTGCCGCCGGGTAGCGTGATGATCAGTTGTGCACCTCGCACCGTGCACCTTGCGATGAGGGAAGTGACGCCGTGCCGGAAGATGAGAAGGAAAAGCTCGTCGACTATCTGCGGCGGACGACCGTCGATCTGCGCCGTGCCCGCCGACGCGTCCAGGAGCTGGAGTCCCGTTCCCAGGAACCCGTCGCCATTGTCGGAATGGCCTGCCGCTATCCGGGCGGAGTTTCCTCTCCCGAGGATCTGTGGCGGCTGGTCAGGGACGAGGCCGATGTGATCTCCGGTTTCCCCGCCGACCGCGGCTGGGACGACGGCCTCTACGATCCCGACCCGGACCACTCGGGCAAGACCTATGCACGCGAGGGCGGATTCCTTTACGACGCGGGCGACTTCGACGCCTCATTCTTCGGGATTTCCCCGCGCGAGGCCATGGGAATGGATCCGCAGCAGCGACTGCTGCTCGAAACGGCCTGGGAGACATGCGAAAGGGCCGGTATCGACCCCACGACCCTCCATGGCAGCCGGACCGGGGTGTTCGCCGGCCTCATGTACCAGAACTATGTGCCGAGCATGACGGGCACCCCCGCCGACCTTGAGGGGTACATCGTCAGCGGAAGCTCCGGCAGCATCGCGTCGGGCCGTATCGCCTACAGCCTCGGCCTGGTGGGCCCGGCGGTGACGGTGGACACGGCGTGTTCGTCGTCGTTGGTGGCGCTGCATCTGGCGGCGCAGGCGCTGCGCTCCGGCGAATGCTCGCTGGCACTGGCCGGCGGTGTGACGGTCATGTCCACCCCCGGCCTGTTCGTGGAGTTCAGCCGTCAGCGGGGACTGGCCCCCGACGGCCGCTGCAAGTCCTTCTCCGCCACGGCCGACGGCGCCGGCTGGGGCGAGGGCGTGGGAATGCTCCTGCTGGAACGGTTGTCGGACGCCCGGCGGAACGGTCATCGGATCCTGGGGGTGGTCCGGGGATCGGCGGTGAACCAGGACGGTGCGTCGAATGGTTTGACGGCGCCGAATGGTCCTTCGCAGCAGCGGGTGATTCGTGAGGCGTTGGTGTCGGCGGGTCTTGGTTCGGGTGATGTGGATGTGGTGGAGGCG
>NZ_JBIASO010000057.1:0-2382 GCF_042890865.1 Streptomyces sp. NPDC002018
CCGATACGACAAGCGCGGCTACATCTTCCTCGGCACCGCAACAGCAGCAGCCCTCACCATCTGGCTCCGCACATGATCGACCGGACAAGTCCTAGGTCCTGTCCGGATCCGGAGCACGGCGGGTCCGGCGGGCGGACTGCCGGCCGAGCAGCTCCGCGAGGCCACGCCGGGTGGCCGCCACGACCACCCGGTCGCGCGGATGCAGCACATAGCCGGGGTGCAGATCCCAGACGAGCCCCTGCGGCCTGGGCCCCTCGCGGTCGAGACGGGTGTCCGCCAGATCGGGCACCCTGTCCCCCGGCTCCGCGGTGTCCAGCGCGATGATGCGCCAGGCGCCGGGCCGGAAGACCTCGGCGATCGTGCGTCCCTCCAGCCGGGGATGGCCCGCCACATCGATGGCCGCGACCAGCAGCACCTTGCGCTCCACCGGGATCGCGCCCAGGATCTGCCGCCCCATCATGGCGATGGCGAAGGCGGGCGCGGCCAGGGTGGAGACGCTGCGGCTGCGGGTGAGGGCGCCGGGGTGGGCCGCGCGCAGGGTGCGGTAGACGGCGGTCGCGAAGTCGTCGTCGTACACCCGCAGCGCCACCCGCAGATCCGGCGCGACCGAGCGCGCGTACAGGGCGGCCTCGAGATTGGTGGTGTCGACGCTGGTCAGGGCGAGCAGCGCGTGTGCCCGCTGGACCTTGGCCGTCTCCAGCACGCCCTCCTGCGTCACATCACCCAGGACGACCGGCACGCGCAGACTACGGGCGAGCGCGATGCCCCGCGCTTCGGGGTCCTCCTCCACACAGACGACCGGGATACCCAGCTCACGCAGCCGGACCAGCACCCGGCTGCCGATCTTCCCGAGCCCGAGCAGCACCACATGGCCGTGTATCCCGCGTGGGGGACGGCGCAGCGCGGCCGCCGTACGGAACGTTCCCAGCGCCTCCAGCACCGCGGCGATCACCACCGGCAGCAGCAGAAGCCCCGCGGCCCCGGAGAGGAGCTGGAGGATCTGCCGTGCGGCCGGCTCACCGACCGCCGGATCGCCCACGGCGAGGAGATCGAGCAGCGTGAGATAGGTCGCGCGCAGCGGATGGACATCGGTGAGGATCCAGGAGGTCACGGCCAGGGCGAGGACGGCCAGCACGATCCCGGCGAAGGACCAGCGCAGCCGGCGGGAGAACAGCGAACCCAGCGGCGCGCCACGCCCCGCCAGCCGGCCCGCCGGCAGATCGGGGCCCGCGTGGGACACCGCCTCCAGGACCACCGTCCCCCGTCCCGTCGCGGCGGCGGCACTGGCGTCGTCGGGCAGCAGCCGCGGGCCCTCCTGACCGCTGTTGTCCGAACCCTCCGCGCCCGCCGGGTCGTTGGTGGTGGCCGAGAGCAGGGCGAGGGTGCAGAGCCCCGGGTCGGCCACCTCACCGGGCCCCGGCGGAGTGCGCTCCACGGCCCGCAGCAGCAGACCGTCGGCCCTGACGACCTTGCTGGTGCCCGCCACGGCGGTGGCGGCCAGCGCGGGCGCCGCCGTGTCCGCGTCCGAGAGAACCGTGGTGGACGCGTCGAGCGCGGCCGTGTCGATCCCGGGAACGGCGACGGCGGCGGCCTGGTCGAGCAGCTCCTCCAGATGCTGGCCGAGCTTCCGGTTGTAGAGCCTGATGACCAGGCGCAGTTGGGGGTTGAGCCGACGGGCGGCCAGCGCGGCCCGGATATTGATCTCGTCGTCCTCATGAACCAGGGCGAGCGCCGCCGCCTCCCGCACCCCCGCGTCCACGAGGGTCTCCTCGTCGAGGTCCAACGCCTCGATGACACGCGGCTCTTCGGCCCTCCCGCCGCCGTCACCCGCCGCACCCGGCTGGGCCGTACGGGCCACCACCGCCGACATCCTGCCGATGAGCGCGGAGGCCCTGCCGCCCCGCGCCACGAGCGGGGCGACAGGAAGATGGCCGCGTACGGGAGGAATGACCAGCGTGACCTGTTCGCCGTAGACATCACGCAACTCGCCGGCGAGGCGCTGGGCCAGCGTGTCGTCTCCGCAGACGACCATATGGCCGGTGGGGGAGCCTTGTTGTACCTGGTGAGGAAGTGAGGACACAGAAACAGTGTGACGGCAGCGGGTAGCTTTCCAGCTTTTTTGAGGGCTCGGTTCGCCTCCGGGCGCTTTGTGCCACTGTCGACGGTCGACCGTGCTCGATTCGCTCGTACCTCACGAACCTCCGCGCGCTCTCCCTTTCGACAGCGGCGCGCCCTTCGGCTCACGCACCTTCTTTTTTGAGGGCTCGGTTCGCCTCCGGGCGCTGGATGCCACTGTCGACGGTCGACCGTGCTCGGCCGCTCGTACCTCACGGCCTCCGCGCGCTCTCCCTTTCGACAGCGGCGCGCCCTTCGGCTCACTCG
>NZ_JBIASO010000058.1:0-1548 GCF_042890865.1 Streptomyces sp. NPDC002018
CCCCGTTATGTTTTCTGTGGTCCTGCAAGAGGGCCGCTGGCCTCCGGGCTCGGCATGACTGTTGCCCCCTGTCGAACGGATGACCTGGGGGGTGGTGTCACCGGGCCCGGGAGGTGCCGTCGGAGACGCTGATCAGAGGTCCGGCCGCCGTCCGGTCCGGCGCAATGCCGGACAGCTCGCGGGCGGCAGGTCTGCATAACGTGGATGCGCGCGCACGACACCCATGCCGAGGCCGGCACGTTCAACCCGCCTGGAGGGGCGCGATGTTCGATACCGACGACGTGGGCGTGTTCCTCGGCCTGGACGTCGGCAAGAGTGCCCATCACGGGCACGGTCTGACCCCGGCCGGCAAGAAGGTCTTCGACAAGCCCCTGCCCAACAGCGAGCCGAAGCTGCGGGCCGTGTTCGACAAGCTGACCGCGAAGTTCGGCGCCGTCCTGGTGATCGTGGACCAGCCCGCCTCGATCGGCGCCCTGCCCCTGACCGTGGCCCGGGACGCGGGCTGCAAGGTCGCCTACCTGCCCGGCCTGGCAATGCGGAGGATCGCCGACCTCTACCCGGGCGAGGCCAAGACCGACGCGAAGGACGCCACGGTGATCGCGGACGCAGCCCGCACCATGCCGCACACCCTGCGCACGCTGGAGCTCACCGACGAGATCACCGCCGAGCTGACCGTGCTCGCCGGCTTCGACCAGGACCTCGCCGCAGAGGCCACCCGCACCTCGAACCGGATACGCGGCCTGCTCACCCAGTTCCACCCCAGCCTGGAACGTGTCCTGGGCCCCCGCCTCGACCACCAGGCCGTCACCTGGCTCCTGGAACGCTACGGCTCCCCGGCCGCGCTGCGCAGAGCAGGCCGCCGCAGACTCGTCGAACTGATCCGCCCCAGGGCCCCGCGCATGGCCCAGCGGCTGATCGATGACGTCTTCGACGCCCTCAACGAGCAGACCGTGGTCGTGCCCGGAACCGGCACCCTCGACATCGTGATCCCGTCCCTGGCACGCTCGCTGTCCGCCGTCCACGAACAGCGCCGGGCCCTGGAAGCCCAGATCAACGCCCTGCTGGAGGCCCACCCTCTTTCCCAGGTCCTGACGTCGATGCCCGGCGTCGGCGTCAGGACGGCCGCAGTCCTCCTGGTCACCGTCGGCGACGGCACCGGCTTCCCCACCGCCGCCCACCTCGCCTCCTACGCCGGACTTGCCCCCACCACCAGACAGTCCGGCACCTCGATCCACGGCGAACACGCTCCCAGAGGCGGGAACCGGCAGCTCAAACGCGCCATGTTCCTCTCCGCCTTCGCCTGCATGAACGCCGATCCCGCCTCCCGCACCTACTACGACAGACAACGGGCCCGCGGCAAAACCCACACCCAAGCCCTCCTCCGCCTCGCCCGCCAACGCATCAGCGTCCTGTTCGCCATGCTCCGCGACGGCACCTTCTACCAACCCCGGGACCCCAAAGACATCCAACTCACCGCATGACCCCAGCAAGCCCGAACTACCTCAAAACCACAGGGCCGCCTTGACGAAAGACATAGAGGCACCCCCC
>NZ_JBIASO010000059.1:0-1450 GCF_042890865.1 Streptomyces sp. NPDC002018
CTAGTAGGGCTTGGTCATGTGCCTTCCGTGATGGCGTGTCTTCTTGATCGGTCGTGTCGTTGATCGGGTGTGCTGGGTGAGGAGTTGGCTGCGGTCCGGTGTGATCTGGAGGACTTCGCGGCGGAGATGTTCGAGCCGTTCGCGCGGGCGGATCAGCGACGGTGGGGCAGCGTGTATCTGCGGGGCCTGCTGCTGGACGGCGGGCGCAAGTCGGTGGAGCCGATGGCCGCCCGCCTGGGCGAGGACGGGAACCGGCAGGCCCTGGCGCACTTCATCACGTCCAGCCCGTGGGATGCGGCGCATGTGCGGGCCCGTCTGGCCTGGCGGATGCAGCCGGTCGTCAAGCCGACCGCGCTCGTCATCGATGACACCGGGTTCCTCAAGGACGGGGACGCGTCCGCGTGTGTGACCCGGCAGTACACCGGCACCGCGGGCAAGGTCACCAACTGCCAGGCCGGCGTCTCACTGCACCTGGCTTCCGACGGTGCCTCGGCGGCGGTGAACTGGCGTCTGTTCCTGCCCGGGAGCTGGGATCCCGCGTCGCCGAAAGCCGATCCGGCCAAGGTCGGCCGCCGTGCCAGATGCGCCATCCCCGCCGAGGTGGGTCATGTCGAGAAGTGGCAGCTGGCCCTCGACATGATCGACGAGACGCGGTCCTGGGGCATCGATGTGCCCCAGGTCATCGCCGACGGCGGCTACGGGGACACCGCCGCCTTCCGGCTCGGCCTGGAAGAACGCGGTCTCGACTACGTAGTGGGAATCTCGACCACGACCACCGCGCAACCCGAGGACGCCCAGCCCTGCATCCCCGCCTGCACGGGCCGGGGACGACGGCCGGTCCCGGCCTACCCCGAGTCGGCGCAGACTGTGAAGAGCCTGGTCATCGCGGCCGGGAAACGCGCCGCACGGCCGGTGCAGTGGCGGGAGGGATCGCGGCCCGGCAGCGGCCGGAGCGGGCACAGACGCATGTACTCGCGCTTCGTGGCCCTGCGGATCCGGCCCGCCGGACGTGAGATCTGCAAGGCCACGGCCGCCACGGAGCTTCCGGTCCGCTGGCTGCTGGCCGAATGGCCCGCCGACCAGGGCGAGCCCGTGAAGTTCTGGCTCTCCAACCTGCCCGAGACCACCCCGCTGCCCGTCCTCGTGCGCACCGCGAAGCTCCGCTGGCGCATCGAGAACGATTACCGCGAGATGAAACAGGCCCTGGGCCTGGCCCACTTCGAAGGCCGGACCTGGCCAGGCTGGCACCATCACGTCACCCTCGTCTCGGTCGCCCACGCCTTCTGCACCCTGCAACGGCTGAGCCGATCCCCAAAAGAGACGGCGTCGGCCTGAGCCTCTACCGAGTCGTCCGCGAACTGCAGATACTCCTCGCGATCTGGACCGGCGCCTGCCCCACCTGTCACCGCGACATGCCAGACCTCGCACCAACATGACCAAGCACTACTAG
>NZ_JBIASO010000060.1:0-1449 GCF_042890865.1 Streptomyces sp. NPDC002018
CGGCGACCACTTCCTCGTCCGCCCCGGCGAAAAAATCGCCACCGACGGCACCGTCGTCGAAGGCACCTCCGCCATCGACGCCTCCATGCTCACCGGCGAATCCCTCCCCGTCGACGTCACCCCCGGCGACCCCGTCACCGGCGCCACCCTCAACGCCGGCGGCCGCCTCGTCATCCAGGCCACCCGCATCGGCGCCGACACCCAACTCGCCCGCATGGCCCGCATGGTCGAAGACGCCCAGAACGGCAAAGCCGCCGCCCAACGCCTCGCCGACCGCATCTCCGCCGTCTTCGTCCCCACCGTCATCACCCTCGCCCTCGCCACCCTCGGCTACTGGCTCGGCAACCACGCAGGACCCACCACCGCCTTCACCGCAGCCGTCGCCGTCCTCATCATCGCCTGCCCCTGCGCCCTCGGCCTCGCCACCCCCACCGCCCTCCTCGTCGGCACCGGACGCGGCGCCCAACTCGGCATCCTCATCAAAGGCCCCGAAGTCCTCGAAACCACCCGCCGCGCCGACACCATCGTCCTCGACAAAACCGGCACCATCACCACCGGCACCATGACCCTCCTCGCCATCCACACCACCCACAACACCGACAAAACCCAAGTACTACGCCTGGCCGGAGCCCTGGAACACGCCTCCGAACACCCCATCGGCCGCGCCATCGCCACCGCCGCCACCCGACAACTCGGCACCCTCCCCACCCCCCACCACTTCACCAACCACCCCGGCCTCGGCGTCCAGGCCACCATCGACGGCCACACCGTCCTCGCCGGCCGCACCCAACTCCTCACCACCCACCACATCCCCCTCCCCCCCGACCTCGAAGCCCACCAAACAACCGCCGAAACAGCAGGACACACCGCCATCACCGTCGCCTGGGACGGACAAGCACACGCCGTCCTCGAAATCGCCGACGCCATCAAAGACACCAGCCCCCAAGCCGTCCACCGCCTCCGCGCCCTCGGCCTCACCCCCATCCTCCTCACCGGCGACAACCACACCGTCGCCACCACCGTCGCCACCCACGTCGGCATCCACCCCGACCACGTCATCGCCGAAGTCCTCCCCCAGGACAAAGTCGACGTCATCAAAAAACTCCAGACCCAAGGACACACCGTCGCCATGGTCGGCGACGGCATCAACGACGCCCCCGCCCTCGCCCAGGCCGACCTCGGCCTCGCCATGGGCACCGGCACCGACGCCGCCATCGAAGCCGGCGACCTCACCCTCGTCCGCGGCGACCTCACCACCGCAGCCGACGCCATCCAACTCGCCCGCCGCACCCTCACCACCATCCACACCAACCTCTTCTGGGCCTTCGCCTACAACATCGCCGCCCTCCCCCTCGCCGCCACCGGACTCCTCAACCCCATGATCGCCGGAGCCGCCATGGCCCTCTCCTCCCTCTTCGTCGTCGGCAACTCACTCCGACTCCGAGGGTT
>NZ_JBIASO010000061.1:0-1447 GCF_042890865.1 Streptomyces sp. NPDC002018
CTCCCACTCAGCATCGCTCAGATCACCCCGCCCCATGCCCACACCAACGACCCGCACACGAAGCAGTCACATGATCGACCGGACAAGTCCTAGCGGTCGTTCAGTCGTTGAGGGCGGTGGCGGTGATGGCGCGGTTCTTCAAGGGGCTGGAGTAGACGATCGTGGTGGTGACGGAGCCGAGGCCCGCGATGCGGCCGGTGGTCTGTTCGAGGTGGCGCATGGAGCGGGCGACGACTTTGAGGATGAAGCAGTCGTCGCCGGTGACATGGTGGGCCTCGATGATCTGGGGTGTGGTGGCGATGAGGTCGTGGAAGGGCTTGTAGTTGCTGGTGGGGTAGCGCAGGCGGACGAAGGCCAGGATGTCGAGTCCCAGTCGCTCGGGGGCGGCGACGGCGGAGTAGCCGGCGATGACGCCGGTCTCCTCCAGGCGGCGGACGCGTTCGGTGACGGCGCTGGGGGACATGGACACCATCCGGGCGAGTTCCGCGTAGCTGGCCCGGCCATCGCTTTGCAGGGCTTCCAGGATGCGCATGTCGGTGCTGTCCGGCGAATAAGCGCTCATGCGGCGAACCTGCCAGGGAATCGCCGGTGAATCAAACCGGTCACCGGTGATCGATGCTTCCGGCGTGTGCCGGTCGGTCATAGCGTTGCGGGCATGGAAAACAACGCAACGAGCGCGGCACTGGCGGTACCGCCCGCGCACCCCGACGCCGCCGTCACCTTCTTCGAGGGGCGGCTCTCCTTCCAGGCCGACGTCTCCGACGTGCGTGCTTCCCTGCTGTCCGGGCATCCGGGGTTCGCCCTGATCGACTCCCGCGGCGTTGCGGGCTGGCAGCAGGCGCACATCCCCGGGGCCCTGCACCTGCCCACCGCCGACATCGCCGTCCGGGCGGCCGCTCTGCTGGACCCCGCCGTCCCGGTGATCACCTACTGCTGGGGGCCGGGATGCGACGGTGCCACGCGCTCGGCCCTCGCCCTGACCCGGCTCGGCTACCGCGTCAAGGAGATGATCGGCGGCATCGAGTACTGGATCCGCGAAGGGTTCCCCGTGCAGACACCGGACGGTGTCGAGCAGCGGCCGGCCGACCCGCTGACCGCGCCGCCCGGCACCATCACCTGCGCGTGCTGACCCGCACCACACCAATGCGGGCGTCATCCGTGCCGCCCCCCGGGACGGCCTTCCCGCTCCGGCCGCGCTGTGCGCTGCCCACGCCCTCGCCCTCGCCGTGAAGGTGTCCACGGACCGGGCCGCCGATCTGCTCGCACACGCCCTTCCGCCGGCGTCACCGGCACCGCGATCGGATGAGGATCGCTCTGCGGCGGGGGCGAGGGACGCATGGCGGTCAGGTGGGGATGGGGGTGGTCCGGGTGCAGTTCTTCCATTCGACCCAGGGGCGTGCGCCGCCGCTCTTCGGTCCGGTGGCGTAGGTGGGGTCGCCGGTGATGG